>NZ_JAMYTN010000006.1:0-378121 GCF_040322455.1 Mesorhizobium sp. M0139
CGGCCCAGCCGTCATCAACAAGCGATTCGTGTGTCATCGCAGCGTAGAATCACACCCGATTCCGCAAGGCAATACCTATCTTAGCGCCTATGCCCTCGAGGGGGGAGATTAGCGCGCGCCGTTCGCCAAATCTCCGACATCCGGGGTCGGCCCTTGCGTTGCTCCCGTCACACGCATCGGCTATCCAACCGGCAGCCATGCAATTCAAACGGAGCCTCCCATGACCAACACCACCATTTTCAAATTCGGCGCTGTCGAGCATGCCGAGGGCGGCGACTTACCGGGCTGGATCGTTGTCGCGGGCCGGCCGACCATGCAGACCGCCGTGCAGCACACCACCGCCGACGGCAAGGTGCTGTCGGGCACCTGGCGGGCCTCGCCCGGCACTTATCACGCCACCTACACCGACTATGAGTTCGTGCACATGATCGCCGGCCGCATCATCATCACGCCCGATGGCGGCACGCCTGTCGAGGTCGGTCCGGGCGATGCGTTCGTGGTCGAAGCCGATTTCAAGGGCACCTGGCATATCCTCGAGCCGGTAACCAAGCACTTCGTCGTCAAGCTTGCTTGATCGACGTCGCCAGGGTCGCCTGATCGGCTCGTCGTCAGGCTTGCTTGATCGCGTCGTCGGCAGTTCCTGATCGGTGCCGATACACGTCGGCCGGCGCGGTTCATCGCCAGCGTCCCCCTCGCCCAGCAGGGGGAGGGGGACGTAGCGAAGCGAATATCGGTTAAGAGGGCGTCACCTCGTTCGCTTCGAACCGATGCGGATCGAAAAGCTGAGACGATGGCGTTCTGCGGAGCCTGGTCGAGAGAACGCAGGCCAGGACTGCTGCCGGGTCGCCGGCGCGTCAGCCAAGAGCGAGCGGCGCACTTCGAGAGTGCATGCCGCCCGTCCGGCGCCGGGCCGTCAATGCTGTTGTTACGAAACCCCCCAGCCCCGTCTCAACCGCCACGGCCATGGCGTGACCCATGGCTTGCTATACGCATGCAGCACCGCGGTCTGTCAACGCCGCCCGCAATGGCCGCGGGAGGTCCCTTTTGCGCCTCCCGGCCAGCTTTCCAGCCGGCCTCGCGCAAGCCATTCGCCGCTGCAAAATGCGCTTGAAATGGCGGTTTTCCGGGTGTTCCGGCCGCTCCGGAGGGGACCTTTGGCGCGACAGAGGTCGCGATCTAGGCGATTGGATGAATTTGTCTTTCGCGGCTGAAACGTTTCAGGAGCCGGATTGTAGACCTGACTTTTTTTGGGTGTATTTCCCTCACGTCAGTTTTGCACTCCAGCCGGCCCGATCGACCCGCCGGAGGGCAAGCCTCAGGGGCCGGCGTCGGCGCTCTGAGTCTCTCGGACCGACGGGCGCCGGACCATGCCGCTGACGACATAGGCCGCCGCGCCCAGCGCCGTGATCCAGAAGCTCGTCGGCCAGTCGGTCAGGAAGGCGAGCGTCAGGCTGATCCAGGCGATGATCACGGCAAGCGCGATGGACGTCAGCACGCCGGCTCCGACGCCGCTAGTAAGCCTGAGCGCGGTGGCTGCAGGCGCCACCATCAGCGCGAAGACGAGCAGCACGCCGACGATCTGCACCGCCTCGGACGTGGCGACGGCGACCAGCACCATGAACAGGGTCGAGACAAGAGTGAGCGGCACGCCGCGCGCTTCGGCGAGTTCCGGCTGCAGGCTGGCGAACAGCAGCGGCCGCGCGATCAGCAAAAGCGCGACAAGGATCGCCACCGCCAGCACCGCAAGCACGATAACGGTGCGCAGGCTGATGCCCAGCACATTGCCGAACAGCACGTTGGTCGCCTGCGAGGCGAAGGCGGTGTAGAAATGCAGAAACAGCAAGCCCAAGCCGAGCGACAGCGTCAAAACGATGCCGATGGCGACGTCGCGATGCGCGCGTTCGCCGAGCAGGCCGATGCCGATGCCGGCGGCGACGGTAAACACGGTGAGGCCGAGAAACGGCGACAGCCCGATCAGGCCGGCGCCGGTGGCGCCGGGAAAGCCGACATGGGAGAGCGCATGACCGGCGAAGGTCTGGCCCCGGAGCACGAGGAAATAGCCGACCGCGCCCGAAACGATGCCGACGATGGTGCAGGCATAGAAGGCGTTGCGCATGAATTCATAGTCAAAGATCGTGGACATGCGCCCCGCTCTCCAGTTCGACATCGTCGGCCATGACGAAGATGCGGCCGGCAACCCGCACCACATTGATATGCGTGCCATAGAGTTTCGACAGCACCGGACCGCTGATGACCTCGTCGACGGAACCGATCGCCGCCTTGCGGTTGCCGAGATAGAGCACGCGGTCGACGGCGCGCAGCAGCGGGTTGATCTCGTGCGAGCAGAACAGCACGGCAATGCCGAGCCGCTCGCCGATCTGATGCACCAGGTCGATGATCGCGCGCTGATGGCCTGCATCGAGGCTGATCAGCGGCTCGTCGAGCAGCAGCAGTTGCGGATTGCCGATCAAGGATTGCGCGATCAGGATGCGCTGGCGCTCGCCTCCGGAAAGCTCGCCCAGCGGCCGCCGCGCAAGGTCGCCGGCGCCCACCTCTTCAAGAGCCTTCCACGCCGCCTCCTTCTCGGCAGCCGATGCGACGGGCCAGCCCCAGCGATGCCCGCCGGCGGCACTCAGCACGAAGTCGAGGCCGCTGACGCCGACATCGCCAAGCGCGCGCCGCGCCTGCGGCATATAGCCGATGTCGGCGTTGCCGCGCGTCGGCGATTTGCCAAGCACCGAAATGGCGCCGCCGGCCGGTTTGATCAGGCCGAGAATGGCGCGCAGCATCGTCGTCTTGCCGGCGCCATTGGCGCCGAGCAGGCCGACAAAGGCGCCTTGCGGTAGAGAAAAGGAGACGTCGGATAAAACCCGGCGTCCCCCATAGGTCAGCGTGACCTTGTCGAATTCGATTGCGTTCATTTAGTCACATTCATTCGCAGTCACATTCATTGTGTGCGGGCGGCGAGCGCCTTCTGGACCGCGTCGATCTGGCCGCCGAACCAGGTCTGGATCGTCTGGCCCGCCGGTTCCGTCTCGGTGACGCCGATGACCGTGACCTTGTTCTGCTTGGCGATGTCGAGCAGCCTTGTCGTTGCCTCGTCGGTCACCTGCGAATTGTAGAACAGGATCTTGGCCGAGCCGTCCTTCAGGCTGTTTTCGAACGCCGCCACCTGCGTGGCGCTCGGCTCCGCATCGTTCATCAAGGCCACCTGGAAATCGTAGTTCAGCATCTTGAGACCGAGCGCTTCCGCCATGTAGCCGAAGACCGGCTCGGTAGCCGTCACCTCGGTGCCGGCATAGGTGTTCTTGACGTCGGTGATTTCCTTGTCAATGGCCTCGAGCGAGGTCTGGAATGCCTTCAGGTTCGTCTCATAATACACGGCATTGGCCGGATCGCGCTTGGCAAGGTCGGCGCTCAGCGCCTTGGCGATGGCCGGCAGCGTCGCCGGGTCGTACCACAGATGCGGGTTGTCGCCCGACTTCTTGCCGATCAGGTCGGCGGCGACGATGGTCGTGCGATCCTTGGCTGTCGAGGCCGACAGCAGCTTGTCCATCCACGGATCGTAGTCGGCGCCGTTATAGATGACGATCTTGGCGTCGGCGATGGTGCGCGCCGTCGACGGGCTGGTCTCGAACAGATGCGGATCGTCATCGGGATTGGCCAGGATGCTGGTGACGGTGACGTTGCTGCCGCCGATCTGGCGGGCAAGGTCGCCATAGAAATTCTCGGCCGCCACGATGGTCAGCTTGTCTTCGGCGCGGGCAGCCGTGCCGGTCAAAAGCGGCACCGCGACGAGCAGCGCGGCGAGAAAGGGAATGCGACGCATCCGTGGTCTCCTTG
This sequence comes from Mesorhizobium sp. M0139, assembly GCF_040322455.1. Lineage (NCBI taxonomy): Bacteria > Pseudomonadati > Pseudomonadota > Alphaproteobacteria > Hyphomicrobiales > Phyllobacteriaceae > Mesorhizobium > Mesorhizobium sp. M0139. Next base: position 3,844 of record NZ_JAMYTN010000006.1, read on the forward strand.
CAGTCTGAAATGTATGTCGCCGGAGAGGCGGGCTGTGTAACTGTATAACAGTAACAATATAACGTTTGCGTCGAAAATACGGCTGATGTCAATGGGCTTTTCGAGCCGCGCAGTTTTTCACGCGCACAAACCGTGAGCGGCCTGCGCCGATCAGGCGGAGCCACTCATGCGTGTCGGCTATATGCGAAAGGGCAGGCGATCGCCGGCACCGCGAGGCCGCCGCGAGCACACCGTCGTGGCGGTATCCTGATGAATTCGCGGCGGGTAAGTTCCTTGCTTGTTGCCGTCAGTTTTGCGGACGCCTTCCCTCCCACGCGTCCTGCAACAGGGCGCGGATTGCGGCGCGGTCGAAAGGCCGCGGATTCCAGTATGGGTTCCTGGTCGCGATCTCAGCGGCGCGGTCGAGATCGGCCTGCATGAGGCCGAGTTCTTTCAATGTAAGGGGCGCGCCGACCGCCTTGGCGAAATCGTGGAGACCGCCGCCCGCGCTGCCGCCAAACAAGTCGGCGACCGGCTTCAACAAGTCGGGCACCGCGACGGCGTTGAAGCCGATCGTGTGCGGCAACATCACCGCATGCGTCTCGGCATGCGGCATGTCGAAAGAGCCGCCGAGCGTATGACAGATCTTGTGATGCAGCGCCATGCCGACGGCGCCGAGCACCGTACCGCACAGCCAGGCGCCGTAAAGCGCATCGCCGCGTGCATCGATGTTTCCAGGCTCCTTGGTCAACACCGGCAGCGCCGCCGTCATGGCGTGCAATCCTTCTTTCGCCATCAGGGTGGAAATCGGATTGCGATCCTGCGCGTAAAGCGCTTCGGCCGCGTGCGCCATGGCGTTGAGTCCTGACGCGACGCTCATCGCTATCGGCAGGCCGACGGTCAGCTCTGGATCGTAGATCACCACTTCCGGCAGGATCCTTGCGTCACGCATTGTGGTTTTTTCGCCGTTCTCGGTCTGACCGAGGATCGGCGTCACCTCCGAGCCGGCATAGGTGGTCGGGATGACGATCTGCGGCAGGTCGGTGCGCCAGGCGATCGCCTTGCCGAGACCGGTGGTCGAGCCGCCGCCAAGCGCGACAACGCAGTCAGCCTTGACCTCGGTTGCCTTGGCCATTGCCGTTTGGGTTACCTCGACCGGCGTGTGCATGGCGGCGCCCGAAAAGATGCCGGCCGCCAGCGCGCCGAGGGACTTGGCAAGCGCCTCGCCGTCGGCAGCCCGATGCGGCGTCGACAGCACCAGCGCGCGCTTGCAGCCGAGTTTTTCGATCCAGGTGCCCACCTCGGACGACGCGCCATTGCCGAAGACAATATGCGCAGGGCTGCCGGAGTAGGTGAACGTCCTTGTCATGCCGATCCGCTCCCTTTGCATATTGTCACTGTGACGGAGCCGAAATCGAGCGACCAGCTCTCGCCGCCGGCGACATCGTTTGCGTCGTCACCGTCTCGCAAGCGGGGCCTGATCTCTCCCGCGTACTCGCAAACGTATCGCCTTGACCACAAAAACGTCAAAAAAGTATCAGTGAGGTGGACACACCGTGGTGGCGGCTGCATGAATTGCCGCCTAAGCTTCGATCACTGCAGAGAGCGGCAAACGCGGCCTGCGGGAGATGGCACTGCAACTGGTCGCATGACCGGACCGGCGCCGGGAGGAACTGACATGAATCCGGACTTGGAAGTCGTCCAGATCAGACGCGGCGAGTCGTTCAAGGCCTGGGCCCACGGCTACCCCTTCCACACGGTGCGCTGGCACTTCCACCCCGAATACGAAATCCATCACGTCGTCGCCACCACGGGCCATTATTTCGTCGGTGACTTCATCGGCGAGTTCGAGCCCGGCAACCTCGTGCTCACCGGCCCGAACCTGCCGCACAACTGGGTCAGCGACGTGCCGGCAGGCGCCAGCGTGCCGCTGCGCGGCCGCGTCGTGCAGTTCTCGCAAGAGTTCATTGCCGACGCCACCGCCGCGTTGCCGGAACTTGCCGGTTGTGAAAACATTCTCGAGCTCAGCCGCCGCGGCGCGCTGTTCTCCACCGCTACCGCCAAGCTCGCCGCACCTGTGCTGGCCGAACTGGTCGAAGCGCAAGGCGTTCGCCGCATCGCTTTGTTCATGGAACTGATCGATATTCTGAGCCGCGCCGCCGATGTGCGGACGCTCACCAGCGCCAGCTATCTGCCGGATCCCTCAGGCTTCATGTCGGCCGGCGTCAACAAGGCGCTTGCCTATATCAACGCCAACCTGACCGAGCCGTTCAGCGAAAGCGATCTGGCGGCGATCGCCGGCCGCAGCCCGAGCGCGTTTTCGCGCAGCTTCCGCCGCCATACCGGCATGGCGCTGGTGCAGTATGTCAACCGGTTGCGCATCAACCTTGCCTGCCAGTTGCTGATGAGCGAGGCCGACATGCCGATCACCGAGATCTGCTACGCCGCCGGCTACAACAACATCTCGAATTTCAACCGCCAGTTCCTGACCCAGAAAGGCATGTCGCCTTCGCGCTTCAGGGCCCTGCTGGCGGAAAACGTCAGCGCGGAGATTGCCGCCTAACAGGGAGGACCGGGAGGAGCCTAGACATTTACTGAGGTAAGAACGCGGGGTGCGTTGGAGGCGCCCCGTGCTGGAGATCGCTTGTCCCGAAATCCAGAGATATCAAGAGGATGCGCAGCACGGATCAAGTGCTCCGTTGTTCCTCGCAACAGCCGACTGCAGTCAAGGCCCGGCGCCATGTGGTGTCCAAGGCTTCATGAAACCATTCCTTGAAACGGAGCTATCGAAATGACCAGATTTGCCTGGAAATCGACGGGAGCCATCGCGCTCACTCTTTCTCTTCTTGGCGGCACCGCTGCCTTTGCCGCCCCGGTTACCGACGCCACGGTCGCCTTCTTGATGCCCGACCAGGCCTCGACGCGCTACGAGCAGCACGACTATCCCGGCTTCGTCGCCGAGATGAAAAAACTCTGCCCCGGCTGCAAGGTGATCTACCAGAACGCCGATGCCGACGCCTCGCGCCAGCAGCAGCAGTTCAACTCGGTGATCTCGCAAGGCGCCAAGGCGATCGTGCTCGACCCTGTCGACTCGACCGCCGCCGCCTCGCTGGTCAAGCTGGCGCAGAGCCAAGGCGTCAAGGTCATCGCGTATGATCGCCCGATCCCGACCGCACCTGCCGACTTCTACGTCTCGTTCAACAATGAAGGCATCGGCAAGGCCATTGCCGACTCGCTCGTCGAACACCTCAAGGCGCTGAAGGTCGACCCCGCCAGCGGCGGCCTGCTGCAGATCAACGGATCGCCGACCGACGCGGCCGCCGGGCTGATCAAGAAGGGCATCCATTCCAGCCTCGACAACAGCGGCTACAAGATCCTTGCCGAATACGACACGCCGGAATGGGCGCCGCCGAAGGCGCAGCAATGGGCAAGCGGCCAGATCACCCGCTTCTCCACGCAGATCGTCGGCGTCGTTGCGGCCAATGACGGCACCGGTGGTGGCGCCATCGCCGCCTTCAAGGCCGCCGGTGTCGATCCGGTGCCGCCGGTGACCGGCAACGATGCGACCATCGCCGCCCTGCAGCTGATCATCGCCGGCGACCAGTACAACACCATCTCCAAGCCGAGCGAGATCGTTGCGGCGGCTGCAGCCAACGTCGCCGTCCAGCTTCTGTCGGGCGAGACGCCGAAGGCCGAAATGACCCTCTACGACACCCCGTCGCAGCTGTTCACGCCGGCGGTGGTGATGCAGGAAAACCTCAAGGCCGAGATCATCGACAAGAAGATCAACACCGCCGAAGAGCTTTGCGTCGACCGCTATGCCGAAGGCTGCAAGAAGCTCGGCATCACAAAGTGACAATGCAGGTCGCCCCAAAAGTGCGCAGCGGTTTTGGGATAACGACATGCATAAAAGGATGACCTAGAATCCTGATCCTGCTTTCCGGCCGCCCTTGCGGCGGCCGGAAGTTCGCAGTCACTCTTGACCGCCCATCCGGAAAGGTTTGCCACCATGTCTGACATCTCTGACGGACCGGTTTCGGCAGGCGAGCTGGTGCTCAGCCTGCGCGGCATCTCGAAGAATTTCGGCGCCGTTTCGGCGCTCACCGATATCGATCTCGATGTCCATGCCGGCGAGGTGGTGGCGCTGGTCGGCGACAATGGCGCCGGCAAGTCGACGCTGGTCAAGATTCTGGCCGGCGTCCACCAGCCGAGCTCGGGCACCATCAATTTCCGCGGCAGGCAAGTGACGATGCCCGACCCGAGCGCCGCGCTGACGCTCGGCATCGCCACCGTCTTCCAGGATCTCGCACTGTGCGAAAACCTCGACGTCGTCGCCAACATCTTTCTAGGCAAGGAGATCAACCCGCTGCGGCTGGACGAGGTGGCGATGGAAATTCGCGCCTGGACGCTGCTCAACGAATTGTCGGCGCGTATTCCAAGCGTCCGCGAGGCGGTCGCCTCGCTGTCCGGCGGCCAGCGCCAGACCGTGGCGATCGCCCGCTCGCTGCTGCTCGACCCCAAGGTCATCCTGCTCGACGAGCCGACCGCCGCTCTTGGCGTCGCCCAGACGGCGGAAGTGCTGAACCTCATCGACCGGGTGCGCGAGCGTGGGCTCGGCGTGCTGATGATCAGTCACAATATGGAGGACGTGCGCGCCGTCGCCGACCGCATCGTCGTGCTCAGGCTCGGCCGCAACAACGGCGTCTTCGAACCCGACGCCTCGAACCAGGAACTGGTCAGCGCCATCACCGGCGCCGCCAACAATGCAGTGTCGCGCCGCGCCGAACGGCGCAAGGCCGCCGAACAAGCGCACAACCAGGAGCAGCGGCCATGAGCGCGGAGCCCAAGCAGGACACCTCTTCGTCGACGGCGCTCGACCGCAGCGACGTCCGCGTCAAGCACCAGGCCGGCGTCGGTGGCGCCATCAGCGCCTTCTTCGACCGCGTCCGCTCCGGCGACCTCGGCTCGTTGCCGGTCATCGTCGGCCTGGTCATCATCTGGAGCGTGTTCACCGCGCTCAACCCGGTGTTCGTTTCGTCAAGCAACCTCGTTAATCTGTTGTTCGACTGCTCGACCGTCGGCGTCATCGCGCTCGGCATAGTCTTCGTGCTGATGGTCGGCGAGATCGACCTGTCGGTCGGCTCGATCAGCGGCTTTGCCTCGGCCATGGTGGGCACGCTGTGGGTCAACCAGGGCTGGCCGGTGGCGCTCGCCATCCTCGCCGCGATTGCCGTCGGCGGTTTCATCGGCGCGCTCTATGCCTTGCTGTTCAACCGGCTCGGCATGCCGAGTTTCGTCTCGACGCTGGCCGGCTTGCTCGCCGTGCTGGGCCTGCAGCTGTATATTCTGGGCTCCACCGGCTCGATCAATCTGCCCTATGGCTCGAACCTGGTGAATTTCGGCCAGTTGCTGGTCATGCCGGACTGGCTGTCCTATGCACTGGCGGCATTGCCCGGCATCGTCATGCTGATCACCGGCCTGCGCACCGTCAGCCGCCGCCGGGCCGTCAATTTGTCGGCGCCGTCTGTCGGCGGCCTCATCGTGCGCGTCGCCGCCCTGACCATCCTGCTAGAACTGATCGTCGGTTATCTCAACCAGGCGCGCGGCATACCGTGGATGTTCGGCCTGTTCGTCGGCCTGGTGGTGGCGATGAACTATGCGCTGACCCGCACCCAATGGGGCCGCTCGATGACCGCCGTCGGCGGCAACCGCGAAGCGGCGCGCCGGGCCGGCATCAAGGTGCGCTCGATCTACCTCAGCGCCTTCGTCATGTGCTCGATGTTTGCCGCCCTCGGCGGCGTCCTGTCGGCGGCGCGGCTGGCCTCCGCCAGCCAGCAGGCCGGCACCGGCGACGTCAACCTCAACGCCATTGCGGCGGCGGTCATAGGCGGCACCAGCCTGTTTGGCGGCCGTGGCAGCGCCTATTCCGCGCTGCTCGGCATCATCGTCATCCAGTCGATCGCCAGCGGGCTGACCTTGCTCGATCTGTCATCGTCGCTTCGCTACATGATCACCGGCGCCGTTCTGGCAATTGCGGTCATCGTCGACTCCCTGGCACGCCGCTCGCGGGTTTCCCACGGCCGAGCCTGAACCAACAGAGAATACGAGGATAGAAGAATGGCTCAGGATTTGAGTGGAAAAGTCGCGGCGATCACCGGCGCCGCGTCGGGCATAGGCCTGGAATGCGCGAGAGCGCTGATTGCCGCCGGCGTTCGCGTTGTGCTCGTCGATCGCGCCGAAGACGCGCTGAAAAGCGTCTGCACCGAACTCGGTCCCAACGCGATCCCGCTGGTGATCGATCTGATGAAGCCGGCCAGCGTCGCGACGATGATGCCGCAAATCCTGGACAAGGCAGGCCAGCTCGATATCTTCCACGCCAATGCCGGCGCCTATGTCGGCGGCCCGGTGCTCGAAGGCGACCCGGATGCCTGGGACCGCATGCTGAACCTCAACATCAATGCGGTCTTTCGTTCCATCCACGCCGTGCTGCCGCATATGGTCGAACGCAAGACCGGCGACATCATCGTCACGTCTTCGATCGCCGGACTGGTGCCCGTGGTCTGGGAGCCGATCTACACAGCGTCGAAACACGCCGTGCAGGCCTTCGTCCATACGGTGCGCCGCCAGGTCGCCCCGCACGGCCTGCGCGTCGGCGCGGTGCAGCCGGGGCCGGTGGTGACAGCGCTGATCAGCGATTGGCCGAAGGACAAGCTCGAGGATGAACTGGCCAAGGGCGGCCTGATTCAGCCGGTCGAGGTCGCCGAAGCCGTGCTGTTCATGCTGACGCGGCCAAGGAACGTCACCATCAGGGATCTGGTGATCCTGCCGCAGAGCAATGATTTGTGAGGCAGTAGGCGTTAGGCCTTAGGCGTTAGGCAGCAGGGAATGGGGAGAGGCTCTTGCAACTGACCATTCACTGCCGACCATCTCGCCTACTGCCTACTGCCTAACTTCTGAGGTTTCCCATGTCCCACTTCCTCGGCATCGACGTCGGCACTGGCAGTGCCAGGGCGGGGGTGTTCGACAGCAAGGGCACCATGCTTGCCTCGGCGAAGCGCGACATCGCTCTGTTCATCGAGCCCGGCGAAATCGCCGAACAGTCGAGCGAGGACATCTGGCGCGCGGTTTGCGCCAGCGTGCGCGAGGCGGTGACGGAGTCGGGGCTTGCCGGGCGCGACATTGCCGGCATTGGCTTCGACGCCACCTGTTCGCTGGTCGTGGTCGGCCAGGATGGCGCGCCGTTGCCGGCCGGCAGTTCCGGCGACAGCCAGCGCAACATCATCGTCTGGATGGATCACCGCGCGCTCGACCAGGCGCAGCGCATCAATGCCGGCAAGCACGCCGTGCTCGACTATGTCGGCGGCACCATTTCGCCGGAAATGGAAACGCCGAAGCTGCTGTGGCTGCGCGAGAACCTGCCCGCCACCTTCGATGCGGCCGAGCATTTCTTCGACCTGACGGACTATCTGACCTGGCGCTCAACCGGCAGCCTGGCGCGCTCGATCTGCACGCTGACCTGCAAATGGACCTATCTCGGTCATGAGCGGCGCTGGGACGATGCCTATTTCCGTGCCATCGGCCTCGGCGCGCTCGCCGATGAAGGCTTTGCCCGCATCGGCACCGAAATCGTCGAGGGTGGCACGGCACTTGCCCAAGGCCTCACTGAGGCCGCCGCGGCCGATCTCGGCCTGCTGCCGGGAACGCCGGTTGCGGCCGGCCTGATCGATGCCCATGCCGGCGGCGTCGGCACGGTTGGCGGGCAGGGCTCGGTCGGCACCTTGCAGTCGCGCATGGCCTATGTGTTCGGCACTTCGGCCTGCACCATGGCCAGCACCAGCGAGCCGGCCTTCGTGCCCGGCGTCTGGGGTCCGTATTTTTCCTCGATGGTGCCGGGGCTTTGGCTCAATGAAGGCGGGCAATCGGCGGCGGGTGCTGCAATCGACCACCTCGTCGCTTTCCATCCGGCCACGGCTGAGGCATCCGCAAAAGCCAAGGCGGAAGGTCTCGGCCTGACCGCTTGGCTTGGTCAGCAGGCGGCGAAACAGTCCGCCGACCTGTCCGCAGTAGCGCACCTAGCCGATGGACTGCATGTCGTGCCGGAATTCCTCGGCAACCGCTCGCCCTTCGCCGATCCCGAGTCCAAGGCCCTGATCGCCGGGCTTGGCATGGACACGTCCCTCGACAGTCTGGTCGCGCTCTATGTCGCCGGCCTGCTGGGCATCGGCTACGGCGTTCGCCAGATCCTGGCGGCGATGGCCAAAAAAGGCATTGCCATCGACACTATCGTCGTCAGCGGCGGTGCGGCGCAAAGCGAGCTGGTACGTCAGCTTTTGGCCGACACCACAGGCCTGACCGTCGCCGGTTCGACCTCGCTCGAACCGGTGCTGCTCGGCTCAGCCATATTGGCTGCGGTGGCGGCGCAAAAATTTCCCGATGTGATCGCGGCGATGACCGGCATGTCGCGCATCGGCGACATCTATCGCCCGGCCGGTGGCGACCTCGTGCCCTGGCACGACAAGCGCTTCGCCGCCTTCGAATTGCTGCAGCAGGCAGGCCGCGCCATCCGCGATTGAACGGCTTAGCTCACGTCCAGAAATAGCGGACGATGTGGAAGAACACCGGTGCGGCGAAGACCAGGCTGTCGGCGCGGTCCATCATGCCGCCGTGGCCCTCGATCAGGTGACCCCAGTCCTTGACGCCTTGGTCGCGCTTGATCGCCGACGCCACCAGCCCGCCGAGGAACCCCATCAGGCAGGCGATGAAGGCGACGCCTGCCGCCGCCAGCGGCGAGAACGGCGTCAGGAACGACAGCAGCGCGCCGAGAAGGCTCGATGCCACCAGCCCGCCGACCAGCCCTTCCCAGGTCTTCGAGGGCGAGACGGAGGGCGACAGAAGATGCCTGCCGAACAGCTTGCCGAAAATGTATTGCAGCACGTCGCTGCCTTGCACGGTGATGATCAGGAAGGCGATGAGCAGGAGGTTGCGGCCCTCGAAACCGGGCACGTTGAGGGTCAGCAGCGCCGGCACATGGCTGACGCAGTAGACCGAGATCATGACCGCCCATTGCTGCGCGGACACGCGCTCGAGGAAGCGCTCGGTGTCGCCGTTGAGCGCGGTGACCGCCGGCATCAAGAGGAAGCAGTAGACGGGGATGAAAATGGTGAAGAGCCCGTACCAGGCGGTCCACACCAGCCAGTACTGGAAGGGAATGATGATGCCGAACATGCCGAGCAGCACCCAGTGGTCGCTGCGCCGGCTGTGCGTCAGCGTCACGAACTCGCGCAGCGCGGCAAACGAGATCAGCGCAAACAGGATGGTCATGCCGGTGCGGCCGAAGAAGAAGGCGACGGTGATCGCCAGCACCATCACCCACCAGGCGTTGATGCGCTGGTTCAAGTTGACGAGCGTCGAGGGCAGCGGCTTCGGCGCCCGCCATGAGAGGATACCGGCAACGATGCTCGCCATGGTCAGCACGCAGATCAGGCCGGCCAGCAGGATGACGGTTTCATGCATTGGCGGCAGTGTCATACGAAGTCTCTTTGCCTGGTCATGCTAGTGGTCCCGATCGGGACGCGGGTTGAGCGACAGCAGCGTCTGGCGCGCGCGCTCGAGGAAGGTGCGGCGTTCTTCGCCGGGCGCGATCGCCACCGGCGGACCGAAGACGACGCGGCACAGAAGCGGCACCGGCAGGAACTGGCCCTTGGGCAGCACGCGCGACATGTTCTCGATCCAGCACGGGATGAGTTCGACATCGGGCCGCGCCATCGACAGATTGTAGAGGCCGGAGCGGAACGGCAGCAGATCCGCCTCCGTCGTGTTGCGAGTGCCTTCGGGAAACAGGATCAGCGAGTGGCCGTCGTCGAGCACCGACAGCATGATCGAGATCGGGTGTTGCGTTTCGTCGGTCCACTGCCGGTGGATGAGCACGGACGACAGCATGTCCTGCGCGATGAAGCGGCGCAGCCGCGACTTGCCCCAATATTCGGCCGCCGCGATCGCATGGGTCCGGGCGCGCACCTTCTCACTCAGACAGGCCGACAGCAGGATGAAATCACCATGGCTGGCATGGTTGGCGAAGTAGATGCGCTGCCGCTCCGACGGCTGGCTGCCGTTCCAGATTGGTCTGACGCCGGTTACCACCCAGGCCGCCGCCGACAGGCCGACCGACGTCACCGTCTGCAGCAAGGTGAAGGTGTTGGCGCGCAGGTGAAGTTTTGTCATGGCTCAAACAAATGCTGCGAAAAGGGATGCCGCAGCAAACATGGCGAGCGCCATGCGCTGCCTTGTCAGCAGGCGGCGCGTGCCTGCCATGCGATGGTCGAGCGAGCGGCCGCCGGCAGTGGTGGATTTCAGGCGCATGCGCGTCAGCACATCGTCGACCGCGGCACCGCCGGCGGCCTCGCTGGCGTGGCTGGCCATCAGCCGGAACAGCAGGGCATCGAACAAAAGCAAGGCCGAAAGTGCCAGCGTGGCCACGGCGCTCGCCGCCGCGACCAGCCAGGCCGCCGCCGACAGCGCTGTCGTCTGCGGCCCGGCCACCAGGCCGATGACCGGCGCTGCCATCACAGCCGCCACCACGAGCAGGATCGGCCACACCGCCCGCACCATCAGTCCGGCGGCGAATATTTCGGCGTTCTCGGGAAAATTCTCGCCACTCATGCCGGCCAACTCATGTCGGTTCTTCCAGCCCCGGTTCTTCCAGCCCGATCTGAAGATGCACGGGCCGGCCCAATGCGGCGAGTTTCCTGCGCGCCTGCGCGGCAGTGTGCGAGCGTCCGGTCACAACCAGCCAGTCGGCGACGACGGCTGCACTGCGCTGGAAGCCGAGCGCGCAGCAGACCAGGACGGTGCCGCGCCGGCGCGCCAGCTCGATCGCCGCCACCGCTCGCTCCAGCCTGTCGTGAGGCGGCGCCACGAGGTCGAGCATCGCGTAGCTGATCCAGCGGCAGGTCACGCGGCGCGGCCGTTCCATCTCGCCGGCAAGGTCGATCACTGTGCCGAAGCGGTTGGCATCGTCGGCACTCGGAAACCGGCCGAGGAAAACACCGTCGGTGATCTCCGCTTGCGGCGCCAGTTGGCGGGTCCATACCCACACATTGATCCGGGCGCCAAGCCGATAGGGCAGGAGCAGGATACGGTTGGCCAGTGAGACGCTGCCATCGGCTGCCTTCTGGAACACTTTGGCCCCGGCCCCAGCATAGGCGAAGGCGACGATGGCCAGCGCCAATGCCGGCCACAACAGGATGATAAAATCGGCGGAGACCAACGCGCCCTCGGCAGCGCCGGCCAGAGCAAGGGCCGCCCCCAGCCCGTAATAACCCGCCAGCCGCCGCGCCCTTGGGTCGGCGGTCAACCGAAAACCCCAGAATGGCAGCTCGCCCTTGGACGGAAACAGCCACAGCGCAAACAGGCCGAGCAGGGCGCCGGTCGGAATGTCGATGAAATGATGCTGCCAGGTCGTCAGTACCGAGGCGCCGATGAGAAAACACCAGACGTGCCAGACGGGGCGGAGAATGCCGCCGAGACGGTGACGTGCCAGAACGTGACGCCAATGGTCCCAAATGATCACCAGCAGCGCGATGTGCAGGGATGGCGCCTGGTTGAACGGCTTGTCGAAACCACCGAGCACCGCAAACAGGAAACCCGGCAGGCCGGTGGTTTCCGGCCGCACGAAGGTCGCCGTCAGCGGGAACGCGATGAAGCAGGCGACGGCAATGATCTGCGCCGAGAGATAGCGGCCGGCGAGCCGGTCGACGCCGCGCCTGGTCGTGTTGAGCAGCAGCGACAGGCCGTAGAACAGATTGATAGACCAGTAGGGCACGATCGTCCAGGCGACGAACGGGATGGCGTGTTCCCAGGCAAACACGATGCTGCCGACATGGTCGCGCCGCGATGCCAGCCAGTTGGCAAAGCCATAGCTCGCGTAGAAGAACGGCGCCAGCAGGACCAGCCAAAGGGCTGCCCTCAGCACGATGCCCAAATAGGGTTCCCGCGCCGGGGCAGGGTCAGTGACAGGCAGGGCCATGGTCTCAGACGCGCCGTGCGACCGAGACGGTGAAGATGCCCCATTGGTCGATGCGCTGGTCGATCTTTGCGAAACCGGCAGCCGTCACCAACTGGTCCATCTCGCCTTGCGTGCGCCGCCGCATCACCCAGGCCTGTCCGCCGCGATGCGAGGTCAGGCTGCGCGCGATCATCTCCAGCTGCGGATGCCATGGCTGGTTGGTGTAGACGAGCAGGCTGCCGGGTTGCATGGCGCTCGCCAGCCCGCCGAGCGAGCGGGAAATCATCGTGTTGTCGGCGAACAATTCGTAAAGCCCGGAGACGATGGCGAGGTCCGGCGCCGGCTTTTGCCCGGCCAGCATGTCGGCATCGAAGGCGTCGGCCTGATGGAAGGTGACGCTGGTCGGCAGCTGCCGCTCGGCTATCAGCTTCGAACCCAGTCCGACATTGAGCTCGGAATAATCCTGCAGCCGCACGCTTGCTGGTGGTTCAGTGCATTTGGCGACGGCATCGAGTACATAGCGGCCGTGGCCGGCGGCGATGTCGAGCATGTGGACGGGACGGCCAGCTGCCTTCAGGCTGGCGGCGGCGTTGCCGATCAGCTCTTCCAGATGCAGCTTGCGCTGGCGGATGCCGCGCCAGCCGATGGCGTCGAGGAAGGTGCGGTCGATCATGCGGCCGATGAAGCCGGTGCCGCGCGCATCGTTCTCGTAGACATAGTCGAGCGTCGAGCCGGAATCGAAGCCGGTGGCCATGCCGATCTTCATGCCCGAAGACAGCCAGGCGCCCATGCGGATCGAGGCGCGACTCATCGCCCAGAAAATACCGTTGGGCGACAGCAGCGTCAGCGGCGAGGCGAGCCTCTCTGCCTCGTCGCGGGTGTAGCCGGCGCGGTCGGCCTGAAGCAAGTCGATGGTTTTCTCCGGCGTTGCAAATTGCTTTTCGAGGAATGGCCGGATCAGGTCCAGCGCCTGCTTGCGATCGCGCTCGCCCAGCGTGTCGTGGAAGAAGCCGGGCAGCACATGCCGCTCCTTGGCGCTGCTGCCGAGATTGACGAAGAACTCGTGCTGAGGTCCATGCCGCACCACCCAATCGCTGCCGGAGATCAAGAGCTGCGTCGGCACGGTGATGGCGCGCGCGTCCGAGACGATGCGGGCAGCGTGGTCGTAAAGCTCGACCAGGATGTTGGAGGCGATCGGTCGCGTGATCAGCGGATCGGCGTCGAAGGAAGCGATGCGCTCGGCATCATGCGTCAGGAACTTCGCCTTGACGTAGGAATTGACGAAGAAGCGGCCCTTGAGCTTCTGCCACAGCGCAATGCCCTCCTTGGCGAAGGGCACGTAGAGCTTGACCGAAAAGGCCGGTGAAGCCACCACCAGCGCGCGGATGTCGGGCGCATAGTCATGCACCCAGGCAGCAGCCAGCACGGCGCCGAAGGACTGCGCGATCAGCGCGATGTCGCGCTGGCCAAAACCATCCCGGCCGATCTCGCGCACCAGGCAGTCGATATCACGCACCAGGGCGGCAAAGGACGGCGCATAGCCGCGCTCGCCGGCCGATCGGCCATTGCCGCGGGCGTCCCAGGCGTAGAAGGCATGGTCGGGCATGGCGAGCTCGTCGACCAGATGCGCCATGCGGCCGCCATGCTCGTGGCCGCGATGGAACAGCAGGATCGCACCCTTTGGCGCCGACCCGGCGGCCGGCCAGTAGCGGTAGAAGATCTCGGTGCCGTCATGGCTCTTGAACGTGCGCTCCTGCGCGATGCGCTCGAGGCTTGCCGGTGCTAGGGCGGCGATGGTCTGGTGGATCATGGTTTCCCTCTGGCGGTCGGGTGCCTGACGCTTTGGCATCAGGTGCCGCCCGCTCTAAGGCCGCTGCGTATCCGGTTGATGGCGGTTATCCCCGACAGTGTAGCCATGATCGGAAACACAAATGGCGCGATCCCCGCCACCCACAGGCCGCAAGCGAGGAGAAAGCCGATGACGCCGAGCACCAGGGCTCGGTCGCTCTTGCCGAACGGCCCGGCATAGTTGCGCCCGCTGCCTGCGGCAACGCCAAGCACGCCGGCGAACTCGACAAGCATGGCGGTAATAGCGAAGGCGACGACACCCCAGGCCGGGAACAAGGTGGCAAAGGCCAGGATCAGCGCCAGGTCCGAGACGACGTCGCAGAGTTCGTTGAGAAACATGCCGAGTTTTGATGCTTGCCCATGTTCCCTGGCCAGCATCCCGTCAATGGCGTTGAGCGCCATGCGCACGAACAGCACCACCGGCATCAACAGGAAAACCAGGGGATGGTAGGCAAAGGCCGCGACCACCAGGCCGGTGGCGATGGAGAGCGCCGCGGCGAGAAGCGTGATCTGGTTGGCGGTGACGCCGGCATCGGCCAGCCGGTCGGCCAGCGGCCGCAGCCTGGCCTGAAAGGCCGGTTTCAGTTGATAAAGCGTTGGCATGTGCGATCCCCCAACCGCGGCTCATGACAGTGTCGGCGAGATTGGTCAATCGGCAGGCAGGGCGCAAGGGCTTGCACCAGCATCCGCACCGTTGCGGGATTCGAAACTCCCGGCATGGATGCAGAGGCGCAGCCGAAGATCTCGGCCAAGCAGGATGTTGCGCGCTACAAACCGCCTCGCAAATGAGAACTTTACAAATATTCGTATTTATATGAAGTAAATCACTGAAAGGTCCATCATGACAAACAGTCGCTTCGCCACCCGCCTGAATTCCTTCGCCTCGCGGCCGCAAGCCGAATGGCCTGATCTTACCGGCAAGCCGTCCATGCTGCAGATGGCAGCCCGCGCGGCCAAGGTCGACGGGCTGACCGACCTTGATCTTAATTTCCCCGACCATGTCAGTGAAAAGCCGGCTGAAATCGCCCGAAAGCTCGGTGATTTCGGGCTTTCCATCAATGGCTTTGCCATGCGTTACTACTCCAATCCGGCCTTCAAGCTCGGCGCCTTCACCAATCCGGACCCGGCGGTGCGCCGCGAAGCCATCGACTTGACCAAGGCCGGTATCGATGCGGTGCGCGCGGCCGGCGCCAGTCTGATGACGCTGTGGCTGGGCCAGGATGGCTTCGACTATGCATTTCAAACTGACTATGCGACGCTCTGGCAGCACGAAATCGAGGGGATTCGTGAAGTTGCCGCGCATGATCCCGGCTGCCAGATCAGCCTGGAGTACAAGCCTAACGAACCGCGCTCCTACTCGCTGATGCCGGATGCGGCGACCACCTTGCTGGCGATCCGCGAGGTCGGCCTACCCACTCTCGGCGTCACGCTCGATTTCGCCCATGTGCTCTATGCCGACGAACAGCCGGCCTTCGCCGCGGCGCTGATCGCTCGCCACAGCAAGCTGCTCGGCGTCCATCTCAACGATGGCTATGCCAAGCGCGACGACGGCCTGATGGTCGGCGCGGTGCACACGCTGCAGACCATCGAACTGCTGCGCCAGATCCGCCGCGACGGCTACGCCGGCGCCATCTACTTCGACACCTTCCCCGACATGAGCGGGCTCGATCCGGTGCGCGAATGCGAAGTCAACATCGCCACCGTCAAGCGCCTGCTGCGCGTTGTCGACCGGCTGGAGAAGGATAACCGCCTGTCCGCCGCCATGGACAGCCAGGACGCCGTGACGTCGCAGGCTATCGTCCAGGAAGCCATGCTCGGGTCGTGACGAGGGGACGTGGATGACGTTGAGCAATCTCGATCTGAAAGCCGTGGGGCCGCGCATCCGCATGATGATGCCGCATCTCACCCCGCTTGAGGCCAAGGTGGTGGAAACCGTCTTCGGCCGGCGCGGTTTCGACGAGACCATTCCGCTCAAGCAGATCGCCGAGGAGGCCGGCGTGTCGGAGGCGATGGTGGTCAAGATCGCCAAGAAACTCGGCTTCTCCGGCTACCGCGACTTCCGCACCGCCGTCTATGAATACAGCCGCCTCCCGACCGCCGAGATGCACCAGGAACTGTCGGTCGACGACAGCTCGGCCGAGATCGTGCAGAAAGTGTTCCGCACCTCGATCCAGGCGCTGGAGGAGACGCTCGCGATCCTCGACATGGACGATTTCGACCGTGCCGCCGATCTGCTCTACCGCGCCAGGAACCGCGACTTTTACGGCGTTGGCGGGTCCGCCCAGATCGCCCGTGACGTCTCGCACAAATTCCTGCGCATCGGCATCCGCGCGTCTGTCTATGACGACTCGCATATGATGCTGATGTCGGCCTCGCTGCTCGGCGCCGACGACATCGCCGTCGGCTTTTCGCATTCCGGCAATACGTCGGCCGTCATCGACGCCATCCATCTAGCCCGCAAGAGCGGCGCCCGCACGCTGGCCATCACCAACTACGACAACTCGCCGCTGGCGCAGATTGCCGACATCGTGCTGTGCTCGACGGCACAGGGGTCGCCGCTGATGGGCGAGAACGCGGCGGCGCGCATCGCGCAGCTCAACATTCTCGACGCGCTGTTCGTGGCGGTGGCGCAGCGCGACTACCAGGCGGCGGAGCGCAATCTCGGCCGCACCATGTCGGCGGTCACCTCGAAGCGAAAAGACCGGGGCACATGACGGTTCCGCTGGTCACCGTCTTCGGCAGCCTGCATTACGACATCATGGTCGACGCGCCCGACCGTCCGCGCAAGGGGGAGACGGTGACCGGCCGTGCCTGGCAGCCGAAATGCGGCGGCAAGGGCGGCAACCAGGCGGTCTCGGCGGCACGCGCCGGCGTGCGTGCGGCGATGATCGGCGCCGTCGGCGACGACGATTTCGGCACGGCGCTGCTGGCCAATCTCGATCGCACCGGCGTCGATCGCCGCTTCGTGCGCGTGGCGGCCGGCGCAGGCTCCGGCATGAGCGTGGCGATCTTCGACAGCGATGGCGACTATGGTGCGGTGATCGTCTCCGGCAGCAATCTCATCCTGGGCGGTGATGACATCGCGGCTGCGGGCGAGGTGGTGGTACAGACGGCAGTGCTGTTGCTGCAGAACGAAGTGCCCGATGCCGCCAACATCGCTGCCGCGCGCGCGGTGAAGGCATCCGGCGGCCGCGTCGTGCTCAACGCCGCACCGGCGCGAACACTGTCGGCCGAATTGACCGCGCTGACAGACATCGTCATCGTCAACGCCATCGAAGCGGAATTTTTGGCCGGCGTTCCGGTCGATACGCTCGCCGGCGCAACCGAAGCCGCACGGCGGCTTATCGATGCCTACCCCTCGGCGATTGTCACCGCCGGCGGTGAGGGGGTCGCCTATTGCGACCGGACGGGCGCGGCCTTCGCGCTGGGCGCCATTCCGGTAAAAGTCGTCAGCACCCATGGCGCCGGCGACGAATTCGTCGGCGCCTTCGCGGCAGGCCTTGCGCGTGGCCATCCGATAGAAGCGGCGATTGCCACGGCCAATGCCGCCGCCGCCTTGGTGGTGGCGACACCGGAGGGAGAGCGCAGCTCGCGTTGAAAACTCAGGCCGCATATTGCCGCCTCCAAAACCCGTGCCCCCGTCGATGAGCGAAACGGCAAACCGGGCGCGGCGAGAACCTGCTTGGCTTTGCCCCTGACGGAGGCGCGGGACCAAGCTGCGTGGTCGAAAGTAGGGAGCTTCAGTCCGCTTCGCCGGCCGAACCTTTGCCGCACTGCGCCAGCACCTTACCGATCGCAGCGCTCGAGCCCGTCAGCGGAAAGCTGTTCTCGCCATATTTGTCGGCCGTAACCGTGACGTCGCCCTTGCCGCGCAACAAGCCGAGCAGTGGATCGTCTTTGCTCAGCTCAGCCGTGAAGTAATTGTACATGGCCTCGAGGTCGAGCTTTTTGGTCACGCTTTTGTCACCGCCCTTGAAGGTGAAGGAAGCGCTGATGCCGGGTTCCAGCTGCTGGCCGGCCGCACCCAGATCGTAGCTCAGCACCGGCTTGTCGAAACAGACGAGCATCAGATGCGCATCGGCCTTCGGTCCGCCGCACACCGAAGCCGTCAGCACGCTGCCGCCTTCGTCTTCTTCCATCTTGGCGCTCCAGTTGCAGGACGCGGCAAAAGCCGGCTGCGCGGCTTGCAGCGCGGCCAGAACGGAACCTGCCATCATGAACTTCGCCAATGCACTTTGCATGATCCCCTCCCAAGCTACATTCAACGAGATCATACAGGACAAAAGGCCTGGTGACAGCGGCATATGCCGTCTTAGCCCCCGGCGCGCCCCATTGATCAAGCCTTTGAGACCGGCCTCGACGTCCAGGGCGGCTCCGGCGCGAAGCGCTTGCCGATCCACTCGGCGAAGGCGCGTGTCTTGGCGGCTTGTCCCTTGGCCGAGGGCATGACGACATAGACCGCGCCTTCGTCGGCCAGCGTCCAGTCCGCCAGCACCGGCACCAGCCGTCCGTCGGCGAGTTCGCGTCCGACAAGCCAGTCGGTGCTCATCATCAGGCCGAGGCCTTGCACCGCGGCTTCGACCAGCACCTCGGCATCGTCGCACACCATCGGCCCCGAGACGTCGACGTTGACGCGGCGTCCCGAACTGTCGGTCATCTCCCAGGTTGGAAAGGTCTGGAAGCCGGAGAAGCCGAGGCAGGCGTGTTCTGTGAGCGCTTCCGGCGCTTCCGGCGTGCCCCGGCGGGCGAGGTAGGAGGGAGCAGCGCACAGCAACCGCCGCCGTGTCGCGATCTTGCGCGCCACCAGGCGCGAGTCCTCCAGCGCGCCGAGACGGACGGCGACATCGAAGTTCTCTGCAACGAGATCGACGAACCGGTTGGAGAACTCGGCCTCGATGCTGACATCCGGGAACGTCGCTAGAAATTGCGGCAGCAGCGGCCCGATCCACATACGGCCAAAGGTTCCCGGCAGCGCCAGCCGCAGCAAGCCCCGCGGAGCCCCGCTGGCATGCGCGGAAGCAGCAGCCTCAGCTTCGTCTACCGAGGCCAGGATGGCGCGGACACGCACCAGGAACTCCGCTCCGGCCTCCGTCAACGACACGCTTCGGGTGGTCCGGTGCAGCAGCCGCACGCCGAGCCGCTCCTCCAGCGATTGCAGGCGGCGTGACAGAACCGTCGAGTCGCGCCCGACGCGCAACGCTGCCTTGGTGAAGGAGCGCGCTTCCGTGATGGCCGCAAAGGCGGCCATTTCGGCAAGGCTGGCGGGGTCGTGTGATTGCTGCATAAAGCACAGAATTCAAATGTAAAAATTCCGGATTATCTGCTTGTAGCGCAGCAGATAGCTTCACTCAATCCTGACGATTGACCCCTTAAACAGGAATGCGTGAGCCATGAAAGCCATCGAACTGACCGCCGCCAAGCTGGACGCCTTTCGCGCCACCACCATTGCCACGCCTGAACCGCAGCGCGGCGAAGTGCTGATCCGCCAGCGCGCCGCGAGCCTGAATTTCGTCGATGTGGCGGTGGCCAGCGGCAATTATCGCGTGCCCGGCTTTCCGCTCATTCCCGTCGCCGACGGCGCCGGCGAGATCGTCGCGCTGGGGGAGGGCGTTACGGATTTCGCCGTCGGCGATCGCGTCGTTGCCCATGCCAAGCCGCGCTGGATCGGCGGTCCGCCCCGGCCTAACGAGATGACGCAGATGCGCGGAATTTCGCTGCCGGGGTCGCTCGCCGAATATGTCGCGCTGCCGGCCAACTCGCTCGTGCCGGTACCGGCTCGTCTCTCTTTCGAGGCGGCGTCGACCCTGCCGATCGCCGCGACCACCGCCTGGAACGCCGTCCGCGCCGCCGATGTCGGGCCGGGCTCGGTCGTCGTGCTGCTCGGCACCGGCGGCGTCTCCATCTTCACCCTTCAGCTGGCGAAAGCCGCCGGCGCAACCGTCATCATCACTTCTTCGTCGGACGAGAAGCTGGAGCGGGCGAAGGCACTCGGCGCCGATCATCTCATCAACTACCGCGCGACGCCCGACTGGGACGGCAAGGTGCTGGAACTGACCGGCGGCCTCGGCGCCGACCTCGTCGTCGAGACCGCCGGCACCGCCACCTTCGCCCGCGCCGTCAACGCCACCGCGCCTGGCGGCACGCTGTTCACCATCGGTTTCGTCACCGGCGCCGAGGCCACGGTCGACCTGCTGCCGATCATCATCAAGGCACTGAAGGTGATCGGCAACAACACCGGGTCGGTATCTGACCTTCGCGCCGCCGTCCGCGCCATCGCCGCCGCCCGCATCGACCCGGTCGTCGACAAGGTGTTCAGCCAGGAGCAGGCGGCCGAAGCCTACGCGCACATGGCGGCAGGCGGGCAGCATTTCGGCAAACTTGCGTTCAAGCTCGACTGGTAACCGAGGCGCGCGAGCTGCCAATCTCCCCCCTTGAGGGGGAGATGCCCGGCAGGGCAGAGGGGGTCGGTCCGACCGGGCTCGACCTACTGCGGCGGAAGGAGGTTGGCGCTCTACGAGAGGCGACCCCCTCTGTCGCCTTCGGCGACATCTCCCCCTCAAGGGGGGAGATTACGCACGCCGCTTCCTAGATCAACTTCTCCAGCGTGATCGGCAAATCCCGCACTCTTTTTCCCGTCGCATGGAACACCGCATTGGCGATCGCTGGCGCTACGCCGACGATGGCCAGTTCGCCGACACCCTTGCCGCCGAGCACCGAAGAGTGCAGGTCGGGAATGCCGACCGAGATGACCTCGATATCGGGGATGTCGGCATTGGTCGGCACCAGATAGTCGCCGAGATTGTTGTTGACGATGCGGCCATGCCTGCGGTCGACAATGCCTTCTTCCAGCAGCGCCTGGCCGATGCCCATGATGATGCCGCCCTTCCACTGGCTTTCGGCCAGCTTGGGGTTGTAGAGCCGGCCCGAATCCAGCGCCGACACCACGCGCGACACGCGCACGGTGCCGAAATCCTCGTCGACGCGCACCTCGATGAAATGCGCGCACCAGGAGTGGCGCGAATAGTCGCCCTCGGTGTGCGGCAGTGCCGCCGCGATGGTGGTGTAGTTCTTGTAGCGATCCTCGGCGGTCGAGTTCGCCGGCATGGTGTCGCCGGTGGCCTCGATGCGGTCGCGGCCGACGCTGGCCAGCAGGTCGGCGATCGAGACATCGGGACCATCGCCGCGCGGCGACCTGATGCGGCCATTGGCGACGACCAGCGTGTTGGCCTGCAGCGCGTGGAAGGGCGAGCGCGGATCGCTGATCGCCAGTCCGACAAGCTGATCGAGCGCCGATGTCGCCGCCTTGTAGACCGCGCCCGTCATCACGCCGGCCAGCCGCGACCCGCCGGCCACGCCGGCGCGGGGATACCGGGAATCGCCGAGCTTCACGACGACATGGTCGGCCGCCACGCCGACCGTTTCGGCCGCCGTCTGCGCCAGGATCGTGTAGGTGCCTTGGCCCATGTCGATCGAGGAGCTTTCGACCTCGACCGAGCCGTTGGCAAGGATACGCACGATGGCCTCGCCATAAGCGCGCCGCACCGGATAGGTGCCGGCGGCGACGCCCCAGCCGATCAGCTGGTTGCCGTCGCGCATCGAACGCGGTTTGGACGTGCGCTGGGCCCAGCCGAAGCGTTCGGCGCCAGCCGCGAAAGCCTCGCGCAACTGCCGCGTCGACCAAGCCTTTTTTGCGTGCGGATCCTGCTCGGCGTAATTCCTCAGCCGGATCTCCAGCGGATCGATGCCGACCTCGTAGGCGAGCTCGTCAATGGCGCTTTCGATGCCGAAGGCGCTAGGGTTTTCGCCCGGCGCGCGCATGGCGCCGGGCACCACCGAATTCACCCGCACGACATTCTGCTTCGAGGAGAAGTTGGGCGTCGCATACATGATCGAGGTGACCACGCCCAAAGGCTCGACCCACATGCCGTCGATCGACGTTTCATTGACGCCGCGATGCACGATCGACTGGATCTTTCCGTCACGGTCGGCGCCGATCGTCACCGTCTGGCGGGTCGCGGCGCGGCCGCCATAGCCGGTAAAAGTCTGCGGCCGCGTCATCACGACCCGCACCGGACGTCCCAGCATTTTTGCTGCGGCAGCCGCCACCGCGCCATGGCCGAGCGCCAATGCCTTGGAGCCGAAGCCGCCACCGATATAAGGCGAGACCAGCCGTACATTTTCGAACGGCACGCCGAACCATTCGGCATAGGTGCGGGCCATGCCGTCGAGCCACTGGCTCGGTTCCCACACGGTCAGCCGATCGCCCTCCCAGCGCGCGATGAGGCCATGCGGCTCCATCGGCGCCTGGTATTCGCGCGGCGTGTTATAGGCGCCGCAGACGCGCACCGGGGCAGCGGCGAAAGCGGCCTGCGCATCGCCCCATTCCTTGGTCATGGCGGCGATCGGAATGCCGTCGCCGGCCTTGGCGTCGCTGAGGTCGACGATGGCCGGCGTCTGGTCATAGCTGACCTTGACCATCGCCGCTGCCGCGACGGCCTGCTCGAAAGTCTCCGCGATGACCGCGGCGACATGCTGGCCCGAAAAGGTGATGTCGCGCGCCAGCGGGCAGTAGGGTTTGTCCGGCGGCGGCGTGCCGAACCAGTCCGATGCAGTCTTCAGCGGCATGATGGTGTCCGGCGTCAGCACCTTGAGCACACCAGGTGCCGCCTCCGCGGCTGACGTGTCGATCGAGCGCACCTTGCCTGACGCGATCGTGCTTTCGACCAGGACGCCGTAGGTTAGCCCATCGAGCTGCTGCTCGACGGCGTATTTTGCCGCACCGGTAATCTTGGCCGGGCCGTCGACGCGCGACAGCCGCCCGCCAACCTGATCGGCAGTGCCGTCCGAAGCGTCGCCGTGCCGTGTCCTCGGGTCGTGAATGGTCATGCCATGGCTCCCGTCTTGAGGATGGCGCGGGCAACGACGCGCGGCGCCAGTTCGATCTTGTAGTGGTTGGCGCCGTGGTCGATGGCCCCTTCCATGGCGAGCAAGCTGGCCGCCCGCACCCTGTCTTCGCTGAGCACCTTGCCCTTCAGTGCCGCTTCCACGGCATGCGAACGCCATGGCTTTGTCGCGACGCCGCCCAGCGCGACGCGCAGGTCGCGAATGGTGCGGCCATCGGCTTCGAAGTCGATGCCGACCGCGGCACTTGCAGCGGCGAACTCATAGGACTGCCGGTCGCGAACCTTGAGATAGGTCGAACGCCGGGCGGCGGCTGAAGCCGGGATGCTGATGGCGGTGATCATCTCGCCCGGTTGGATGGCATGTTCCCTGTCGGGCGTGGCGCCGGGCAGGAGAAAGAAGTCGTCGACGGCAACCTGGCGTTCGCCAAGATGAACCACGGCATCGAAGGCGACCAGCGCGGTGGCGAGGTCACCGGGATACATGGCGATGCAGGCGTCGCTGGTGCCGAGCACGGCATGGCCGCGGGTGACGCCACCGATTGCCGAGCAGCCGGTGCCGGGCGAGCGCTTGTTGCAAGCGGGAAAATTCGCGGGATCGCGGAAATAGGGGCAGCGCGTGCGCTGCATGAGATTGCCGCCGATGGTCGCCATGTTGCGGAGTTGCGCGGAGGCCGCCTGCCACAGCGCTTCCGAGACCGCGGGGAAGCGGCTCTTGATCTCGGCATGGTCGGCGACGTGGCTCATCTTGGCCAGCGCGCCGATCATGGCACTGTCAGCGTCGACCTTGATGGCGTCGAGCCCTTTGAGATGGGTGACGTCGACCAGGCTGTCGGGTTCGGCAACGCCGCATTTGGCGAGATCGACCAGCGTCGTGCCGCCGGCAAGCAGCATGGCGCCGGGCAGGGCGGCAGCTTGGCGTGCGGCATCGAGTGTATCGGCGCGAATGTACGAAAAATCCCTCATGACGCGACCTCCAGTGCCGCCTGGCGCACGGCGGCAACGATGTGCGGATAGGCGCCGCAGCGGCAGAGATTGCCTGCCATGTATTCGCGGATTTCGTCATCCGAGCCGGCATGGCCCTCGCGGATGCAGGCCACCGCCGACATGATCTGTCCGGGCGTGCAGTAACCGCACTGGAAAGCATCCTGGTCGAGGAAAGCAGCCTGAACCGCGTTAAGCGTGCCGTCGTCGCCGGCCAATCCTTCGATGGTGGTGATCTCGCGGCCTTCGGCTTGTGCTGCAAGCGTCAGGCAGGCCAGCACGCGCTGTCCCTCGACATGCACCGTGCAGGCGCCGCACTGGCCCTGGTCGCAACCCTTCTTGGTGCCGGTCAGGTCGAGGCGATCACGCAAGGCGTCAAGCAGCGTGACGCGCGGCTCGACCTGCAGTTCATGGTCGTGCCCGTTGATGGTGAGGTGGATGGTCTGGCTGGTCATGGGCGTCTGGCTCCAGTTGCTTGACGCCAGGGGATTGAAATGGCGTCCGAGTGGGAGAGGAAAAGGGAAGAGGCGACGGTGCGCCTAATCTCGCCCCTTGTGGGGGAGATGCCCAGCAGGGCAGAGGGAGGCGCGAAGGAATGCGACGTTCCCGATTTACATCCATCGAAATAGACCTTTTCCAAGCGGGTGTTGGTCAGGCCTCGATAGGCTGGCGGGACAGGGCCCCCCTCTGTCCTGCCGGACATCTCCCCCACGAGGGGGAGATTGACAGCTCGGCCGCCCTGACTTTCCAGCGGGCAGGGGATGCTTCAGTCTTCACAATCTCAACACGTGACATACCGGCTCCCCTGATTATATGATGAGGCTGCTCCACTAAAACGGAGGCGCCTCCGTTTATTCAGTTGGGGGCTTACCCCTTTGGGTTCAAGCCCCCATATTTCGACAGTGGAGAAAAAATTGACCGAGCAGTCGCAAGCAATTGCCGGCGAGAGGCGCGAAGCCGCAGCGCCAAGGCCGCTGCGCGCCGATGCGCAACGCAACCGCGACCGGCTGGTCGAGGTTGCGGCAGCGGCCTTTGCCGAGCACGGCGTCGATGCCTCGCTGGAGGAGATCGCGCGCCAGGCGGGCGTCGGCATCGGCACGCTGTACCGGCATTTTCCAACCCGCGAGCATCTGGTCGAGGTGGTCTATCGGCGTGAAGTCGAGGCGCTCTGCGCGGCGGCCGATGATCTCGCCAGGCACCATTCGGCCGATGTGGCGCTGGAACAGTGGATGCAGCGCTTCGTCGACTACATCGCCACCAAGCGCGGCCTGGCGGCCAGCCTGCGCATCCTGTTCAACACCAATTCCGCCGTGTTCTCCGACATGTCGGGCCGGGTGTCGCTGGCCTTGCGGCAACTGGTCGAGGCGGCAGTGGCGGAAGGCTCGATCCGCAGCGACGTCGACGCCTCCGATGTGCTGCATGCACTCGGCGGAATCTACTCGGCCCCCGACACCAAGGACTGGCGCGACCGCTCGCGCCGGCTGGTCAAGCTGCTGATGGACGGGTTGAGGTTCGGAGCTGGCAAGCGAAGTGACGGGTAGTCACCCCATTTCAGGAAACCAGTTTTTCGCTCGGCGCCATCCTCATCCCCAACCGCCGCCTCCGCTGCTTCCGCCGTTGCCTCCGCCGCTACCGCCGAGAGAAGGAATCACGGGCGGCTTTTGCGGGATCTCCTCGGCCGGCTTGATCACTTTGCCGGTGGCCGCCTTCTTGTATCTGACCACCTTTGGCTGAGGTGCTACGCGAACCACCTTGCGATGTTTCACCGGCGGTGCCGGCTCAAACATCGGCGACACGGAGGTGCAGCCCATGAGCCCGGCCAGAACGCCGGATAGAATTATCCCGATGAATGCCTGCCCGAATGTCTGCTTGAATGCCTTGCCCACCATGGCCTCCTTATTGTTCAGAACAAATCCCGACGCGGATTGGCTTCTTCCCAGACCCCCCGGGCCGCATTGACCAGTTGCATGTCCAGCGAACCGGACGGGGGGATCTTCGACTTGAGCTCCTGACGCAGCGCGTCCAAAGCTGCCGTTTTCGGCTTGGTGCCGAACTGCGCCAGGCCCTTTTTGGCGTCCGGCAACTCCTTGCGCAGATCGAGCGCGACGGCGAATGCCAGGAAGCGCACCGCGACAGCCTGATCGGCCTTGTCGCCTTTCGCCATTTCGAGCGCCGCGCGATCATAGGCGCTCGACGGATCGCCGCGCGTGGTCGCCAGTTCGAACAGCCTTTGCGCTTCCGCCGGGTCCTGGCGCACACCGGCGCCATCCCTGTACATGCGGGCGAGGCTGCCGGGCGCGTAGGGCTGGCCAAGATCGGTGGCCTGCTGGAACAGGGCCTGCGCCGTCTTCGGATCCTTGTCGATGCCCTGGCCGGCGAGGTAATTGCGGCCGAGCAGGTTCATCGAATACATGTCTTGGCGCTGCACCCCCGCTTGCAGGAAGGCGACGGCGCGGGCCGGATCGGCAGGCACGCCATTGCGGCCCTCGGTGAAGATGGCGGCAAGATCGTTCATGGCATAGGTGTGCCCCATGGCCGCCGCCTTGAGCAGCAGGTCGAGGCCCTTGGCCGTATCGCGGTTGACGCCATAGCCATTGAACAGCGCGCGTCCCCACGAGGTCATACCGTAAGGATCGCCCTTGTCGGCGGCAGCCTTGTAGAGAGCGTTGGCCTGGGTGCGGTCGATGGCCGTCCCGGTTCCGGTTGCGTTGAGATAGCCGAGTTCGAAGACGGCGCGCACATGGCCTTTCTTGGCGGCGTCCTCGATGGCTGTCCTGGCCTCTCTAACCTGGCCTGCCGCAAGCAGGGCGCGGCCGAGCTCGTAGTGGAAGCGGGCGACGTCTGGATAGGTTTTCACGGCCGCCTCGCAGGCTGCCACCGCACCGGCGCCGATCTCGTTCGGCAGCAGGCCGGGCACCACGCCTTGCAGGTCGAGAGGCTCGCCGGCGGCGGTATCGCAGGCATCGACCGTCGGCGACAGCTTCATCGTCGCCGGCTTGGCCGAGCTGCTGTCGGCCCGGATTTCGAAGCCGACCTCGACCGGCGCGCCGGCGCCGATCTGCGGCTCGTAACGGAGATGGTCGACTTCACCGGCCAGAAGGCTGGATTGCGGCGACAAGGTTCGATCAGGCAATGACAGCGTTCCCGTTGCCGGATACCCCGAGACCTTCAGGCTGACCGCCGGATCGTCGGTGGGGAAATCCAGATTGAGCGCGACGGGGCCGACGCCGACGGGAATATCAAGCTTGCGGTTCTCGATCGCTTCGGCAGCGCCGGTGATGTGGATGCCGCGATCCAGCACCTGCTGCTTCTGCTCGGCCTCGAGCGAAGCCATGATCTGCTGACCCGCCGCACCTTCGCCGCTCTTGACGCGGAACACGAGTATGCCCTGGCTCCCCCCGCCCCAATTGTCATGCGTGGCATAGGCCAGCATATCCACCTCGTCCTGCGTGGCGGCGCCTTTGGGGACATCCATCTGCAGGCGCGGCAGGTCCTTGCCGGCGATCGGTTCGCCCACCGCGACGTCTTTGCCGTCCAGCACCAGACGGCCCATTGCCGGCGGACGTTCGATGCTGACGCTGATAGCGCCGCCATCGACATCGACCGGCTCCGGCAGGCCGAGAGCGACAGGACCGACCCCCGAGAGCACTACCTTCTCCAGCACTGGCGGCAGCGAAGGCCGGTTGTTGCGGCGCACCAGCACCACGTCATCGATCAGCGAGGAATTTTCCCAGGGCACCTGCATGCCGTTGGTGGCCTGCACGACATCGCGGCGCACCGCCGACATGACCGTGCGGATCTCCTGGTTCGGCGCCAGCGCGCGCCGCGAAAAGGCCGATGAAAACGGGCTGAGGTCGCCGCTGCCGTCATAGGCGACCGCGCCTGGTTCGGTGGCGAAGGCAATCAGCGTGTTGAGCGAGCTTCGCACCTGCGCCAGCCCGGTATTGCCGGCGGTGACAAGCTGGTCGCGCAGCCAGTAATTGTTGCGCGGGAAGGGGTTGTTGCGGCAGGCATCGAGGATGATCACCTGGATCTTCGACTTCGAGCGCAGCTGCTCCAGCACGTCGTTGAGCTTGATGGCCTGGACCTCGATGTCGGCCGCCTTCTTCAACGAGGCGTCGACGGGTATCAGGAAATTCTCGCCGCCGATCTGAAAGCCGTGCCCGGAATAGTAGACGACGGCGAGATCGGCGCCGTCGGCGGCGGCCAGATAGTCCCGGAACTGGCCTTCGAACTGCTGCTTGGTGAGATTCTCGGCGACGAAAACCTCGAAGCCCGCCAGCCGGAACGTGGCCGATACATCCTGGGCATCCTTGGCCGGGTTCTTCAGCGCCGGGATGTCGCGATAATCGGAATTGCCGATGACGAGCGCGACCCTTCGATCGGCGCAGGCCTCAAAGCTTGTGAGGCCGGCAAGGATGAAGGCCGCGATGAATCCGCAAAGTCGGAGCATGACAAAACTCCTGGTCGCGGCCTGACGCCGACGAGAACACCGCTTGCGGCATCAAGGTCCGTTGAGAGTATGCAACCTGCCACAGCATAAAGTGAAAGGCCCGTCACCGCCAGACCATGGCAGGCGATTTCTTTCGGCGTCGACCGACCGCAGGGTGCAAGTAGCACGCGCTTCACGAGCAGGTATGTGACAAGTCTCACAGTTCGAAATGCCTGGTGCCGGCGGCTGCGCGCCTATTCCTTGAAGAGCAATTCCTTGTCGTTCGAATATTTCACCAGCAACGGAATGCTGGCGCCGCCGATAACGGGGCCGAGATGGCCAAACGTCCCCTCGATGACGGAGAACGGCTCGGGGCGATCGACAAGGATCCGTGCCAGCTTTCTGCGCATGGCCTTGGCGATCTCCTTGCGCACGCCATTCGGTATGGCGCCGTCGATCACCACATTGTCGATGTCGAGCAAGGCAACGGCACTGCGGGCGGCATAGGCAAGCCCGTCCGAAACCTCATCGATCCACGCGGTGAGCGGCTCTCCAAGGTCGCCCCAGTTGTCGGGCGACGACCAGATGCGGCCGGCGCCCTCGTCCCCATTGTCCTGGTCGTTGAGCTTGCCGGCCAGCGAATGCAGCGAAGCGACGCGCAGCAGCGGGGTCATCCGGTCGCCCTTGCGCCCCGGCGCGGGCACCGGCATGTCGCCCAGCGCCCCGGCCAGCTTGTTGCGGCCGGGGAACAAGTGATGATCGAGCACCAGGCCGCCGCCGATGAAGTGCCCGACATAGGCATAGAGAAAGTCGGCGCGCGATCCGCCGGCGCCAAACATCAGTTCGGCCGCGGCCGACACCGTGGCGTCGTTGTAGAGGAACACCGGCCAGTCGAACGCCCGGTCCAGTTCGGCGCGAATGTCGATTTCCCTCCAGGCATCCAGCCTGCTCGCCGGCACCGCGCCCTCTTCGCTCAGGTTCCACTGATGGAATGGCGAGGCGATGCCAAGACCCGCGATGCGGTCTTGCTCTATCGATCTGTGCTTGCGGCACATGCGCGCGATGGCGCCCTTGGCGAATTTCATCACCTCGACGGGCGTCGGATAGTCGAACAGTGTGCGTTCGAACGCCATCACGTCGCCGACGAAATTGACCAGGGCGACATCGGCGCTGCGATGGTCGACCTTGAGGCCGAAGGCGTACGCGGCTTTCGGGTTCAACGCATAGGGAACCGAGGGTTGCCCCAGCCGTCCGCGCAAAGGCTCCAGGCGCAGCAGCAGCTTGTTGTCGGCGGCGCGGTTGACGATGGTGGTGATGGTTTGCGCGGCCAGCCCGGTCAGCCGCGTCAAATCGGTCTTGGCCAGCTGCCCGTGCCGGCGGATGAGCGAGACGATCAGGCGTTCGTTGTAGATGCGGCTCTCGGCCTGCGTGGTTCCGCCGCTGCGGCCCTCGGCGATCTTTTCGAGACTGAAGAAGCTGGTGCCGGTCACGCTTTCCCCTGCGCAAGGAGGTTGGCCGCAAGGCGAGCCGATCAAAGCGCTGACGTAGCAATGCGGGCCTGGCAAGGCAACACTTAAATCCACCCGATGGAAAAATGTAGTTGACGCCGGCCGGCCTGCTGTCGTTCAAAGTATGCAAGCCTGGAGGAGCAATGCCGTGACGCAGACCCGGACCATCATGTGCTTTGGCGATTCCAATACCTATGGCGCCATTCCCACCCTGGCCCGCGTCGGACGGCACCGCTTCACGCCCGACCGCCGCTGGCCGGGCATCATGCGCCGCCAGCTCGGCAACGGATGGGATGTGATCGAAGAAGGGCAGGGCGGGCGCACCACCGTGCACGACGATCCGATCGAAGGTCTCCACAAGAACGGGCTCAAATCGCTCCCGGTGTGCCTGGAAACGCATATGCCGCTCGACCTCGTCATCCTGATGCTCGGCACCAACGATCTCAAGCATAGGTTCTCGGTAACGCCGAATGACGTCGCTGATTCCATTGAGATTTTGGCCAGAATTGTCCTGCGCAGCGAAGCTGGCCCCGCGGGCGTGGCGCCCGCGGTCCTGATAGTAGCGCCGCCGCCGATGCTGGAGGTCGACTGGTTCGGCCAGATGTTTCTGGGCGGCGCCGCAAAGTCGATGCACTTTGCCGGCCTGTTCCGTGATGCCGCCCGGCGCGCCGGCGCCGCGTTCTTCAACGCCGGCGACGTCGTCGAGTCGAGCGCGGTAGACGGCATTCACCTCGACAGCGACGCGCATCGCGTGCTCGGCACGGAGTTGGCCAAAGCCGTCCAGTCGCTGATCGGCAAGGCGTGATCGCGTGGGCGAGCCACCCGACTATCTCTGATTAATTAATTCCACTGGAAAAACTTTTGACTTGAGAGCGGGAAGGTGGGCATCTGGGGAGACTGGGAAGAGTAGCGACCGCGAGGCTTGCGATGCGCGGCAACAATCAACGACAGGGAGGAAGTAAAATGCGATCTGACAGGAACATGATGCTGGCGACGCTGCTCGGCGTTGCCGGTGTGCTCGCGGGCGGTACCATTCTGGCAAGCGCGCAGGACGGCCCGGCCGGGCTCACCAAGCCGGCGGTATTTGCGCCGTTCGATCCGAAGGCGCCGGCCTGCAGCCCACCGCCCGGCCTGAACAAGGTGCTGGCCTTCGCGCAGGACAACGAGCGTGAATTCATGCAGGGCGTCGACCGCGGCCTGGCCGCCGCCGCCAAGGATCGCGGGCTGGAATATCGCCGCGCGCTTGCCAACAATGACGCCGCCAAGGGGGTCGAGCAGGTGCAATTGTTTCTCGCCTCCAAGATCGGCGGTCTGGTGGCGGCGCCTGTGGACCCGGCCTCCATGAGCCGCAGCCTGCAGGAGCTTATCTGGTCGGGCGCCTATGTCGGCACCATCGTGCCGCCGCCAGCCACGTCGCTGCTCAATGCGCCGCAATACGAGACCGGCAAGGTGCTGGCCGAAGCGGCCGCAGCCTACATAAAGGACAAGCTCGGCGGCAAGGCCAATGTCGTCATCCTGTCGCATGACAGCATGGAATTCCTGGCGCCGCGCTTTGCCGCCATGCGCGACATCTTCAAGGCAATGCCCGGCGTCACCATCGTCGCCGACATCTCACCCAATCCCGTCAACAAGGAAGGCGGCTTTGCCACGATGAGCACCATTCTCCAGGCCCATCCCGACGTCGATGTCGTGCTCGGCGCCGACACCGTCGTGCTCGGCGCGCTGGCTGCCCTGGAAGCGGCAGGCAAGGCGCGGCCGGACCAGTTCCTCGGCGGCATCGACGGCGAGCCGGAAGCGGTCGCCGCGATCAAGAAAGGCGGCGGTCCCTACAAGGCAAGCATCAGCCTGGCGTCGCCGGTCTTCGCTTATGCCATGGGCCAGCACGCGGCCGACTGGCTGGAGGGCAAGAGCATCCCGCAGGCGATGGATATCCTGCCGGTGGCGCTGACCAGCGACTACATGGCCCAGTACGAGGCCGACGTCGCCGACCCGGCCGCGGTCTACAAGGACCCGAAGCGCCGCGATATCTATCTCAGGATGTACGGCAACATCTGCTACGATACGCGCGACCAGTATGTGAATTTCCCCTGGTCATCCGAGGCAAAGTAGCGCCTGTTTTTCCCGCGCGATACGGGCGGTTCAGCCTGACCTGAAACCGCCCGCTTCAGTGAGAGGCAAGCATGAGCACAGACAGCCTTCGAACGGGGACGACACCGCTGCAAACGGGCCGGTTTTCATCCTTGCTGCCGGGCGTCAAGGCGCCGGGCGAAGCGTCTGGCCGCATCGGGCTGGCGCTGGTCGCGCTCGGCTTGATCGTCGCCTTCTCGCTGTTGAACAAATCGTTCTTCAGCCTCGACAATTTCGTCGTCATCGGCGTCAACTCGACCTCGATCCTGATTGCCGTGCTCGGCACCTCCGCGCTGCTGATCGCCGGCTATGTCGACCTCTCCATCGGCAGCATGGTCGCCTTGATCGGCATCATCACTGCCAAGGTTGCAGTGGCGACGCAGAGCGCGCTGCTGGCGATCTGCGTCGGCCTGGGTCTGGGCCTTTTGCTCGGTCTGCTCAACGGTCTGCTGGTGCGCAGGCTGAGCATCTCGCCGTTGATCGTCACGCTGGCGATGCTGGCGCTCTATGGCGGCCTTGCCTTCGTCGTCTCCAGCACCGCGGTCTATGGTTTTCCCGAGGCTCTGCTCGAATTGGGGCGGGGCAAGATCTTCGGCATCCAGTACACCGTGATCATCGCCGCGCTGGTCTTTGTGATCGGAGCCTTTGTCTTGACCAGCACGGTCACCGGCTTGAGGCTCTACGCCATAGGCGGCGACCCGCGCGCAGCCGAACTCTGCGGCATTCCGGTGCGGCGCACGGTGGTTGGCCTCTACGCCGCCAATGGCTTGCTGATCGGCCTGGTCTCGGTTCTGATCGCCGGTCGTCTCGGCAGCATCACGCCGACCATCGGCGTTCGCTTCGAGCTCGACGTGCTCACCGCCGCGATCCTCGGCGGCGTTGCGTTTTCCGGCGGCTCCGGACGGCCGCTCGGCATCGCCATCGGCGTTGCCACCATCGGCATCCTCAATGCAGGACTGATCTTCGTCGGCCTGCAATCATGGTGGCAATCCATTTCGGTGGGAAGCATGCTGTTGCTGGCGTTGGTGGCCGATCAGGCTGCGATCGGTTTTCGCGGCCGGCGCGCTCGGGCGGCCGCGACCAACTTCACGGTGGCGGACAATGGTGCCGTCGCCTCGGCCGGCCCTGCCGTGACGGCGGGCAATGCAGAAGCCCCGCAAGGTCCGGCATTCTCGATTGCCGGCGCCCGCAAATCCTACGGCGCGCTGACGGCCGTGGAAGAGGCGAGCTTCACGGTCGGCAAAGGCGAGATCGTCTGTCTGCTCGGCGACAATGGCGCCGGCAAGTCGACGCTGGTGAAGATTATTTCGGGCGCCATCCGGCCCGATGCCGGCGCGATGACCCTCGAGGGCCAGCCGATTTCCTTCAGGAGCCCGCAGGATGCACGCGGCGCCGGCCTGGAGACCGTCTATCAGGATTTGGCGCTCTGCCCGAACCTCAGCGTCGCCCACAATATGATCCTCGGGCGTGAGGAAACGCGGCGTTGGCTCGGTGTCTTCCCGGTTCGCGACGACCGAAAGGCCGCCGAGCAGTGTCGTGCCCGGCTTGCCGCGCTGGGCGTCACGCTTCGCGACGAAAACGTTCTGGTGCGCTCGCTGTCGGGCGGCCAGCGGCAGTCCATCGCCATTGCCCGCGCGCTTGCCGATCACGTCAAGCTTATCTGCCTCGACGAGCCCACCGCCGCGCTCGGCGTCAAGCAGACCGCGCAGGTCGTCAAGCTGATCCGTTCGATCGCCGCCAGCGGCACCGGCGTCATCCTGGTCACGCACGACCTGTCGACGGTCAGGGCGCTGGCCGACAGGATCGTCGTGCTCAGCCTCGGCAGGGTGGCTTACGACGGCTCGGCCAAACAGCTGACCGCCGATCAGCTCTGGGGCCTGATGGCAAGCGGGACGCTGGCGCCGGCCGCTGGGTAGGAATGCCGATCGCAGGATCTAAAGCTCGAGGCAGACCTTGCCGAAATGCCTTTGCGCTTCGTAGTGCCTGAAGGCGGCGGCGATATCCTGCAGTGGAAAGCTGCTGTCGATGACAGGCTTCAGGCGGTTGACCTCTATCGCACGGATCATGTCCTGCTGGTCGGCTTTGCTGCCGATGGAAATTCCGCTGATGCGGATCTGGTTTGAAAACAGCGCCGGGATTGAAACTTCTGCTGCAAAGCCGGTCAGGACGCCGATGAGTGCGATATGCCCGCCTGTCCGGCAGGCCGCTATCGACTGCGCCAGCGTCGCCGGTCCGCCGACCTCGATCACATGATCGACGCCGCGTCCGTCCGTCAGTTCCCTGGCCCTGCCGCCCCACTCCGGCACCGCCTTGTAGTTGATGACGCTGTCGGCCCCGAGTCGTCTGAGCTTCTCCAGCTTCTCTTCATCGGACGACGTGGCGATGACCCTTGCGCCGGCGGCCTTGGCAAATTGCAGCGCAAACAATGACACGCTGCCGGTGCCAAGGATCAGCACCGTGTCGCCGGGCTTTACCTTGCCGCATGTCACCAGGCCGCGCCAGGCGGTGACGCCCGTGCAGGTCAGCGTTGCCGCCTCGAGATGCGTATAGCCCGCCGGCGCCGTGGTGAAGGCCTGCGCCGGCATGCACACATACTCGCTGGCGAAGCCGTCGAAACTGTCTCCGGGAATGTCGCGGCTTGTATCGGATCTCATGTCGCTGGCCAGCCACCAGGGGTAGAAAACACTGACGACGCTGTCGCCCGGCTTGAACGTGTCGACGCCGTCACCGATCGCGATCACCTCGCCGGCGCCATCCGACAGCGGCACGCGGCCGTCGGCGAGCGGCACCTTGCCCTGTACGGCGAAATCGTCGCGCATGTTCAGCGCGCAGGCGCGAATCCTGACCAGCATTTCTCCCGGCCCAGGCCGGGGCTGATCCTCCTCGACCAGGTCTAGCTTGTCCAACCCGCCCGGCGCTCTCAGCCTGACCAGCTTCATAGTCTCTCTCCGACGTAAAGAGCGTTAGCATGGCGGCGGCGGTCCAGCCTATCGCCGGACCGGCCGGCCGGAAATCACGCGCAGCCAAGGCGCCAGATGGACGGCGCTCATCAAGAGATACATCAGCGGCATGCCGGTGAGCGGGGAGGCATCGGCCCCCAGGCACGACATGACGCCGTCGCCAGCGTGAATGCAGGTAAGCAGCGCCATCACGGCGAAAACAGGGGCCGCGGCGAGGCACAGCCAGTCGGCGGTGCGGAGAGAAACTGCATCGGAGCGTTGAGGGACCTCACTGCCGGTGCCTGTGCCGATATCGCTCATGGTCGTAATCCCTTGATGATCAATGCCCGGGTTTCCTGTCCCGTGAGGCACAGGAAACCAAGCTGGATGGGCGCCGCTCCAGGTCCTTACTTGCCGTCCTTGTTGCGGAACGCGGCTTCGCCGGCCGCCGACACTTCCTCCCACGTCTTGTCGGGTGCGGCGTCGTAATTGTCGTGCCAGTTCCACCAGCTGTAGAGCTCGGTCTGCGGATAGCCTTCGGGCGAATCCTCCCAGATTTCCTGGCGGCCGAGCGGCGTTGCGTCGAGGTAGCTCCAGACCGTGCCCATCTGCTCGTCGCCGCGGTTGTTGATGAAGTAGGTGCGATAGACTTTCTTGCCGTCCTGGATGAACACGTTGTGGCCGTGCCATTCGTCGACGCCGAAATCCTTGTCGAAACTGTCGGTGATTGTGTACCAGGGCATCTCCCAACCCATCCGCTGCTTCAAGCTGGCAATGTCGGCCTGCGGCGCGCGGGAGGCATAGGCAAGCGTGGTGTTGCGGGCGTTGAGATGGGCGAGATGGCCGACCTGGTCGGCGCCGAGCGAACAGCCGCGGCAGGCATGTTCGGGCCAGCCGTGGACGCCGGGTTCGTAGAAGGCGCGGTAGACGATCAACTGGCGCCGGCCCTCGAACAAATCGAGCAGGCTCGCTTTGCCGTTGGGACCTTCAAACACATAGGGCTTGTCTACTTCCATCCATGGCATGCGCCGGCGCTCGGCCGACAGCGCGTCCCTGGCGCGCATCGTTGCCTTTTCCTTCACCAGCATCTTTTCGCGCTCGGCTTCCCATTCCTGCCTTGAAACGACCGGTGGGGTCTTCATTGCCACGTGCTTGGTCATTGCTTGTTTCCTTTGCCAGTTGTTGAGCCGTTGTGGCTTGTCGTTGCCTGTTGATCGTGAGGCAGGCTAGGGCCGCGAGGCGGCGAGGGCGGAGTTACAAATGTGACGGCATTTGCAGGCGGGCCACCGCAGCAGGGGTGGCGAGGCCGCACGGTGGGCTCGAAGTCCTCGGAAGCAGGCATGGTCGGTTTTTCCTTATTGAGAAGCTTAACACGACTGTCTGAGATGCTCAGGCTAGCGAATGCGAATATTGCCGTCAACGCAGGCCTGGGCGTCTTCAACCAGTCCAGATGGCTAGGTCGCCGTCCCCGGCTTGCTGCTTGGCGGTGGTGACTTAAGTTAGGGCCGATAAGGGGAGCGGTGGGAGTTACAAATGTGACGGGATTTGCATGGACTCGCTGATCACCGCGGCAGGGCTGGCGCTGGCGGCGGGCAATCCGCTGGCGGCACTCGACCGCGTCGCCTTGCGCGAGGATGCCCCGGCGCTGGCGTTGCGCGGCATTGCCATGGCGCAGCTCGGCGATTTCGATCGCGCCAAAGTACTGTTGCGTAGGGCCGGCCGTGCCTTCGGTCCAAAGGAGGCGGTGGCGCGCGCCAGGTGCGTTGTCGCCGAAGCCGAGATCGCACTTGTTTCGCGTGATCTCGGCTGGCCGTCCAAGGCGCTCGACGCGGCGCGGTCGACATTGGAAAAGCATGGCGACCGGCTGAACGCGGCGCATGCCGGGCATCTCAAAGTGCGCCGCCTGCTGCTGATCGGCCGCCTCGACGAGGCTGAAGACGTGCTGGCTGGGCTCGATCCGTCGCCGCTTCCGCCGGCCTCACGCGCCGCGCATGAACTCGCGGTTGCCGGCATCGCCATGCGGCGCCTGAAGACGAAGGCCGCGCGCGCAGCCCTTGAGTGGGCGCGCCATGCCGCCCGCCGGGCCGGCATTCCGGGTCTTATGGCGGAGGTCGACAGCGCCTTCCTGGCGCTGGAGACGCCGGCGGCGCGGCTGATCGCAGGCGGCGAGGAGCATCCGCTGTTGCTCGAAGAGGTCGAAGCGCTGCAGGCGTCGCGCGCGCTGGTCGTCGATACGTTCCGCTATATCGTGCACAAGCAGGAAACAACGATCTCGCTGGCAACGAGGCCGGTGCTGTTTGCGCTGGCGCGCGCGCTTGCCGAAGCCTGGCCGGCCGATGTGCCGAGGGCGACGCTGATTGCCCGCGCCTTTGGCGGCCGGCATGCCGATGAATCGCATCGCGCCAGGCTGCGGGTCGAGATCGGCCGGCTGCGCGCCGAATTGCGGCCGCTGGCGGGCATAGGCGCGACCAGCCAGGGCTTTGCGCTAAAGCCGCGCGAAGCAGGCTCCGTGGCGGTGCTGGCGCGGCCGATCGAGGAGCGGCACGCCGCGGTGCTGGCCTTCCTGGCTGATGGTGAATCCTGGGCCAGCTCGGCGTTGGCGCTGGCGCTGGGCGCCGGACAGCGCAGCGTACAGCGGGCGCTCGAGCAGTTGGCCGAGACCGGCAAAGTGCAGTCCTTCGGCCACGGCCGGGCGCGGCGCTGGATGACGCCACCGGTCGCTGGTTTCACGACCACCTTGTTACTCCCGTCGCCGCTGCCGAACGGCTAGGAAAGGTGACCATGATCGAGGACCAGGACATGAAACATTCAGCAGCGGAAATCCTGCGCGAATACGGGCCCTTTCCTGATGTCGACACCGTGCACGGCGTGAGCTTCGACGGACAGAATGTCTGGTTTGCGACGGGCGAGCGGCTGACCGCCTTCGATCCGGCAAGCGGTGAGACGCTGCGCTCGATCGATGTCGCCGCCCATGCCGGCACCGCCTATGACGGCCGACATCTGTTTCAGCTCGCCGGGGACCGCATCCAGAAGATCGACCCGGATACCGGCAAGGTGCTCTCCATCATCCCGGCGCCCGGCGGCGGCCGCGATTCCGGCATGACCTGGGCCGAGGGCACGCTCTGGGTGGGGCAAAACCGGGAGCGCAAGATCCACCAGATCGATCCCGAGACCGGGAAAATCCTGCGGACCATCGACTCAAACCGCTTCGTCACCGGAGTGACCTGGGTCGATGGCGAGCTCTGGCACGGCACCTGGGAAGGCGACCAGAGCGATGTCCGGCGCGTCGATCCGCAAAGCGGAAAGGTGCTGGAACGGCTCGACATGCCGGCAGGGGTGGGCGTTTCCGGGCTCGAATCCGACGGCGGCGACCGCTTCTTTTGCGGCAGCGGCCCCGGCGGCATGGTGCGATCGGTGCGCCGGCCCAGATCGGCCGGCAGCGTATAAGGCCGCGGCCGGCGGCGTTCGCCTTATGGTGCGAAACGTCCCGCCGAGATCATATCCCGGAGCCGTCGAGCAGCGGGACGTCTTCGCCTTGCCACGGACTTGGCATTGAAGCCCGGCTCAGATTGGCCGTCGGCAGCGGCATCCAGCATTTCAACTCCGGTTCGGGGTATTCGATCACCCGTCCTGGCGACGAATCGGAAGAGCGCCAGCCCTCCGTGCCGAACTGGTCGGCGCGCGACCAGTAAGCGAGATCGACCTCGGCCGGCCCCTGTTCCGATGGCCTGACCGTGACCAGGATGCGGCTGCCGTCCTTGGGCGCGCTCGCCATGTGCCGCCAGCGATCGGGTTCGTCCATTCTCATGTCCTCCTGCACGTTGCAGGGATAGTCGCCGCGCTCTTGGCAGCGGTCAACCCGAACTTTGCCCAAGCACGAGATCTGTTTAGTACTCCCGCGCCGTCGGCCGAAACAGGATCTGGTTCATGTCGACCTCGTCGGGCTGGCTCACGGCGAACGCCCACATGGCGAAAGAATCCGGGTGCCGGGCCGCAACAGGAAAATCGAAGCCGGCATGTGAACGGGCTCACATGCCGCCACTGCAAGGAACGCTATGGGACGTCCGGCCATGACAGGGGTTTCGGATGACACTTGCAGATCTGTCTTTTTATCTCTTCACTGTTTTCAATGGCTTGCGCGTGGTGTCCTACCTGCCGCAGATCGTGCGGGTGGCCCGGGACAGGCACGGGGCGTCGGTGATTTCCTACGCGACCTGGCTGTTGTGGACAGGCGCCAACGCCACGACGGGACTCTACGCCCACATCAATCTGAACGATCCCGCTCTGGCGGCGATCAACTGGCTGAACGCCGTATGCTGCGTGCTGGTCATCGCGCTCACCGCCTACAAGCGCCATCGCGCACGGCTTCCGGTTGAGGAAGCCGCAAGCCGGTCGGAAGCGACCGCTCTGATGGTCGACAATGTCTGCTGAAGATCACCGCGGCAGATTGCGCTTTTCGAGGCCGCTCTCAGACATGCACGGTGCCATGCGAAAGCTCGCCCTCGTCGCTTGAGATGAGGAAAGCGGCTGCGAGTAGGCCGACATAGAACAGCCCGACCATGCACACGACATAGATGCCTGGAACCGGGCCGAACTGCGCCACGCGCGCGGCGTCGAGAAATGACGCGCCCAAGCCTATCGGCGACCCTTCGCGCTGCAGACTGGGCGTCGTGATCTTCAGCACCCACGCCAGCATCAGGATCGTGTACATGAAAATGTAGTTGCGGCGCAGCCGGCGCACCAACGCCGCGCGTTGCGAGATCAGGAAGCGCGGCGAACGCAGGCCTTCGCCGACGATGGCCAGCCAGTTGGAGGCGTAGTCGGGCTGCGGCGAGAAGATCTGCGCGAAATAATAGCGCTCGAACTGGCGCACCCTGGCCCGGTAGACGTCGAAGAAACGATAGCGCCGCGCCTCGATCCATAGCAGCAGCGTGGTCAGCAGCATGGCAAAGAGCAGCACCCCGTGATGGGCGCTGGGCGTCGAGAGTGAGACTGAGAGCATGGCGGCGACGACAGTAATCGCCCAGTTGCTGGTACGGTCCAGCCGGTCGCGCCAGCCGGCCATGCGGGCGATTTCGGCGCGGTGGAAATGCGACATGGTGGCCACGAATTCCGATGAGGTGAGCTTCAGCGCGAACGCATCAGAGGCCCGCGGCGCTGCAGCCGCTTCGTCGGTTTTCACGGTCTTGACCTGAGACATCCCTTGCCACGCGCCTCCCAACGCCATGGCCGGCCGAAACGACGCCGGTCATCCCCATCCGCGCAACGCGCAATCGGTTGAAAATGTTCCGTCGCCGGCCCGGGTCTCGGCGGTGTATCCGCAGTCAGATAGGCCCGTTATGCGATTCAGGTAATGAGGAACCTGCGGCGCGCCAAGGGAGCGTGGCGTGCAACCGATCTCGCCCGCAAACGTTATACCGGGCACGATGAGGGGGTGGATGTCCTTCGTGGTCAACCGGCGCCGGCCGGTCGCGCTTGCCGCGGCAGCTTTCGCATTCATGCCGGCCGCATCGTTGGCAGCCGAAAAGACCAGCATGTCCAGCGAGGGCATTTTCGTTCTCGAAATCCTCCTTCTGCTTCTCGTCGGCCGCGGCATCGGCGAATTGCTGGAGCGTCTCGGCCAGCCGGCGGTGATGGGTCAGCTCATCGGCGGCATCCTGCTCGGGCCATCGCTGCTCGGCTGGCTATTGCCGGAAGCAGAACGCGTGATCTTTTCAGGCGACGCCACCCAAAAGAGCATGATCAGCGCCATCGCCCAGCTCGGCGTGTTGATGCTTCTGTTGCTCACCGGGATGGAGACGGATCTGCGGCTGGTGCGCAGGGTCGGCCGTGCGTGCTTTTCCATCTCCGCCGCGGGCGTCGCCGTGCCTTTCGCGCTCGGCTTCACCGCCGCGCAGTTCATGCCGGCCTCGCTGCTGGCCGACGGAACCGAGCGCATTGTCGCCGGTCTCTTCCTCGGCACGGCGCTGTCGATCTCCTCGGTCAAGATCGTCGCCATGGTGGTGCGCGAGATGAACTTCATGCGCCGCGATCTCGGTCAGATCATCGTCTCGTCGGCCATCATCGAGGACACGATCGGCTGGGTGATCATCGCCATCACCATCGGCATCGCCACCAAGGGGCGCATCGAGCTCGGCAGCCTTGCCTTCACCATTGTCGGCGTCGCCGCCTTCATGGGGTTTTCCTTCACGATTGGCCGCCGCATCGTCTTCGACGCCATCCGCTGGACCAACGATACGTTCCGCAGCGAATACGCCGTCGTCACCGTCATTCTCGCCATCATGGGCGCAATGGCGCTGATCACCGA
The DNA here is from genome assembly GCF_040322455.1 of Mesorhizobium sp. M0139. Taxonomy (NCBI): domain Bacteria; kingdom Pseudomonadati; phylum Pseudomonadota; class Alphaproteobacteria; order Hyphomicrobiales; family Phyllobacteriaceae; genus Mesorhizobium; species Mesorhizobium sp. M0139. Next base: position 44,872 of record NZ_JAMYTN010000006.1, read on the forward strand.
TCTGATCGGCGTCCACACCGTGCTCGGCGCCTTCGTCGCCGGCATACTGGTTGGGGAATCGCCGATCCTGTCGCGTCATATCGAAGGGCAATTGCGCGGCGTCATCATGGCGCTGTTCATGCCGGTTTTCTTCGGCGTCGCCGGCCTTTCGGCGGATCTCACCGTGCTTGTCGACCACGAGCTTGCGCTACTCACGGCCGCTTTCGTGCTGATCGCCAGCTTCGGCAAATTCGCCGGCGCCTTCATCGGCGCCGAGCTTGCCGGCATGAGCCGCAAGGAAGGCATCGCCGTCGGTTGCGGCATGAACGCGCGCGGCTCGACCGAAGTCATCGTCGCCTCTATTGGCCTGTCGATCGGCGTTCTGTCGCACAATCTTTTCACCATGATCGTGACCATGGCCGTCATCACCACGCTCGCCATGCCGCCGACCTTGCGTTGGGCACTCGGCCGCTTGCCGATGGGCGAGAACGAGAAGAAGCGTCTGGAGCGCGAGGAGATCGACCAACGCGGCTTCATCGCCAATCTGGAACGACTGCTGGTGGTGACCGATGAGGGCGTTGTCGGCCGCTTTGCCGCTTACCTCGCAGGAGTCGTGGGCGCCGGCAGGCCGACGACGGTGCTGCATGCCCGAGGCGAGGGGGAGGAGGCCGAGCCCGGCACGGATGCGAAGCTCGAGCCGATCGAAAAGGGTGCCGAGGACAGCCGCGAGGCCGCCAGGAGTTCGGACGAGGAGCTTGCCCGCGCGGCGCCTGTCACGCGGCGCCACGAGGCCGAGCTTTCGGCCGAAACGGTTGCCAAGGAGGCGCGCAAAGGCTATGGGCTGCTGCTGATCGGGCTCGGCCGCGCGGTCACGTCGAAAGGTGGGTTTGCCCGCCGCATCAACGAGATCGCCGGCGCCTTCGAGGGCCCGCTATGCCTGGTGCTGAAGGCGCCCGGCGCCGGCCGCCAGATGCCAAGGCTAGGACCTGAAGGCGGGAAGATTCTGGTTCCGGTCAACGGCACCGCGATCGCCCGCCGGGGTGCCGAAATGGCGCTGGCGATTGCAGCGGTCACGGGTGCGCGGGTCAAGATACTTTATGTCGCGCGCGTCGGCCGCGACGAACCGCGCGACACTGTCTCGCATCGCCGCAGGGAGGCGGTGCTGAAGGATACCGTCGCACTAGCCGACCGCTATGGCGTCGAGATCGAGACGGCCATCCGCAGCCGGGCCGCCGCCGCCGATGCCATTGCCCGCCAGGCCGGCAGGGGGGCGGCGCTGATCGTCATGGGCGTGGCGCGGCGCCCTGGCGAGGAACTCTTCTTTGGCGAGACGACCACAGGCGTGCTGCAGCGCTGCCAATGCTCGGTGGTGCTGATCTCGGACGCCAGGCTCAGCCGCGACGACGAGGTCAGGGAAGAGCTGCGCTCGGGAACGGCGACAGGGTGATGAGTATTTGCCCTCGAGGGGAAATTTCGCTCATGCCGCCTGCAGCCTCTCTCGGCCGGGCTGCGGCGGGAACGCGATGGCGATGCCGGCAGCACCGAGTCCGATCAGCGCCGAGCCGATGAACAGCCAGGAATAGCTGGCATAGGCGTCGAAGATCATGCCGCCGGCGAGCGGGCCGAACGACATGCCGAGGCTGGACAACAGGGTCGCGGCGCCAAGTATCGTGCCGATGATGCGCGGCCCGAAATAGTCGCGCGCCAGAACCGCATAGAGCGGCATGACGCCGCCATAGGTGGCGCCGAAGATGATCGCCAGGAGATAGAACTGCTCGAGATTGCCGACGGCGAGATAGGCGGCGATCACCACCGCCTGGATGGCGAGGCCCACGATCAGCACCGGCTTGGCGCCCAGCCTGTCGCCGAGCACGCCGTAGAGCACGCGCCCGCCAAGCCCGGCAAGGCCCTCGACGCTGTAGATCGACACGGCTGCCATCGGCGCCACGCCGCACGACATGGCATAGCTCACCATGTGGAAGATCGGCCCCGAATGCGCTGCGCAGCAGGCGAAGAAGGTCATACCCAGCACCAGGAATTGCGGCGAGCGCAGCGCCTGGCCGACTGACATGCCGGGGGCCGCGGCAGGCGCGGGCGCGCTGCCATCCGCTGCCGCGACCGCCGTCGACGGCTGGCGCACCAGGAAGACGGCCGGCAGCAACAGCACCCAGGCCATGATGCCGATATCGAACATGGCGGTACGCCAGTCGTAGGCGGTGATCAGCCAGCGCGCGAAGGGTGAAATGGTCATCGGCGCCACGCCCATGCCGGCCGAGACCAGCGACACGGCCAGGCTGCGATGGGTCTCGAACCAGGCGGTGGTCAGCGCGATCATCGGCGCGAAGAAGGCGCTGGCCGCCAGCCCGACGATGACGCCATAGCTCAGCTGGAAGACTAGCAGCGATTGGGCTCGGCTCGCCACCACCAGCGACAGGCCGAGCAGCACCGCGCCGGCAAAAACCACCGGGCGGGCGCCGACACGGTCATAGATGGCGCCCCAGGCGAAACCGCCTGCGCCCATCACCAAGAAATTCAGCGTCATGGCGCTGGAAATGCCGGTTCGCGACCAGTTGGTGTCGAGCGCCATCGGCTCGAGAAAGATCGCCAGCGAAAACATCGCGCCGAGCGCCACACAGGTCATCAGCGCGCCGCACGCGACGATCACCCAACGGTAGGAACTGTTCATGCTCTTCTCCCGAGATCGGTTTCGATGCGGCGCCACTCGCTCCAGCTCCGTTGCGCCGCTTGCGTCCGAAGGACGTTGGCGCGATTTCGAATCCGACAATCCGGTTGCATTTTTTATCCGGTCTGCGTGGAAGTCCATCCGGATATGACAAAAGCAGGTGTAAGGCTGCCAAGCGCGCCGACAAATAGACTGCCGAATTGACGAGCCGCTCCGCGGCGCTAGCTTTGTGGTCTCGCGACGGGAGATATCGCTCATGGAACTGCATCGCGGCCGCCTCATCGACCACGTCCAGCTGGTGGTCAGGGACCTCAAGGCGAGCCGGCGCTTCTATGAAGCCGTCTTCAAGGTGCTCGGCATTCCGATCGGCGGCGAGGCCGAGGACTATTTCTGGGCCGACGAACTGTTCATCTCAAGCCTCGACAGCCGGGCGGCGAGGGGACAACTGACCGGGCGCCATCATCTGGCCTTCCAGGCCAGGGATAACGCCATGGTCGATGCCTTCTACAGGGCCGGCCTCGATGCCGGCGGGGCCGACAATGGCGCGCCGGGTGAGCGGCCCTACCACCCCGGCTATTACGCCGCCTTCCTGCTCGACCCCGACGGCAACAACATCGAGGCGGTGTTTCACGGGCCGGCAAAGCGAAGTGCCGCTTCGGTCGAGATCAATTTCTAGCGCAGGTTCACGAGGAGCGGGTTGCGGTGATCCGTCCGGAGTTCTCGTAAAAACAAAGAGTTGAAGCGGTCCACGGATTCAATCGCTGAACTGCTTCACATTGGCGGCGCGTAGCGGTTCACCACCATTCCGCAGGCATAGGCTTTAGAGCCGAGCAGGCGCAATTTCCGGAAGCCGCCACGGTCGAAAATCCGCTGGCCGTCGCCCAGCGCGGCCGGATTGATGAACAGCTGGAACTCATCGACCAGTCCCGCTGCAATCAGCGCCGAGGCAAAGCCGGCGCCGCCGAACACCGCCATGTCGCCTTCACCTTCAGCTTTCAGCGCCTTGACCTCGCGCGGCAGGTCGCCGCTGGCAAGCGTCGTGCGCTCCCACCGCGATGCCGCGAGCTTGTCGCTCAGCACCACCTTGCGCGCCTCGACGATGCGCTGCGCAAAGGCGTAGAAGGGATCGCGCGGATAGTTTTTTGCCGCATTGCCCCAATGGGTTAGATAGCCTTCTTCGGCCATCTTGCGGCTGAGCAGAATGGTGTCGATGCCGGCGAACACCGCGTTGAAATCCTGCTTCAAGTCGTCGTCCCACGGGCAGTTGGCGCCCCATTCCCAGAGCTGCCAGTGCTCATCGCCGGCCGCGCCGACAAAACCGTCGACCGATATCTGCATCTGCAGGATCAGTTTTCTCATCGTCGTTCTCCTGATTGAGCTCTGGTGTCACCAGCGCCAGGTCAGGCGGCGTTGGTTATTGCTTTACTTTCGGAACCATTGACATGAGCGAAAAATGATGTCAATAGTAAAGTGATTTAAAAATGGAAGCATTTAAATGTCGACCAGGGAAAGATCCGGCTGTCCCATCAGCCTATCGCTCGAATTGCTCGGTGACCGCTGGACGCTGCTGATCATCCGCGACATGATTTTCGCGGAAAAAAGGCACTTCCGGGAGTTCCTGCTATCAGGCGAAGGCATCTCGTCACGCACGCTGGCCGAGCGGCTGCAGACCTTGCAGGATGAGGGCATCGTCACCAGAAGCGACGACCCCACGCACAAGCTCAAGGCGATCTACAAGCTGACGGAGGCGGGCATCGACCTGTTGCCGGTGCTGGCGACGCTCGGCGCCTGGGGCAGCAAGTACCGCAACGCCGATGACGAGCTGGCAAGGATCGCCGATGAACTGGCCGCGGGCGGCGAGGCGGGCATGGAGCAGATAAAGAAGAAGCTGCGCGCCGAGCATATCGGCTAGCGAGCAAGGCCAGCCCTCCCTTCGGGCCGATGGCGGGCTAGATCGACACGACGTCGCGCAGCCTCACCCTTCCCATCCCGCAAATCGCTGTGGCCGGAGCCATGTCTGCTTCGGATTGCCATCGCCCGAACCACGGCCTCTTCCAGCCAGCGCGCGGTGGCGGGGGCGGCATGCATGCCGATTGGGCCCATGCCGCCATGCACGTAGAGCTCTTCGACCGCGGTGCGGCCGGCGACAGGCAGCCCGTCCGACAGCATGGGCGATTGCCGGGATAGACATTCGTCACCGGGGGTGAGCCGAGACCGGCCAGGATGCGCAGCGTGCGCGCCGCGATGCGAAGGCGTCTCGGCGCTAGCGCGCCGATCCACCTTCTCCAACAAGGGGAGAAGGTGAGGCGCGCCTTGTCCCGCCTGCGCTTCTACGCGTAGCCTAAGGAGCTAGCGGGAGGAGAATCGCTTGGACACCACTGTCGTTATTGTCGGCGCCGGGCCCGCCGGCCTTGCGGTCGGTGCCTGCCTGAAGCGGGCAGGAGTGGATTTCATCCTGCTCGAAAAATCGCAGGAGATCGCGCCCGCCTGGCGGCGGCACTATCGGCGGCTGCATCTGCATACGGTCAAGTCGTTCTCGTCGCTGCCGTTCCTGCTCTTTCCCAAAAATTATCCGCGCTACGTGCCGCGCGAAATGGTGGTCCGCTATCTCGACGACTACGCGGAAAAATTCGATCTGCGCCCGCGCTTCGGTGTGACGGTGAAAGCCATTCGCCTCGGGGACGGCGGTTTTCTGGTCGAGACAGGATCGGACAACCTCAAGGCGCGCCATGTCGTTATCGCCAGCGGTAACAATGCCGAGCCGATCATCCCCCGGCTCCCTGCCATCGAGGCTTTCAAGGGCGAGGTGCTGCACAGCGCCGACTATACGCAAGCGGCGCCTTTTGCCGGCCGCTCGGTGCTGATCGTCGGCATGGGCAACACCGGCGCCGAGATCGCGCTCGACTTGGCGGAAAGTGGCGCGCGTCCGACGATTTCGGTGCGCAAGGGCGTCCACATCGTGCCGCGCCAGCTGTTTGGCGTGCCGATCCAGATGGTCGGCATCGCCAGCCGGCCAATGCCGCAGGCGCTGAACGACTGGATGTTTCCGATCATCCTCGATTTCGCGCTGGGCAAGCTCGAGAAATACGGCATCGTCAGGCCGAAGCAGGGCATCCTGCAACAGATCGACGAAGTCGGCCGCATCCCGGTCATCGACGTCGGCACGGTCGACGCCATCACCAAAGGCGCCATCAAGATCGCGCCCGACATAGCGGGCTTCACCGAGCGCAGCGCTGCGTTCAGCGACGGCAGTCAGGAAAATTTCGACGCCGTCATCCTCGCCACCGGCTATCGCCCGGGCTACGAAAAGTTTCTGCCCGTGGAATTGCAGCCGGAGCGCAGTGGCGTCAACGCCCGCGCCTCGCAACTCGGCCTCTACCTCGTCGGCTTCTACAATCCGGTCACCGGTCTGCTCAGGGAAATTGGACGCGAGGCGAAGGCAGTGGCGGCCGACATTGCTCGGCGAGGCTGAAGGGGCGGCGTCGGCCAAGCTGCGGATCTCCCGCCTTGCAGGAGATCGGCTATCCATCACAGCCGCGCCGCATCGCCCTCATCCAGCAGCCATTGCCGCACGGCTTGCGTCGGTTCTGGGTGCCGTTGCTTGCGCGGCATCACGACATAGAAATCGTGCGTCCCACGCATCTCCGCGTTGATCGGCTGCACCAGCCGGCCGGCGGCAATGTCGGCGGATACGAGAAACCGGCTGGCCAGCGCGATGCCCTGGCCGGCAATGGCGGCGTCGATCGCGAGGCCTGTCTGGTTGAAGCGCATGCGTTTGGCCTCGGTGGCCATCCTCAGGCCGAGCGCCTTTTCCATGAATTCCGGCCATAGATTGTGCGCGTCGTGCAGCAGGACGTGGTGCTGGATGTCGGTCGGCGCGATCTCGTTCGCGCCGGTCGGCAGCAGGGCAGGGCTGCAGATGGCGATGATCTGCTGTGGAAACAAAAGATCCACCATCAGGCCGGCGCCGAAGGGCAGGCGGCCTTGCCTGACCGCAATGTCGACGCCATCGGCCTGAAAACTCGACAGGCTTTCGCTGGCCAGGATTCGCAAATCGACCAGCGGGTTGTGCGCGACGAACTCCGGCAGTTTGGGGATCAGCCATTTGGTGGCAAAGCTCGGCGTGACGCTGATTGTCAGTCGCGCCGGTTCGGGCCGCAACAGCAGCGTTGCCTCGGAGATCAGGTCGAAGGCGCGGCGGATGTTCGGCGCATAGGCGCGGCCTTCGTCGGTCAGCGCCAGGCCGCGCGGCAGCCGGTCGAACAGCTTTGCGCCGAGATCGGCCTCCAACCCGCGTATATGCTGCGCCACCGCCCCTTGCGTCACGTTCAGCTCCTGCGCGGCGATGCGGAAGTTGAGATGACGCGCGGCGGCTTCGAAGGCACGCAGCGCATTCAACGGCGGCAGGCTCAGGAAGGCTTCGGGCATGCAGGAGTTTTTCTACAGCTTGATTTCAGGCTTTCTGGTTCGAACCAGATGGCAAGACCGGCTATATCATCCTTTGAAGTCGCGAGACACACGCCGCAAAACCCCAAGGAGAGAAAAATGAGTGTAGAAAAAGTGGCAGTGGTCGTCGCCGGTGGCAGCGGTATGGGCGCGGCGGCGGCCAAGCGGCTGGCGGCGGACGGGTTCAAGGTCGCGATCCTGTCGTCCTCCGGTAAGGGCGAGGCTCTGGCCAAGGAGCTTGGCGGCCTCGGCGTCACCGGCTCCAACCAGTCGAATGACGATCTGCAGCGGCTCGCCGATCTGACGCTCGAGCGCTTCGGCCGCATCGACGTGCTGGTCAACAGCGGCGGCCACGGGCCACGCGCGCCGATCCTCGAAATCACCGACGAGCAGTGGCACACCGGTCTCGACGTCTATCTGATGAACGTCATCCGGCCGGTGCGCATCGTGGCGCCGCAGATGGTCAAGCAGAAGGCCGGCGCCATCATCAACATCTCGACCGCCTGGGTGGTCGAGCCGAGCCCGATGTTCCCGACATCCGCCGTGTTCCGCGCCGGTCTTGCCGCCTACACCAAGATCTTCGCCAACACCTACGCCGCCGACAATGTGCGCATGAACAATGTGCTGCCCGGCTGGATCGACAGCCTGCCGGCCACCGAGGAGCGCCGCGACAGCGTGCCGATGCAGCGCTACGGCACCTCGGAGGAAATTGCCGCGACCATCGCCTTCCTCGCTTCCGAAGGTGCGGGCTACATTACCGGCCAGAACATCCGCGTCGACGGCGGCATCATCGGCGCGATCTGACCGCGCCGGTCGCCTCGCGTGAGCCGGCGCGTCACTCCTTCACCGCGCCGGTCATCGACGAGACATAGTGCTCGACGAAGAACGAATAGAGCACCACCACCGGCAGCGAGCCGATCAGCGCTCCCGCCATCAGCGCCCCCCATTCGTAGACGTCGGAGCGCACCAACTCGGTCAGCACACCCACCGGCACGGTCTTGTTTTCCGAGGACTGGATGAATGTCAGCGCATAGATGAACTCGTTCCATGACAGGGTGAAGGCGAATATGCCGGCGGAGATCAGGCCGGGCACCGACAGCGGCAGCACGATCTTGGTGAGGATCTGCCACCGGCTCGCTCCGTCTATCAGCGCGCATTCTTCCAGTTCGAACGGGATGGAGCGGAAGTAACCTATCAACAGCCACGTGCAGAACGGCACCAGGAAGGTCGGATAGGTAAGGATGAGCGCGAAGGGCGTGTCGTAGAGCCCGAGGTTGAACACCATCACCGACAGCGGAATGAACAGGATCGAGGGCGGCACCAGATAGGCGAGGAAGATGCCGAGGCCGACCTGCCGCGCCCCGGAGAAGCGCAACCGCTCGATCGCATAGGCGGCGAACACCGACGCCAGCAGCGACAGGAACGTGGCGGCGGTCGAGACGATGATCGTGTTGAGCAGCCAGCCCGGATAGGAGGTCTCGAACAGGAGATAGCGGATGTGCTCCAATGTCGGATGCACCACCCAGAACGGATTGAACTGCGCATAGTCGGTCATCTCGAGATTGGGCTTAACCGCCGTGATCGTCATCCAGTAAAACGGAAACAACAGCACGAAGACGAACACCAGCAGCGGCAGATAGACCGTCACCACGCGGCGCGGCAGGCTCTGCAGGTAGCCCATGCCGCCTTCGTCGATATCCCCACGTTTCGCCTTCCTTGTCGCGGCCGTCTTGACCATGTCAGTCTCCGCCGCCTTGTTGCCATTTGCGGCGTTGCAGGCCGAAATAGCTGAACAGGATCGCCGCCAGCAGGAACGGGATCATGGCCACCGCGATGGCCGCGCCCTCGCCAAGCTGGCCGCCGGAAATGCCGCGCTGGAAAGACAATGTCGCCATCAGATGCGTGGCATTCACCGGTCCGCCCCGGGTCAGCACGTAGATCAGCTGGAAATCGGTGAAAGTGAACAGCACCGAGAAGGTCATGGTGATGGCGATGATCGGCGTCAGCAGCGGCAGAGTCACATAACGAAACAACTGCCAGCGACTGGCGCCGTCGAGCGTGGCCGCCTCGTAGAGCGACTGCGGAATGGTCTGCAGGCCGGCGAGCAGCGTGATGGCGACGAAAGGAATGCCGCGCCAGACGTTGGCGGCGATAACCGAAGCGCGCGCATTCTCCGGATCGCCGAGGAAATTGATGCGGTGGTCGATCAGGCCCATTTGCTGCAGCGCCCAGGACAGGATGGAGAACTGCGAATCGTAGATCCACCAGAAGGCGATGGCTGACAGTACGGTGGGCACCACCCAAGGCAGCAGGACTATCGCGCGGAAGAACGATTTGAACGGCAGGTTTTCATTGAGAATGAGCGCCAGCCACAGGCCGAGCACGAACTTCAGGATCGAGGCGCTGACCGTGTAGAGCAAGGTGTTGAAGACGGACAGCCAGAAGACGGCGTCACTCCACAGATACTGATAGTTCTCGGTGCCAATGAAGATGCCGGGGCGGCCGATACGGGCATCGGTGAAGCCGAGCCAGACGCCCAGCCCGAGCGGATAGGTCAGGAAGACCAGCAGCAGCGCCGCCGCCGGCAGCATGAAGCCGAAGCCCAGCGCGTTGCGGCTTTCGGAGATCCGCGAAAGCATCGACGGACGCGGCTGGGCGGCAACGGACGGCACGGCCATGGACAGCTTCCTCAGGAGGTCTCCTTGGTCGGTCCGGCGACCGCCAAGCTATTTCGGGAACCGGGCCGGGCAGTGCAATGGCTGCTGCCCGGCTCAGCTGTGTCTTAAACGCGGTAGTAACGGTTGGCGCGCTTCTCCGCCTCCTCCATCGCCTCCTGCGGCGTCGCCTGGCCGGTCACCGCCTTGGCGAACATGTCGACCAGGACATAGTCGGCCATGGTCGCCGCCGAGGCATAGCCGAGCGGCCCGGCATAGCCGTTGGGACGCAGCGTCGCCGAGGCCTTGGCGTAGGCGGCGTTGTTCGGGTCGGCCGTCCACACCGGATTGTTGTCGAAGGCCTTCAGCGTCTGGCAGCAATAGCCCGCCGAGGAGGTGATCCAGTCGGTCATTTGCGGATCCTCGAACATGAACTGCAGATAGGCCTTGGCCGCATTGGGGTAGGGCGTGTAGTTGAAGATGACGGCCGTGGTCACCTGGAACAGTTCGACCGATTTCCCGACGGGACCGATCGGCAGGTTGGTGGTGCGGATGTCCTTGGCGATCTCAGCCAGCTTCGGATCGTTGTCCTTGTTGATCTTGGCCGTGTTGTAGGCGGAAATGCCGTTGGCGATAACGCCGAGTTCGCCGGCCAGGAAGGCGCGGTTATTATTGACGTCGAGCCAGCTTTCGGTCCCGGGAATGAAGGTCTTGTAGAGTTCCTGCGCGTAACCGATCGCCTTTAGCGTCTCGGGGCTGTTGATCGCCACCTTGCCGCTCTCGTCGACCATCTGGCCGCCATGGCTCCACAGCAGCCAGTGCGCGTAGTTGTTGCCGTCCCCGACGCCATGGCCGTGCGTGAAGCCGGCCGGATGTCCCTTTGCCTGCAACGCCTTGCAGAGCTCGAGGAAGCCTGCCGTGTCCTTCGGAAATTCCGAGAAGCCGGCCTCCTTCACCCAGCTTTCGCGATAGACGATGGCATTGCCGATGGTGGCCAGCGGCAGGCCGACGAACTTGCCGTCCCGCGTCGCATATTGCTTTGGTCCGTCGTGCCAGCCGCCATATTTCGAGCCCAGATACTCGCCGAGCTCGGTCACGTCATGCAGCTTGTCGGGATATTGATGCGGGTCGTCGAACCAGACGAACATGAGGTCCGGGCCGGAACCGACATTGGCGGCGACCGCTGCCTTGGGGCGAATGTCCTCCCAGCTTTCCTTGTCGACACGAACCTCGACACCTGTCGCCTCGGTGAAGCGCTTGGTGTTGGCCAACCATTGATCCTCATCGCCCTTGACGAAGGGCGACCAGCGCAGCAGCCGCAGCTTTGCGCCTTCCTCGGGCTTGTATTTCAAACCCTCCTGGGCAAAAGCCGGCGAGCCGACGAAGCGGCTTCCCAGGGCTCCCGCCGCAACACCTGCGGTAGTGCGGATTACGTCGCGTCTCGTGAACTTCATGGTCGTCTCCTCCGGTTTGTCTTCCTTGCTATGCGGTCCTTACCATCCGCTACGCGTTTCAAATCGTGTTCCGGTCTTGCCGTCAAAGAGATGAATCAGGCCAGGCGCGGCAGAGAGCCGTATGGTTTCGCCCGGTGTGAAGGCATGGCGTTCGCGGAAATTGGCGACGATCTCGTCGCCGCCGGCGGTGCGGCCGATGAGCTGCACTTCCGACCCGGTCGGCTCGACGACCGCGCCGGTGACTGTAATGCCTTGGACGGCCGGTAGCCGCAAATGCTCGGGCCGTATTCCCAGCACCACCGGATGGCCGTTGCCAACGGCCGGCGCGGCGCCCAGCGGCACGGAAATTCCCCCCGCGCCGCGAAAGGTCGGAGACCCGTCGGTGACGATCTCGCCCTTGATCAGGTTCATGGCGGGCGAGCCGATGAAACTGGCGACGAAGAGATTGTTGGGCCTGTCGTAGAGCTCCAGCGGCGGTCCGATCTGTTCGACGATGCCGTCATGCATGACGACGATCTTGTCGGCCATGGTCATGGCCTCGATCTGGTCGTGGGTGACATAGACTGTCGTCGTTTTGAGCCGCTGGTGCAGTTCCTTGATCTCGGCGCGCATCTGCACCCTGAGCTTGGCGTCGAGATTGGAGAGCGGTTCGTCGAACAGGAAAACCTGTGGATCGCGCACGATCGCCCGGCCCATGGCGACGCGCTGGCGCTGGCCGCCGGAAAGTTGGCGCGGATATCGCGTCAGCAATGGCACCAGCCCGAGGATTTCGGCGGCGCGCTGAATGCTGGTAGCGCAATCGGCCTTCGAAACACCTTTGAGCATGAGCGAGAACGCCATGTTCTCGGCGACCGTCATATGCGGGTAGAGCGCGTAGTTCTGGAACACCATGGCAACGTCGCGCTCTTTCGGCGCAACGTTGTTGACGACCCGATCCCCGATGGCGATCTCGCCCCGAGAAATCTTTTCCAGGCCGGCGATCATCCTGAGAAGGGTCGATTTTCCGCAACCCGACGGGCCGACCAGCGTGACGAATTCGCCGTCATCGATATCCACACTGACGCCATGCAGGACCTCGACGGTCCCGAACGATTTGTAAACGTCGCCGATCGCGACAGACGCCATCGATCTCCTCCCGAATGCTTCTTGCGACGCCCCGAAGGAAACCGCTCCTCTCCCGCCTCGCGACCGTCTCCCATTCCCCCAACAGGTCGCGCGACAAGCAGACGGTAGCGCTACCAAGCCTGCCTGTAAAGCGGCCATGCGGCCGGTGCTCTTGTGATTCGGAACACTCGGCGCAATGACCGGCACACCGGCAAACTACCCCCCATTCACAAAAGCCAGCACCAGCTTCTGCAGGTTTCCGCCGGGGCCGAATTCGACCCGGTCGAAGTCGCGGCTCGCCTGCCGCTGTGCCAGCGAGATCTGGGCGAGTTGCCTCGTCAGCTCGGTTCTGATCTTGCTGCAGGCGGGGTCATCAGTAACGGTCAGGCCGACGCTCACCGCCTCGATCTTGCGCACCATCTCGGCGATGGCTGCGCCATGCACTCTCTCGTGGGCGGCGAGCCCGGCGATGAACACCGTCCAGTTCTTCTGGACGGAAGCCGGCAACGGTTCGGCCGGCTTCGGCAAGGTGTAGGTGATGATCAGTTTCGGGCGCGCCGATTTGAGCACGCAGGCGTCGCCTTTCGGCCTGTAGTCTCTGGTCCAGGTCAGCTTGAAATTGGTGTGCGCAATGACCCGACCCTTGCCGAGCAAGGGGCCGGCTTCGCCGATTGCGGCATAGAGTTCCGGGCCGGTCCGCCCTGCGATGGCGTAGGTCTCGACCTTTTCGACCGGCTTCCAGTCGGCGCGTGCCGGCGACGCCAGCAGGGAGGCCGCGAACAGGAGAAAGAACATGGCTGGTTTCATGGAAACGTCAGAGACACTGGGCTGAGGCAAAGATCAACCCGGCGCAATGCACTCAGGTCCCACGGCAGGCCGCGTCATAGTCGGCCAGCACCTGATCGACAGCTTCGAGAAGGATAGCCTCGGGATTGCCCGCGGGTCCAAGCCCGGCCGGCAGCGCCGGCAGGAATTGCCGCATCAGCGTTTCGGGAATGGCGACGCCGTCCAGCGCCTTGCGCAGGCGCTCGACGGCCGCGACAGCGGTGGGGTTGCTCCAATAATAGCGGATGCGGTCGCTGTAGCTGTAATGCCGCTGCACATAGAGCTCTGCTTCATTCCCATGATAGTGGCTGTGCCAATGGCCGGGTGCTGCCAGCATCGCGCTTTCCATGGTGCGGGCGAGCGACCGGTCGCCATAGTCCCTGGCCATTTCGGAGGCGATCAGGTCGAGCCCGTAAAGCGCCTCGCGCAAGGCGAAGGTCAGGCCGGGGCCGACCTTGAGGATGGGAAAGCCGTTTGCGACCAGCTCGGTCAAAGCCGCACGGCTCTGGTAGTCGGTCGAATGCGCCTCGTAGACGAGCGACGGCTGCTCATCGAGCAAGCCGGTCAGGCCCTTGGATTTCTCAGGCGCGTAGGCGACGACGTTCTGGCTGCCGAATTCCACGCCCGGCTGCACCACCACGGCGATGACGCGGCCGAAGGCCTCGGACAGGCCTTCGCGGGCAAAGATCTCCCGGTGAACCTCGATCGTGCGCCGCGCCGCCGCCGCCTCGGTCGGCTTCAACTCGCTGATCGCATGGTCGACGCCGCCGGGGGCGGGGACTTCGGTGCCGATGATGTAGACCGGCAAGGTGCTGCCTGCGGCGTGCGCGCCCGTTTCGGCCGCCTTTGCCAGTCGCGCCGCCCGGGTGGCGATGGTCTCGTCGTCGAGCGCCGCCGGCTCGCCGGCGCAGCCCATCGATGCGTCGAGATGAATCTTGGTGAAACCGGCCGCGATATAGGCGCCGACCATGGCCTCGGCCTTGTCCATCGCCTGCGCCGCCGGCTCTGCGCGCCACGGGTTCGGTCCCAGATGGTCGCCGCCGAAGATGATGCGCGAGGCTTCCAGCCCCTCGCGACAGGCGATCTCCAGCACGAAGGCGACGAACAGCGCCGGGGTCATTCCGGTATAGCCGCCGAACTGGTTGACCTGATTGCAGGTTGCCTCAATCAGCAGGTTTTTCTCCCTGTCGGCAACGGCGCGCCTGATCGCCGTCTGGATCACCAGCGGATGAGCCGAGCAGATCGAGGTGATGCCGTAGGGCGGGCCGTTTTTGCGCGCGCTGGCGAGGCCTGCAAGCGGGTTGGCACTCATGTCCGTCTCGCTGTTCCCTTGATGAATTGGTCAAGCGCATCGAAGCCGGCGGTGCCCTCCATCGGGCCGCGCCGGGTGACGTTGCGGGCGCCGGCGGCATTGGCATAAAGCAGCGCCTTGCCGGGCTCCATCCCCTGGCGCCGGCAGGTCAGGTAAGTGGCGCCGAAACAATCGCCGGCGCCCGTCGGGTCGACTTCCTCGACCTGAAAACCGGCGCAGTCGATCCTGGCGCCGTCGGCGCCGAACCAGGAAGAGCCGTCAGCACCGCGCTTCAGCACGATCTCGCCGACGCCCCTGGCAAACAGCGCCGCCACCGCCCGGTGCTCGTCATCGACGCCGGCCGCAGCCAGCAATTCGTCGCCGGACGGCAGCAGCAGGTCGGCATCGTCGATGAGGGCGGAAAACAGTGCGCCGTCGGAGCCGTCGATCAGCTCCTTGCGCACATTCGGGTCGAATGAGGTCGAGCCGCCGCGGGCACGAACCGCCTGCACTGCGTAGCTGACGATCTCCTTCAGCCCTGCCACCGACAGCGTCGATCCCATGATATGCAGATGGCCGGCCCTGTCCGCCAGCAGGCGCGCAGCAGTGGTCAGGTGGATCTGCCCGGCGGCGGATTCGGCGATGTTGTAGACGAAGTCCCTGATACCATCGGGCCGGTAGCGCACGAAGGCGCATCCCGTCGGGAAGCGGTCGCTGATATCGACGGCTGAGACGTCGACGCCGTCGAGCTCCAGCCTGTCCAGGTTGAGCGTGCCGAAATCGTCGCGGCCGACGCAGCCGATAATGCCGGCGCCGCCTCCCAGCCGGGCGACCTGATCGATGAAGATCGCCGGCGCACCGCTGGGGAATGGCCCGACGAGCGATTGCGGCTCGAGGAAGCCGAAACCCAGTTCCGTCGCCATGATCTCGACCAGGATTTCGCCGGCGACAATCGTTGGCCCCACGGCCTCGGCGGCGATCTCGCTGCGGCGCGAAAGGCTCATGCTTGCGATTCCTCTCACACGCAAACTGATTGCTTGCCCGCGCAGTTATCCGACGCAAATGTTTATCGGGTAAATCGCACATACAGCGAAGTCAATAAAACTCTACATGCGTATAGTTTATCTGTTTCCGCGCGTACACATTGCAGGATTCGGGTGGCTGGGATCGTGGCACCGTGCAAATCAGGCGTCGACCGCAGCGAAAGGACAGCCATGCTCACGCTTCATGATTATTTGCCGTCGCAAAACGTTTGGAAGGCGAGGGTCGTGCTCGGCCTGCTCAACATTCCCTATGAAAGCCGCCTGGTGTCGATTTTCGAGGGCGAGAGCCACACCGACGCCTTCCTGAAGCTCAACCCGGCCGGCGCCGTTCCTGTGCTCGAACTCGAGGATGGCCGTGCGATCGCCGAATCGAATGCGATCCTCATTTATCTCGCCGAAGGCACGCCGTTGCTGCCGGCGGATCGCTATGTCAGCGCGAAAGTTATGCAATGGCTGTTCTTCGAACAGTACCATGTCGAGCCGGTCATCGGCTCCCTGCGCTTCTGGACGCTGGCCGGAAGGCTGGAGCGCAACCAGGCGACGCTTCCGGCCAAGCGCGAAGCCGGCGCCCGCACGCTGGCAGCGCTGGAGCGCAGCCTGAACGACACGCCGTTCCTTGTCGGCGACATGCTCACCATCGCCGACATTGCTGTCTATGCCTACGGCCACCGTGCCGAAGATTGCGGCTTTGCGCTGGCGGCTTATCCGGCGGTCCTCGCCTGGACGGACCGGGTGCGCGACGCCATCGGTCCCGGCTATCCCGTGCATCTCTACAGCATCGATCCGCACTCGGCTGCTTGACGGCAAAAGGCGCGCGCGTTCACCTTGCTTAGTCGAAAAGAAGACCCAGATTCTGCTTTGTCGGCGGTTTTTACTCGCAATCCGTTGGCTGGATGGCCGGGTCTCGGCGTCATCTCGACGACCGGCCGGCACTTAGCATGGAGGTGACCATGACACGCAACGACATCATTTCGGTGTTGGGGCCGGTAGACGAGGCGGTCATAGCCGACATCGCGCTGACCGGCGCCACCCTTGAAGAACTGCGCGAGGCGTTCGCCTGGCTCAGTGCCGACGAGGCCCTGGTCAACGAGGGTCGCCCCTTGCCGGGAACGAAGGTGGCGCGGCTGATCGAAATCCTCGATATGCCGGACGACGAGGACGGCCACCAGGCGGTGGCGCAGTAGGCCGTAGGCGTAGGATATCGGTCTGCGCCACCTTATTCCCCTATTCCCTACGGCCTATTCCATTCCCTTACGCCCTCGACAGCAGCCGGCGCATGATCAGCGAGGCGTGGCCGCCAACGCCGTGCGCGGCCGTGTGGCGCTCGACCACTTCGAAACCGTGCTTGCGATAGAAGGCGATCGCCCGGTCGTTGCCCTCGATCACTTCCAGCGCAATGCTGGGGATGCCGGCATGCGCGACAAGCACCGCGTGCAGCAGGTCGGTGGCGAGCCCGCTGCCGAACTCTGTCTTGTCGATGTGCAGCCGGTCGAGCAGGACATCGCCACGATCGTCCATCGCCGCCATCGCGTAGCCGGCGATCGAACCGTCCGGCCGTTCGGCCACGAACGACATCTTGTTGTCGTCCGCAAGTTCCTCGGCCAGCCGCTCGGGCGCATGCTTGTCGTCGGAGAGCCGCGCAGTGGTCTCTGGCCCCATTATTGCCGAATAGGTGCGCCGCCAGGATTCCCCCAACAGCCGCGACACCGCCGCTATATCTTTCTCGGTCATCGCCCTGATCTGAACCATGGCCTAAATCCTCACCGCCTCACCCGCGACTTCAGCCAACGATCGAAGGCCACGGCGAGGATCAGGATCAGGCCGATGACGATGCTTTGTGTGTAGGACGAGACATTGTTGAACTGCAGCCCGTTCTGCAGCACGCCGATCAGTGCTGCGCCCACCACCGTGCCGCCGACTGAGCCGATGCCGCCGAATAGCGAGGTGCCGCCGATGACCACGGCCGAAATCACCGTAAGCTCGTAGCCGATGCCGGCCACGGCTTCGGAGGAGTTGAGCCGTGCTGACAAAACGAAGGCGGCCAGCCCGGCGAAGAAGCCGACGATGACATAGACCGAGATCAGAATGCGGTCGACGCGCAGGCCCGACAGGCGTGCGGCCTCGGCATTGCCGCCGACGGCATAGACGGCGCGGCCGTAGCGCGTATAGCGCAGCACGATGTGGCACAGGATGGCCGCCGCCGCGAAGATGATCGCCGGCACCGGCACCGGTCCGATGAGCCCGGTGCCGAACCAGCGCATCGAGGCGTCGAAACCGGAGATCGGTCCGCCATTGGAGATGGTCAGCGTCAGGCCGCGAAACACGGTGAGCCCACCCAGCGTGACGACGAAGGGCGGTACTTTCAGCCGGGTGATGGCAAAGCCCTGGACGCCGCCGGCCAGCGCCCCGACGATGACGGCGGCAAGCAAGGCGGCGAACCAGCCATAGCCTTGCGTCCCCGTGGTCGACAGCGACAGCGTGTTGGCGGTGCCGCCCTTGGCCACCACCGCGGCCACCATGCCGCAGAAGGCGAGCAGCGAGCCGACCGACAGGTCGATGCCGGCAGTGAGGATGACGAAAGTCATGCCAAGCGCGATCAGTCCGGTGATCGAGATCTGCCTCAAAATGTTGAACAGGTTGATTGGATCGATGAAGCTCGGCTTCAGCACGGTGAAGATGACGATCAACACCGCCAGGAACATCAGCGGCCCAAAACTCATCAGAAGCCGCGCGATGTTGATGCCGCTGCGCTGGGTCTGTTCGGTGGTGCTGGTCATTGCGTTGCGTCCTGCTTGCGGTCGAGCGCCATCAGTTCCATCAGTTTTTCCTCGGTCGCTTCGATGCCCGGCATTTCGCCAGTGATACGGCCGCGCCGCATCGTAACGATGCGATCCGACACTGCCAGCACCTCCGGCAGCTCCGACGAGATCATCATGATGGCGATGCCGCGTGCGGCAAGCTGCACCAGGATCTGGTGCACTTCGGCCTTGGCGCCGACATCGACGCCGCGCGTCGGCTCGTCGACGATCAGTACTTTCGGGTCGCGCGCCAGCCAGCGGGCCAGGATCACCTTTTGCTGGTTGCCGCCGGACAGCCCCTCGATCGCCTGCTCGGGCGAGGCCATGCGGATCGACAGTGCCTTGCGATAGCCGGCCAGCGCCTCGCGCTCGCGCCGTTCGGCCATGAAGCCGGCGCCATTGCTGTAGCGGCCGAGCGAGGCGATGGAGAAATTGTTGAGAATGCCAAGTGCTGCAAAAATCGCCTGGTGCTTGCGGTCTTCCGGCACCAGCCCGATGCCGAGTTTGATGGCGTCGGCGGGGGAGGCCGGGGCGATCGGCTTGCCGTCCAGCGTGATGTTACCCGCCGCGATGCGGTCGGCGCCGAAAATGGCGCGGGCAAGCTCGGTGCGGCCGGAACCGACGAGACCGGCAACGCCGAGGATTTCGCCGGCCTTCACATCGAGGTCGACGCCTTCGAGCACGATGGCGTGCGGCGCCAGCGGATCGCGCACCGTTCGCAAGCCTCGCACCGAGAGCCGGACCTCGCCGGCGACGTCGCGCTGCGTCGGCCGCGCGTAGAGTTCGGAGGCGGCGCGGCCGACCATCTTCTCGATGATCTTCGGAATCTGGATGGGCCGGCCGTCGCGGTCGAGATGACCGGCCAGCCTGCCGTCCCGCAGCACGGTCATGCGGTCGCAAATGGCGGACGCTTCTTCCAGCCGGTGGGTGACGAACATGATGGCGACACCGTCCTTGCGCAGCCTGTCCATGATCGACATCAGTTTCTGCACCTCGGTCTCGGTCAGCGCCGAGGTCGGCTCGTCCATGATGATCAGGCGGCTTTCCAGCGACAGAGCGCGGGCGATTTCGACCAGCTGCTGTTCGGCTACCGACAGCGAGGACACCGGCGTCGCCGGATCGATGTCGAGACCGACGCGGGCGATGATCGCGCGCGAGGCGTCCTCCATCCTGCGCCAGCTGACCAGCCCGAGCGGCCCGAGCGGCGCGCGGCCGATGAAAATGTTTTCCGCAACCGTCAGCGTCGGGATCAGGCTCAGTTCCTGATAGATGGTGACGATGCCATGCCGCTTCGCATCCTGCGGACTGGACGGCGCGTAGTCGGCGCCGTCGAAGACGATGCGGCCGCTTGACGGCGGCATCACGCCGGACAGGATTTTCAACAGCGTCGACTTGCCGGCGCCGTTCTCGCCGAGCAGGCCAAGGATCTCACTGGGCCGCACCTCGAGCGAAACGTCGATGAGCGCGGTGACGCCGGAAAAATGCTTGGTCACGCCTTCGACGGAAAGGAGCGGGGGCGATGATGCGGTGGGTTCAACGGCGGACAAGCATTGCTCCCGGATTGCGATAGGCAGCGGGACGGCGCCCCCCTCTGTCCTGCCGGACATCTCCCCCACACGGGGGGAGATCAGCAGTTTTGCCGGCAGCACTATTTCTATAACGTTGGCGATTGGCGAAAGCAGACGTGACGGCCAATCTCCCCCCAAGTGAGGGCGATGTCCGGCAGGACAGAGGGGGGCGCGACAGAGCGCGACCTCCACCCGTCATGGGCCCTACTTTCACTTCGTCTCGTTCAACCTCTCCGCCTTGTCGAGATTGTCCTTGCCGATGACGATCGGCGTCAACAGCACCAGCTTCTCCTTCGGCTCGGTCTTGTCCCTGGCGAAGGCGACCGCGATCTGCACCGCCGTGCGCGACTGTTCGCCGGGGAACTGTTCGACAGTGCCGGCGAGCTTGCCGTCGCGCACGGCGACCAGCGCTTCCGGCAGCGCGTCGAAGCCGTAGATCTTGACGTCGGTGAAGTTGCGCGCGGCACAGGCTTCGAGCGCGCCGAGCGCCATGTCGTCATTGGCGCAGATGATGGCGTCCGGCTTGCCGTTGGCGGCAAGCCCGGCCTCGGTCACCGACAGCGCTTCGGCGCGGGCGAAATTAGCGGTCTGCTCGAAGATGATCTGGTACTTGTCCTTGAGCGGATCGAGCACATTGTGGACGCCTTTGTTGCGGTCGATCGCGGGCCCGGCACCCGGCTGGCCCTGCAAATGGAACAGCTTGGCGCCGTTCGGGAACGCCGCCACCATGGCCTGCGCCTCGGCTTCGCCACCCTTGACGTTGTCGGCGCCGACATGGGCGAGAATGCCCTCGACGCCGTCGACGCGGCGGTCGATCGTCACCACCGGAACGCCGGCCTTGACCGCTTCCTCGATCGCCGGCGCCAGCGCGTTGACGTCAAGCGGCGAAATCACGATGGCGTTGACCTTCTGCACGAGTGCGGCCTCGATGTCGGCGGTCTGCTTCGGCGCCGAGTTCTGGCCGTCGCTCTCGGTCAGGTTGACGCCTTGCGCCTGCGCCTCGGCCTTGATCTCGTTCAGCATGTGCACAAAGAACGGAAAGCCGAGATTGGGCACCGAGCCCAATATGGTCAGTTTGTCGGCGGCAAAGGCCATGGGCGCGGCCAGCGCCATGGCGCCGGTCGCCACGGTCGACAACAGGAATTCGCGTCTGTTCATCAGATATCCTCCACATGGATGCAGGAGCCCGAAACCGTTAGCGGCTCGGGATTTTCCTGCGTCGATTCAAAAATGGAGTGTCCTGTGAGCGCCCGAAGGGACGCGACGGCGCTCCAGCCGGTCCACCGCAACGTCTCCTCCGCTCGGCGCCGACCCAGGGATGCTAGCCAAGGAAAATCGATTACGCAAGGTGAGGCGAGGGGCTGAAACTGCTAATCTCCCCCCTGCGGGGGAGATGTCCGGCAGGACAGAGGGGGGCGCTGTCCCGCCGACATTGGCCAATTTCACTTACATCTTTGAGCTA
Source organism: Mesorhizobium sp. M0139 (assembly GCF_040322455.1). Classification (NCBI taxonomy): domain Bacteria; kingdom Pseudomonadati; phylum Pseudomonadota; class Alphaproteobacteria; order Hyphomicrobiales; family Phyllobacteriaceae; genus Mesorhizobium; species Mesorhizobium sp. M0139. The sequence continues at coordinate 66,179 of NZ_JAMYTN010000006.1, forward strand.
ACCTCTACGCAGAATACTTGATGCGGGCGATCCTTCGCGCCCCCCTCTGCCTTGCCAGGCATCTCCCCCACGAGGGGGGAGATTGGCAGCTTAGACGCCTCTACCGATCGATCGTCGTCATCACCCGCTCATTGTAGCGCGGCCCTGAGACCTTGCCCGGCGCAAGGGCTGCGTCGAGCGCAGCTATCTCGGCCGCGTCGAGCGTGATCGCGGCCGCAGCAACATTTTCTTCGAGATACTTGCGCCGCTTTGTCCCCGGGATCGGCACGATGTCAATGCCGAAACCGTCGCCCTTGCCGAGCACCCAGGCCAGCGCGATCTGTGCGGGCTTTGCCCCTTTGGCCGCGGCCACCTCCTGCACCGCAGCCGCAGCCGCGACATTGGCGTCGTAGTTGGCGCCCTGGTAGCGGGGGTCGCCGCGGCGGAAATCGCCTTCCGGATAATCCTCGGCGCGCTTGACGTCGCCGGCGAGGAAACCGCGGCCGAGCGGCGCGAACGGCACCAGGCCGATGCCGAGCTTTTTGAGCAGCGGGATGATCTCCGGCTCCAGATTGCGCTCCCAAAGCGAATACTCGCTCTGCAGGGCCGACACAGGGTGCACGGCATGAGCACGGCCGATATTCGCCGCGCCCGCTTCCGAGAGGCCGAAGAAGCGCACCTTGCCCTCGGCAACCAGCCGGCCGACCGTGCCGGCGACATCTTCCATCGGCACCGCCGGATCGACGCGATGCTGGTAATAAAGGTCGACATGGTCGGTGCCGATCCGCTTCAGCGAGCCCTCCAGCGCCTCGCGGATATGGTCGGGCCGGCTGTCACGCTCCGTGCCGACCTGTCTGCCGTTTTCGATGCGGAAGCCGAATTTGGTGGCAAGGGTCACCTCATCGCGCCGGCCCTTCAGCGCCCGCCCGAGCAGTTCTTCATTGGCATAGGCGCCGTAGACTTCCGCCGTGTCGAGGAAGGTACAGCCGAGTTCGATGGCTCGGTGCAGGGTAGCGATCGATTCCGCCTCGTCGGCAGGGCCGTAGGACTGGCTCATACCCATGCAGCCGAGGCCGATCACCGAGACCTGCAGCCCCTGGCTGCCGAGTTTGCGGGTGCTGAGGGTCATTGCCGTTCTCCTTGGGGCTGAGGAAAACTATAGCGGCCGCTCCTCCAGTTTCCATAGCTGTTCGGCGGAAGAACAGCGCTTCCCTTGACAAAACCCAGCCGCAAGCGCCTTTGCCGGCGGCCATTGGGGGCCATGGGATACCAATGAAGAAGATCTACGAGAAGCCGACGCTGAACCGGCGTCAGCAGCTCTCGCGTCACCGCGCTCATAATTCCTTCGGACCACTAACCGAATATTGTCGTCGCCATTGCAAAGTCCGCTGCCGAGGCGCAGCGGTTTTTTGCTGCCGTCGGATCGTAGCGCTGCCAGAAGCAGGCGGTCAAAATTGACAGAGCGGCCGATCTCCAGCATCCTTATGCCGCCGCCATGTCTTGCGGTCTTGTGTATGAGTGAGCCATGGCCAGTTCCGTCACCAGCCAGAATTCCAAGCGCGCCGCGGTGCGCAAGGCGCTCGACCGCCACAAGGTCTACGTCACCGCGCAAAGCTTTTCCGGCGGCGTCTACTCGGCCCGCGTGCTGGTCGACGGCGAGGCCTACTGGGTCGACGAGTTCCGGCTGAGCCAGCTCCAACAAGGGCTGTCCCCGGCCGAGCTAGACCTGACGCCCGCCTCAGACGATTGAGCGTGATCTCCACATTCTTCGCACCACGCTGGGAAATCTGAAATGTTGGCGGGACAGCACTGTGCAGGAACGCGGCGCAGGGAAGGTTCGTCCGCCGCCGCCGCTCCCGCCTGACCCATGCCAACCCCGCCAAAACTCAAGGCCTACCGCGCCAAGCGCGAATTTACGAAGACGCCGGAACCGGCGGGCGGGCTCATTTCAGGCGACGGCAACCGCTTCGTCGTCCACAAGCATCACGCCACCGCCGACCATTACGATTTGCGCCTGCAGGTCGGCGGCGTGCTGAAAAGCTGGGCGGTGCCGCGCGGGCCCTCGCTCAACCCGGCCGACAAGCGCCTTGCCGTCGAGACCGAGGACCATCCGCTCGAATATATCGACTTCGAGGGCGTCATTCCTGAAGGCGAATATGGCGGCGGGCCGATGATCGTCTGGGACACCGGCACCTGGGCACCGATGGACGATGTCGACAAGAGCCTGCGCACCGGCGCCTTCAAGTTCCGGCTGGCCGGCGACAAGTTGAATGGCGGCTGGATGCTGACCCGTCTGAAGCCCAAGCCCGGCGAAGACAGCGAGAAGAAAAACTGGCTGCTGTTCAAGGAGCGCGATCTCGCCGCCGATACCGGCCTCGACATCCTGGAAGCGCGGCCGGAAAGCGTGAAGTCCGGCAAGCGCATCGAGGAGCTGGTGGCGCCGCCGAAAAAGCCGGCCCGCCTGCCCCCCAAACCCGGCGCGCTGAAACCCGGTGCGTTGCCCGGTGCGGTCAGGGGCGATCCGCCGTCGCGCATCGAGCCGCAGCTCGCCACGCAGGTGCCGAAACCGCCGGGTGGGCCAGTGGAAGACACAGGTGAACTCTGGTTGCACGAAATAAAATTCGACGGCTATCGTACCATGGCGCATGTCGGAGATGGCGAGGTCAGGTTGATCACCCGCGGCGGCATCGACTGGACGAAGCGTTACGGCGACCTGCCGCAAGCCTTTTCCCGGCTACCGCTCAGCCAGGCGATCATCGACGGCGAGATCATGGTGCTGGACGAGAAGGGCATCTCGCGTTTCGCGCTGCTGCAGGATGCGCTGTCGGCGGGTGCGGGCAGCAAGCTCCATTTCTATGCCTTCGACCTGCTGCATCTCGACGGCTGGGACCTCCGCAAGGCGCCGCTCGCAAACCGCAAGGCCCTGCTCGCCGAACTGCTAGCCGGGCAGGGCGCCAACTCCGCCATCCAGCTGAGCGACCATGTCGAAGGCGACGGACAGGGGCTTTACGATCAGGCCTCGATCCTTGGACTGGAAGGCGTCGTCTCCAAGCGCGCCAACGCCATCTACCAGAGCGGCCGCACGAAGAGCTGGACCAAGGTCAAGGCGCTTGAGACCGGCGATTTCATCATCGCCGGCTACACCGTTTCCGACGCGGCCGAAGGACTGGCGGCAATCGGCATGGCTGAATTCGCGGATGGTGAACTGCACTATCGCGGCAAGGTTGGCACCGGCTTCGATGCCGCGACGGCGGGCGACTTGCTGGCCCGGCTGCAGCCGCTGCGCGACGGCGCGACAGCACCCGAGGGTGTGCCGCGCGAGATCATGCGCGAGATGAAATGGGTGCGGCCGATGCTGTCGGCCCGCATCCACTACGCCAACCGCACGGCGGACAATTCGCTGCGCCACGGTGTGTTTCGGGGCTTGCGCGATGTCGGCCTGTCGACGCCGGTGTCGCCGAAGCGCAAGCGGCTGATCGCCGAAGCCGATCTCGCAACCATCTGGGTGACCAATCCGGAGCGGCGGCTGTTCGGCAAGACCGGACCGACCAAACTCGACATCGCCGTCTATTACGCGCTGGTCGGCGATTTCATGCTGCCGCACATTATGGGCCGCCCGGTGTCGCTGGTGCGCTGCCCGACGGGCCTGCCGAAGGACTGTTTCTTCCAGCGCCACGCCTTCACCGGCATGCCGCCGTCGGTGGTCACTTTTGACGCCACCAACTTCGAAGGTGAAACCAAATCCTGTCTGTCGGTCGAGGGAGCAAAAGGCTATCTGGCACTCGCGCAGTTCGGCGTCGTTGAGTTCCACACCTGGGGCACGCATCGCTTGAGCCTCGACAAGCCCGACCAGATCGTTTTCGATCTCGATCCGGGTGAGGGCATCGCCTGGCGCGAGGTGGTCGAGGCCGCCGTCCACATCAAGGGCGAATTGGAGCGGTTCGGCCTGGTGCCGTTCGCCAAGACATCCGGCGGCAGCGGCATCCACATAACCGTGCCGGTGACGCAAAAGCAGAACTGGAAGAAGCTGCACCAGGCGACCAGCGCCATCTCCACGCACCTGGCGGCCACCGCGCCCGACACTTTCACCACCACAATGGGCAAGGAAAACCGCAAGCGCCGCATCTTCATCGACTATCACCGCAACGCGCGCGGCCACACCTCCGCGGCGCCTTATTCGCTGCGCGCCCGCACCAACCTGCCGGCGTCGACGCCGGTGAGTTGGGCAGACCTTGAGACGATCGATGCGCCGCAGGATCTGAACTATTCGTCCTTGCCGGGGCTGTTGGCGACGTCGGGCGATCCGTGGGCGGACATGGAGGATTTCGCAAGAGATTTGCCGTTGTTTTCGGGGAAGTAGATCGGGAGGTGTTGGCGATCCGGCACACCCCCCCTCTGTCCTGCCGGACATCTCCCCCGCAAGGGGGGAGATCGGATGTCGCCTCTGCTTTCGCCAATCGCAAACCTTGCAAGAGGAGCGATAAGGTTGAAGCTGCCAATCTCCCCACTTGCGGGGGAGATGTCCGGCAGGACAGAGGGGGGTGCTGTCCCTCCGGCATGACTTACTTCCCCAAGTCCATCGACCATGCGGACAATTTGAATTATCCTCCGTCGGTGCCCTCCAGCTCACCTGGAAGGTTTCGTCAGGAATTTGCCGGTATGTTTGGGGCCGGTGTAGGATTTGCGCAGTGCCAATCGTCCTCGGAACGAAGCGCTGCAGTAAGCATGATCCCGAAACGTGGGAACCGGTTTTCGGTTAAGATCATGCTCAGTCTGAAATGTCAGTGCATGGCCGCGTAGGAGAGTATCATGGCGCCCAGGGCAAGTTGGAAGGGTTACCTCAAGCTCAGCCTCGTCAGTTGTCCGGTCCGGCTCTATCCGGCAACGACCACCAGCGAGCGCATATCGTTCAACCAATTGCACAAGAAGACCCACAACCGCATCAACATGAAGCCGGTCGACCCTGAACTCGGCCTCGTCGAGCGCGCGGACTTGGTCAAGGGTTACGAATACGAGGACAAGCAGTACATCATCATCGATGAGGCCGACCTCGAAGCAGTGCGCATCGAATCCAATCACACGATGAACATCGAGGCCTTCGTCGACGAAGACGAGGTTGACGTCATTTATCAGGATGCGCCGTACTATATGGCGCCGGATGGCGCCATGGCGGAAGAAACCTTCGCCGTGCTGCGCGAGGCAATGCGCAAATCCGGCAAGCTGGCCATTGCCCGCCTTGTCCTGTCCAGCCGCGAGCGCGTGGTGACGATCGGCGCGCGCGAGAACGGCATGTTCGTGTGTACGTTGAGGAACCCGAACGAAGTGCGCGGCACGGCTGAATATTTCGGCAACATCCCGGCTGGCAAGCCGGATCCCGAAATGCTGCAATTGGCCGAAGCGCTGATCAAGCAGAAGGAAACCACCTTCGATCCGAAGAATTATGAGGACCGCTACGAGATCGCGCTGATGACGATGATCCGCGAGAAACTGAAGGGCCATAAGCCGATCATTGCGGCGGCGCCCGAGCGTGGCAATGTCATCAACCTCATGGACGCGTTGAAGGCGAGCCTGTCGCAATCAGCCAAGCCGCCGGCCAAGTCGAAGAGCAAGGCCGACGACGCTGAAAAACCTGCCGCCAAGGGTAAGGCGGGTGCGGCCAAGGAAAACCCGTTGAAGGCCAATCTGCTCAAGGCCGTCGGCAAGAGCAAGGGGTGACGGCGCCGACCGGTATAATCCCGGGCGCCGTCTTCGGCGCCATCGGCGCGCTGGCGGCATTTCCGCTGCGGCTCGCGGCCCGTGAGGTGGAGCGTCAGCACGGCCAGTTGCGGCGCGGCGTCACCAGGCGCACCAGCCATGTTGTGTTCGGCCGAACGCTGATCGCCAAGGCCGGCACGGCGAAGGGCGGCGATGCCGAGATCGAGCGCCGGGTTGCAGCCGAGGGCTCCGCTGGCCGAACACTCCTTAGCGAAAATGGCTTCCTGCGCCTGCTTGGTCTGATGAAGGCGCCGGAGGCGTCTTCGCTGTCCAGGCAGTCTCTCGTCGACCAGTCCAGACTGTCCGGTGCCGACCTCGACCTGCTCAGCCTGTTCGACGCCTTCGAGCACGATTGTGAACCCTACTCGTTCCGCGATCTGATCCTTGCCCGCAAATATGCCGGGCTGGTCGCCGGCGGTGCATCCTGGGGCGCGATCGCGCGCTCCGTGCATCGCTCCGGTCCGGTCGCTTCGCTCACCGCCAAATCGCTCAATGTCGGCTCGCAGCGTGGCCGGCCCGATCAGATCTATCTCGAGGATGGCCAGAGCGAACTCGACGGCCAGCTGCTGTTCGATCTCGGCAGCGCAAGCGCAGCCGGCGACGACACGCTGGAAGAATTGTTCGCCGAGGCTGAAAGCGCGGAAGAGGAGGGCCGGCACGACGATGCCGCGGCGCTCTACCAACGCTGCCTCAGCATCGATCCGAGCGACGCCATCGCCGCGTTCAACCGCGCCAATTGCTTGCGTGGCGCCGGTCGCGTGGCCGACGCGGCGCATGACTATGCAAGAGCGATCAAGCTCGATCCGGCGTTCGTCGAGGCCTGGTTCAACCTCGCCGGGCTGATGAGCGACGAAGGCAAGATCGCCTCGGCGCGCCGGCATCTGGTCAAGGCCATCGCGCTCGACAAGAGCTACGCCGATCCGGTGTTCAACCTTGCCCGGCTGGAGTTCGACGCCGGCAATCTGACCGAAGCCCGCCGCCACTGGGTGCGCTATCTCGAACTCGATGCTGACAGCGAATGGGCGCGCACTGCGCAAAAGGGGATACAGTTCGTCGATCTGCAGCTGGCGCGGACGGCGGGGTGAGGCTGCCGTGGATAATCTTGTTCAGATTTCGAGTATGGGATTAACCGCGTGCTTCATCGTTTTGGCGGTGCAGGAGGCCCGCGAGCTGCTCTTCTACTGGAGCAATGGCTGGAATTTTTTCGAAGACAGCAAAATCAATTGGGCCACATATTACAACCGCAGAACTTGGCCATTTCCCCAGCGCCCCGAGGACCGTATGTCGAACAAGCAGCGCGTTTGCTTCGGCCGGCCATTCTTCATCGTGCTCGTGGGGTTTTTTGCAGCCATTTTCACCCATGTTACCCTGCATCCGGAGCAGTGGCGTAAGGAAGTTCACGGTTCCAAAACCACCTACCACTATATCGGGGTCCCGCAGCCTGATGCCCACTAGCTTCCTCTTCGACGGCTTTGACACAGCCCCGGTCACCATCGTGTTGGCCCACGGCGCCGGCGCGTCTATGGATTCCCCCTCGATGACCGACACCGCCAAGGCGCTCGCCACCGCCGGCTTCCAGGTCGCGCGCTTCGAATTTCACTATATGGCGGCCCGCCGCTATGGCCAGCGCAAGCCGCCACCGCGCGCCGAGACGGTCGACCCGGAATACATCAAGGCCATCGCCGATCTGAGGGCGAGGGGCGTCGCTGGTCCGCTCATCATCGGCGGCAAGTCGATGGGCGGGCGCGTCGCCTCGATGGTCGCCGACGAGATGTTCGCCAAGGGCGAGATTTCGGGCCTCATCTGCCTCGGCTATCCCTTTCATCCGCCGGCCAAGCCCGAGCAACTCAGGACAAAACATCTCGCCGACCTCAAGACGCCGACGCTGATCTTCCAGGGCACCCGCGACGAGTTCGGCACGAAAGAAGAGGTCGCGACCTACGGCCTTTCCAAAGCCATCGAGGTGATCTGGCTGGAGGATGGCGACCACGACCTGAAGCCGCGCAAGAGCGTGTCGGGGTTTTCGACCGCCGATCATTTGAAGACGCTGGCCGGGACGGTGAAGGCGTGGACAGGGCGGATCGTTTCCTGATCGCCAAATGAAAATCGCCACCTTCAATATCAACAACGTCAACAGCCGGCTGCAAAACCTGCTGGCGTGGCTGGCGGCAGCCAAGCCCGATGTCGTCTGCCTGCAGGAGCTGAAGGCGCGCGACCTGCAGTTTCCGCGCACGGCACTGGCCGACGCCGGCTATGGCGCGGTGTGGAAGGGCGAGCCGACCTGGAACGGCGTAGCCATACTGGCGCGAGGAGCCGAGCCGGTGCTGACCCGTGACGAACTGCCCGGCGATACCGCCGACAAGCAGAGCCGCTACATCGAGGCGGCGGTGTCGGGCGTCGTCATCGCCTGTCTCTACGCGCCCAACGGTAACCCGCAGCCGGGGCCGAAATTCCAGTACAAGCTGGCGTGGCACGCGCGGCTGGAGGCGCATGCCGCAGAACTGTTCGACACCGGCCTGCCGGTGGCGCTGGTCGGCGACTACAACATCGTGCCCGAGCCGCGCGACATCTACGCCACCCGCTCCTATGACGACAACGCGCTGGTGCAGCCGGAAAGCCGGGCGTCATTCCAGCGTCTGCTCGAGCAGGGCTGGACCGATGCGCTGCGCAAGCAGCATCCGAAGGAAACGCTCTACACATTCTGGGACTACCGCCGCAACCGCTGGCCGCGCGATGCCGGGCTGCGGCTCGACCACATCTTGCTGTCGAAGAAACTGGCGCGCCGCCTCACTGCTGCCGGCATCGACCGCGATGTCAGAGGTGAGGACGGCGCCAGCGACCACGCGCCGGTATGGGTCGAATTGAAGTGAATTTGGCTGCGTGATCGCGCCCACTTTCGTGGGCGCAGTTTTGCGCTATTTGTTTCGCTGCGGCGGCCGCATGATGAGCAAGGTGCGGCACCGGAGGGGGAGTCCGATGGACAGGTTGGCCGAAAGGCTGTTTGCGCTTCCGCTGCTGGCGGCCGCTTTGGCTTGTCTGGTGCGGGCGTATCTGCTGCTCGGCGACAGAGATTTCAGCTGGAGCGGGATCGACCACATGCTGCACGGCCCAGCCACGCTGCGACCGGTGGTGTTCCTGACCGTCGGCGGGCTTTGCCTGCTTGGCGCCCTGTTGTTCTGGGCCGGACTGCTGCCGGGTCGGCGAAGCCAGCCTGCTGGAACGCCGCTTTTTGGCCGCGACGCCGAGATGGAATCCAAGGGTCGCCCGGGCTGGCGGCGCGCCTTCCTCATGTTGCCGGTGCTCGCCGTGTTGGCGCTGCTGGCCGACCACTTCCCTTGGGCGCGTGACGCCGGCCCGGGCGCTGAGGTGGCCGCCCCGAACGAACCCAAAGCCGAGCCGAAGGACCAGGGCATCGACGGTGTCCCGCCGGACCTGGCGACGCCACCGGCCCCGCCGAGTTCGCCGCAGGTCACCATGCCGCCCGAGCCAACTCCGCCGGTGCAGGCAGCCAAACCGCCCGAGCCGGCGCAGCCTACGCCTCCGGCTGCTCCCCCTCAGCCGCCACAAGTCGCACTCGCTCCGGCGACACCGCCACCGGAGACTGCTCCACCGCCGGCTCCGGCCACGCCACCGCAAACCGTCGCGCCGTTGCCGCCGCCTCCGCCGGCGCTGCCGACCGAGCCCGACGGCCACCGCGACGCCGTCGTCTGGCTCGCCGTCTCGGCCGATGGCCGCGACGTCATGAGCGCCAGCACCGACCATATGATCAAGCTCTGGGACATCGCCGGCAAGCGGCTGATCCGCAACCTTGGTGAACACAAGGACATGGCGCGCACGGCGCTGTTCATGCCCGACGGCGCAACCGCGCTGACCGCCGGCGACGATGGCGAGATCGTGCTGCGAAAGCTTGCCGACGGCGCGGTGCTGCATGTCTTCTCGTCGGGCGCGAATGGCGGCGTGCGTAAGCTGGCGATCAGCCCGGACGGCAAGCGCGCCGTCAGTGGCCACGACACCGGCAACGTCATCGTCTGGGATCTCGTCAACAAATCGGTGCTGCATGTGATGACCGGACATGACTGGCCGATCAGCACGGTCGCAATCTCGCCCGACGGCACGCGCGCGCTGAGCGGCTCCATCGACGGCACGCTGAAATTCTGGGACGTCGAAAGCGGCAAGCAATTGCGAAGCTGGCACGGCCACGAGCAGGGCACCTACGGCGCCGTCTTCACCGCCGACGGCCATCATGTCGTCACCGGCAGCGGCGACTACACGATCAAGCTCTGGGACCTCGACACGTTTAGGGAATTGCGCCGCTTCGAGGGCCACGAAGGCACCGTCTATACGCTGGCGCTGTCGGCCGACGGCAAGCGCCTGGCCTCCGGCTCGCTCGACGGCACGGCGCGGCTGTGGGATCTCGGCACTGGAGACCAGATCGCCATGTTCGACAGCCGCACCGGCCCGATCTACGCCGTTGCCTTCGCCACCGACGGCACACTGGTCACCGGCGGCGACGATCGGACCATCAGGGATTGGCCGGCGGCTGGCGGCGATGGCGAAATCCTGTTCGCCGGCGCACCGCAGTAGCGACATCAAATGCTTTGGATATTCCAGAACAGCCTGGCTTGCGCTATGGATTACTGGTGGCTGCAAATGGATTGGGGACGGTGAGCAACAACGACTGGGCGCCCAAAGTGGATACACCTGTCTACAGCCCGCCCACGTCGCGTCGCCGAGGGGTCCTTACCGTCGTTCTGGTGTTGCTGGCTTTTGTGCTGCTCGGGCCTGGCCGAAATTACTATGTGCAGTGGTCAGCGGCACAAAAGGGTGCAGCGGCTCTCCAGGCAAAGGATTATGCCGAGGTATTCCGTCAAATGAAGATCATGGCGGACGCTGGCAATGTTGACGCAAAAGGCCAGCTTGGTGCGCTGTACTGGCGCGGTGAGGGCGTGGCTCAGAACGACAGCCAAGCGGTGTATTGGTGGAAGAAATCCGCCGATGGCGGCAATGCGGAAGCCATAGCAGCACTGGGTCAGGCCTACCTTATGGGCAGGGGCGTTGAAAAGGACAGTCGGCTTGCCGAGAGTTTCTCACGAAAGGCCGCCGATAAAGACAACATGAATGGGCAGTACCAGCTCGGCGTGTTGTACTGGCAGGGCCAAGGGGTCGCGCAAAGTTACGAGCAGGCGCTCTATTGGTGGCGCAAGGCGGCCGATCAGGGGAGCGGGGAGGCTGAATATTCTCTCGGCCAAGTCTATTTAAATGGCCAAGGGGTCGAAAGAAACGATCAACTGGCGTTGAAGTTTTCCAGGCAGTCAGCCGACAAGGGCAATGCGAACGCTCAGTACGCCCTCGGCGTCCTGTATGCGCAGGGTCGGGGTGTTACGCAAAGCTTCGAGCAGGCTGCCTCATGGTGGCGCAAGGCGGCTGACCAAGGAAGCCTGGAGGCCGCTTTCTGTCTCGGACGCGCCTACTATCTTAACCAAGGCGTCAAGAAGGATGATCAGGCCGCCATAGTGTGGGTGAAAAAGGCAGCCGATCTGGGTGAGCCGAATGCCCAGGCTTTGCTGGGCACTTTGTACTCGCGGGGCCACGGCGTTGAGCAGGATGACCGCCTTGCGTTCGGGTGGTGGATGAAGGCCGCAACCACCGGTCTGACAGAAGCGCAATACGCGGTGGCGGCCGCTTATGGCCAGGGAAAAGGTACCCCTAGGGACGACGGCCAGGCGTTTGCGTGGATGAGCAAAGCCGCCAATCAGGGCTTTGTGTTCGCCCAGTCGAATCTGGGCGGATATTATTCGATGGGCCAAGGCGTCGAGAAGAGCGCCGAGCAGGCGGTCTATTGGTGGCGCAAGGCCGCGGAAGCGGGGAATGCCGAAGCCGGTGCCAATCTGGCCCGGGCGTATTCGCTGGGCGAAGGCGTGGGACGGGACGATGCGTTGGCCGCGACTTGGGCGCAAAAGGCGTCCGACGGGCGAAACGCCGACGCTCAATATATGCTTGGTATCCTCTACAGCCAGGGCCGCGGCGTTGCGCAAGACAATGATCTGGCCTTCCGATGGTGGATGAAGGCTGCTGTCCAAGGCCATGTGGTAGCGCAGTATAATGTCGGGGTCGTGTATCGGGACGGGCAGGGCGTCGGGAAGGATGAAAGGCAGGCATTCGAGTGGCTGAGCAAGGCTGCCGACAAGGACAATGACCTTGCGCAGTTCGCTCTCGGTGGACTGTATTGGGATGGTCTAGGAGTAACGAAGGACCCCGTTCAGGCGGCAAGGCTCTGGCGCAAAGCCGCCGACCAGAGCAATGCATTCGCGCAGAAAGCGCTCGGCACAGCCTATTCCGAGGGTGTTGGCGTTGCGCAAAGCAGTGCGGATGCGGCGGGCTGGTGGCTCAAGGCGGCGCGGCAGGGAAATGTCGATGCCCAGCTAGCCTTAGCGTATGCCTCGGCCAACGGCGTGGGCATTGCCAGAGACGACAAGGCTGCCGAGTCCTGGTGGCTGGAAGCCGCAAAGGCCGGCAGCGTCGATGCCGAGTTCAGTCTGGGCTCGCTCTACTACCGCGGCGTCGATGGGAAACCAAACTACAAGGAAGCCGCCAAATGGTTCTTCAAGGCGGCAGGCCACGGCAGTTCCGGCGCCAAGACCTATCTCGACCTGATGAAGGAAAACGGCCAGCTCGACAGCAAGATGCTGTGAGCCGAGTGCATAAGCGTCGCCGTCACGCCTTCCGTTTGAGGCGTGACACTCGTATCGCACGATGCGAAGACTCATTTGCCGCTGCATCTCGAGAATCCCATGCCCCTCCACATCGTCGAAGCCTCGATTGCCGATCTGCGGCGCGCGTTGGAAGACGGTACCGTCACCAGCGTCGAGCTGGCCGGCGCGTATTTCAGGCGCATCGCGCACTACGACCGCCATGGCATTGCGCTCAATGCCGTGCCGGTGCTTAACCCGGCAATGTTCGAGGAGGCGGCGGCGTCCGACCTGCGCCGCCGCAATGGTGCTGCGCTCGGGCCGCTCGACGGCATCCCCTACACCGCCAAGGACAGCTATAAGGTGAAGGGCCTGACGGTGGCCGCCGGCTCGCCCGCCTTCGAGCATCTCGTCGCCAACGAGGACGCTTTCACCATTGCCAGGCTGAGGGCCGGTGGTGCTGTGCTGATCGGGCTGACCAACATGCCGCCTATGGCCAATGGCGGCATGCAGCGTGGCGTCTATGGCCGCGCCGAGAGCCCCTACAATGCCGACTATTTGACCGCCGCCTTCGCTTCCGGCTCGTCCAACGGCTCGGGCACGGCCACCGCCGCCAGCTTCGCCGCCTTCGGGCTGGGCGAGGAAACATGGTCTTCCGGCCGCGCGCCGGCGTCCAACAATGCACTTGTCGCCTACACGCCGTCGCGCGGCGTCATTTCGGTCAGGGGCAACTGGCCGCTGGTGCCGACCATGGATGTGGTGGTGCCGCACACGCGCGGCATTGCCGACATGCTGGAGCTGCTCGACGTGATCGTCGCCGACGATACCGAGACGCGCGGCGATTTCTGGCGCGCGCAGCCCTGGGTGTCGATCGCGAAAAGCGCTGATCTCAGGCCGCCAAGCTACACTACACTCGCCTTGGAGGGCTCGTTAAAAGGCAAACGCCTCGGCGTGCCGAAAATGTATATCGGCCGCGACGGCGGCGCGCCCAAACCCATCGAGACCCGCGCCCCGGTGCTCGACCTCTGGCGGCAGGCGGCGCGTGACCTGGAAAAGCTCGGCGCGGAGGTGGTCGAGGTCGATTTCCCCGTCGTCTCGAACTATGAGCGCGACCGTCCGGGCACAAAAACCATGGTCGAACGCGGGCTGGTGCCGGAAGCCTTTGCAGAGCGCGAAATCTGGGATCTCTGCATCTGGGGCTGGGACGATTTCCTGCGCGCAAATGCCGATCCGGTGGTCCCCGACCTGGCTGCGGTCGACGGCCCAACGATTTTCCCGCAGCCGCCGGGCGCGCTGCCGGACCGCTATGGCGACGACGGTTTCGATCTGGCCGACTACGTCACGAGCGTCAAGCAGGGCGTGATGCCATTGCTGGATATCCCAACGCTGGCGGAAGGTCTGAAGGGATTGGAGGCGACGCGGCGCATCGACTTCGAGGACTGGCTGGACGCGAACCGGCTCGACGCCGTCGTGCTGCCGGCGGTCGCCGATGTCGGCCCGGCCGATGCCGACGTCAACGAGACCTCTGCAGCAATCGCCTGGCGCAACGGCACCTGGGTTGCCAACGGCAATCTGGTGTGGCGTCATCTCGGCATTCCGACCGTCACCGTGCCTATGGGAACGATGGCCGATATCGGCATGCCGGTCGGGCTGACCTTTGCGGGCAAGGCCTATGATGATGCGGAGTTGCTGCGGCTCGCCGGCGATTACGAGCGCGCCACCCAACGCCGCACCAGCCCGCCGCGCACGCCGGAATTGCCGGACGATGTGTTTGCGGGGCGGCCTGGTGGATTGCGGGCCAGCGATGCGCCGGCGCCGAGGCTTACGCTTGTTGCCGAGACGACGCGGCGAGGAGACCAGGCCGAGATCGCCGTGACGGTTGAACTCGATGCGGAGACCGCTGGCGTCAAGGTTCACGTCAATGGCGAACCGGTCGCTCTGCGGCGCAGCGGCACAAGCTTTCACGGTCGCATCCTGGTGCCCGCCGGCGAGCACGAAAGAATGCACAGTGTGTGGCGAGGCGCTTACGGCTCGATCGTTACGGCCGTCATACGGCTGGAGGATGGACGCACGGCTGGTGCTTACGTGGTCGCGGGTGGAATCGGGTGAGGTACATGTAATCTCCCCAAGGGGGAGATCAGCAGCTTCGCCGTCTTGACCCTCCCATCGCCCGCGTTATCTTCTCGCCATGCCAAACCTCGCTCCCCTCATCGTCATCGATCTCCAGACCAACATGTTCGACGGGCGCGTCGAGCCGCCGATCCATGATGCGCCGGGCATAGCCGAGCGTACCCGCTCATTGATCGACTGGGCACGGCGCAGCGGGCGAAAAATCGCGTTCGTGCGGCATGACGGGCCGGCCGGCGATCCGCTGGCGCCGGGCGAGCCGGGTTGGCCGGTATGGCCGGAACTCGGCCAGGCCAAGGACGAGCCGACATTCTCCAAGACCGTCCGCAACGCATTCTCGAATGCCGAGCTTGGCGCCTGGGTGGCCGGGCAAGGGGTCGGCGAAGTCGTGCTTGCCGGAGCGCAAACCGATTTCTGCATCGCCGGCACCGTTGAGGGCGCCCTGGCCGAAGGCTTCGGCGTCACTGTCGTTTCCGATGCGCACTCGACGCTGGACACTGAAGGCGAAACCGCGACCGAGATCATCGCCCGGTACAATGCGGACTTCACCGATGCCGGCGTCACGCTGGTGACGACGAAGGCGCTGACCGGCGACTGAAGCGCCGGCGCTTCGAAGAGTGGGAGACCGCCGTGCCAACCCTGAAATTGCCGGCCGAAGGCGGATGCCGCTGCGGACGTGTGCGGCTCAAGATTTCCGCAAAACCGCTTTTGACCATGGCTTGCCATTGCATCGGCTGCCAGCGCATGTCGGCCAGCGCCTATTCGCTGAGCGCCGCCATTCCCTCGGACGGGTTCGAGATCATGCAAGGCGAGCCGGTGATCGGCGGACTGCACGGCGCCTCGCGTCATTACTTCTGCCCACATTGCATGAGCTGGATGTTCACGCGCCCCGAAGGGCTCGACTGGTTCGTCAATCTGCGTCCGACCATGCTCGACGAGCCTGGCTGGTTCACGCCGTTCATCGAGACATGGACCAGCGAGAAACTCCCCTGGGCGACGACGCCCGCGGTGCACAGTTACGAGGCGCTGCCGGCCTTTGAGGCGTATGAGGGGCTGGTGGCGGAGTTCGGTGAAACTGCGAATCTCCCCCCTTGAGGGGGAGATGGCCGGCAGGCCAGAGGGGGTCGCATCGCGTGAAGCGCCAACCTCCATCTGCCGCAGGAGGCCGAGCCTAGTCGAACCGACCCCCTCTGTCGCCTTCGGCGACATCTCCCCCTCGAGGGGGGAGATAAGCCCCGCTAAAAATTTGGATCGAATCGATTGCGCAAACGTTTCGATCACCCTAAGCTCCCTTGAAATCCGCCATCAGAGCGGATGGGAAACGCATACTAGGGAGGAGCGCTTGCAGGCGCTGATATGTCTTGCCGACAATGGCTGAAGTGGCGCGGCGCGCCGGTGTGTCGGTGTCGACCGTCTCGCATGTCGTCAACAACACGCGCTTCGTTTCGCTGGAAAAGGCGAGGCTGATCAACGACGCCATTGCCGCCATGGGCTACCAGCCTAACGAGCTGGCGCGCTCGCTGAAGGCCTCGACCACCAACAGCGTCGGCCTGGCGATCTCGGCGATCTCCAACCCTTATTTCACCGACATCATCTGCGCGGTCGAGGCCGAATGCGCGCGGCTCGGGCTGATGGTCTTCCTGTCGGACACCCAGGAAGATCCCGACCGCGAACTGCAGGTGGTGCGCGCTTTCCATCAGCGCCGCGTCGACGGCGTCATCCTGGCCCCGTCGGGCTCGCCGCAGCGCGCCATCGATTACCTCGCCGACAAGAAGATGCCATGCGTTCTGATCGACCGTTTCGCCGACCAGCGCTTCGACCAGATCGGCGTCGAGAACGAAACGTCGATGCGCGCGCTGATCGACCATGTCGCCTCCTTCGGCCACAAGCGCATCGGCTATATCGCCGGACAGCCCGGCCTGACGACGACGCGCGAGCGCATCGAGGCGTTCCAGGCTTCGCTCGCCGCCAATGGACTTGAAAGCGTGCCGCGCTATCTCTCGGCCGAGAATGTCGACACGGCGGCGGCGACCGCATCCACCCACGCCATCCTGTCGCTGCCGTCGCCACCAACCGCACTGGTCACCGGCAACAACATGACGACGATCGGAGCCGTCCGCGCCATCCGCGAAAAAGGCCTCACCATTCCGGGCGATCTGTCGCTGGCCGGCTTCGACGATTTCGAATGGGCCGATTGTTTCGAACCGCGCCTGACGCTGGTCGCGCAGCCCTGCACCGAGATAGGCAGGCAGGCCGCGGCCCTGCTCAGCGCCCGCATCGCGGCGACCGGTTCCGCGCCGCGTTCGGTGCGGCTGCAGGCGACGCTGCGGGCGCGCGCCTCCTGCGGGAGGCCGACCCACACGAGGCTAACATGACCGCGCCGCTGCTGGTGATGACCGGCGCCGTCAAACGCTTCGGCGGCGTGCAGGCGCTGCGCGGCGTCGACTTCGACCTCAAGGCGGGCGAGATCCACGCGCTGCTCGGCGAGAACGGCGCCGGCAAGTCGACCCTGATGAACCTGTTGTCGGGCGTCTACACGCCGGACGAAGGCACGATCGAGATCGACGGCAAACCCGTGCGTTTCAACAACCCGCGTGAGGCCCAAGCGGCCGGCATCGCCACCATCTTCCAGGAGCTCGACCTGGTGCCGTCGCTGGATGTCGCCGCCAATCTGTTCCTCGGCCGCGAACTGATGCGTCCGGGCGGCTTCCTCGACGTGCCGGCAATGCGCCGCGAGGCCAAGAAGCGGCTGGAAGCCATCGAGATCGCCATCGATCCGGCCGCCATGGTGGCGGATCTGTCGATCGGCCAGCGCCAGGTGGTGGCGATCGTCAAGGCGCTGTCTTACGCCTCCCGCGTGCTGATCATGGACGAGCCGACGGCCGCACTCACCGTCGGCGAAGTCGAGCGGCTGTTCGATATCATGCGCAAGCTCGCCGCCACCGGCGTCGGCATCGTCTACATCTCGCACCGGCTGGAGGAAGTGCCCGGCATTGCCGACCGGGTGACGGTAATGCGCGACGGCCGTGTCGCCGGCATCACCGAGCCGCACGCGCCGCAGGCCGAGCTGGTCAGGCTGCTGGTCGGACGTCCGCTGGACGAACTCTATCCGCAACGCGCCAAGGCCGCGGGCAAGCCGCTGCTCAGCCTGAGGAACGCCAGCTTCAAGCTCGCCCGCGACAGCGCCGGCTGGCAGGCGCCGCAAGGCGTTTCGCTCGATGTCCATGAAGGCGAGATCGTCGGCCTGGCCGGCATTATGGGGGCAGGGCGCACCGAACTGTTGTCCGCGCTCTACGGCACCGGCCTGTCCGGCCGCTGGGAGGGCGAGGTCGCTGTCGGCGGCAAGCCGGTGAAACTGGATTCGATCAGCGCTGCCCGCCACGCCGGCATCGCCTTCGTCACCGACGACCGCCGGGGCTCGGGCCTGATGCTGCGCATGGCCGTCGGCCTCAATCTGGTGATGTCGGTCATATCCCGAATCTCGCCGAACTGGCTGGTCTCGCCGCGCCGCCAGGCCGAGGCGGTGAAGGAATCCTTCGGTCAGTTCGATATCCGGCCGAAGAACCCCGATATCGCCGTCGGCGCGCTCTCGGGCGGCAACCAGCAGAAGGTGGTGCTGGCCAAGGAAATCCTCGGCAACCCGCGCCTGTTGCTTCTCGACGAGCCGACACGCGGCGTCGATGTCGGCGCCAAGGGCGAGATCTACCAGCGGCTCAGGGCACTCGCCGCGCAAGGGCTGGGCATTCTGGTGGCGTCCAGCGAGATGCCGGAGCTGATCGGTCTGTGCGACCGCATCGTGGTGCTGCGCCAGGGGCGCAATGTGGCGGAATTTTTGGGCGGCGTCGACGAGCACACGGTGCTTGCCGCGGCTAACGGCAGGGAGGCCTGATGTCTGACGAGAAGATTTCCGTGGCAGCAAGCCCAGTCACAGCAGCAGCGCAAAAGCATCGCGACCCGCTGGCGCTGATCGTGCGCTTCCAGAGCCTGATCGGCCTGGTGCTGGTGGCGATCGGCGGCATCATCTTCTCGCCGCGCCGCCACGGCGAGATCCTGTTCCTCAACCCCGACAACATCGCCAACATCGTGCGCGCGGTGTCGGAGACCGGCATCATCGCCATCGGCATGACCTTCGTCATCATCACCGCCGGCATCGACCTCTCCGTCGGCGCGGTGCTTGGCCTGTCCAGCGTCGTCACCGCATCGATGATGATCTCCGGCGGCTTCGGCCTGATCCCCACCATCCTCGCCGTGCTCGCTTTGGGCATCGTCTTCGGCGCCATCCAGGGCACCATCTCGACGCGCTTCCGGCTGGAGCCGTTCATCGTCACGCTGGCTGGCCTGCAGGCCGCGCGCGGGCTGGCGCTGGTCGTCTCCGGCAACCAGTACATCAACATTTCCTACGGCGAAGGGCCGGGCTTGGCGCCGCCGGTGTTCGCCGTGCTGGGCGAGCGGCTGTTCAACAACACCGTGCCGGTGGCAACGCTTGTGTTCGTCGTCTTTGCCGCGATCGCCACCATCGTGCTCAACACCACGCGCTTCGGCCGCTATGTTTTTGCCGTCGGCGGCAATGAGCGCGCCGCGCGCATATCCGGCGTGCCGGTCTCGATGGTGAAGATATCGGTCTATGCCATCACCGGCTTTGCCGCTGCACTCGCAGGCATCGTCCATGCCGGCCAGTTCAATTTCGGCAGCGCCAATGACGGCATGGGCTATGAGCTGACGGCCATCGCCGCCGTGGTCATCGGCGGTACCAGCCTGTTCGGCGGCGCCGGCTCGATGGTCGGCACCGTCGCCGGAACCATCATGCTTGGCGCGCTCGCCAACATCCTGCAGCTCAACAACATCACGCCCGCCATGCAGCTGCTCGCGACCGCCGCGATCATCGTGCTGGCGGCAGTGCTTCAATCCCTCGTTCGCCGCCGCGAGGGGTTGGGTCGTTAGTGCATGTCGCGCAAGAGGTTTTGCGATGACGACATGCACCAACAAACAAGGAGGAGACGGCAACACGTGAACGTCAAACCAAGGTCTGGCCCCCCGGCCAGACGAGGAGGAGAGTGAGTTATGAAAACGACACTAAGAGGATCGACCCTCAAGGCCGTCCTGCTGGCAGGCGCTGGCCTGTGCATTGCAGGCTCCGCTTACGCCGCCGAGCCGCTGGTGAAAGCCTGCGCCAAGGACGGCCAGTTCGTCATCGGCTTTTCGCAGGCCAACAATGCCGAGCCCTACCGCCAGCACGTCAATGACGAGCTTGAGGCGGCGGCCAAGGAAGTGCCCGGCTTCACGCTGCAGATCGCCGACGGCGCCGGCAACGTCAACACGCAGACCTCGCAGGTCGACAATTTCATCACCCAGAAGGTCGATATCCTTTTGATCTCGCCCTTCGAGGCCGCACCGCTGACGCCGGCGGTGAAGCGCGCCATGGATGCCGGCATCCCGGTCATCGAGCTTGACCGCAAGACGGTCGGCGACCCCGGCAAGGACTACACCGCCTTCATCGGCGGCGACAATTTCAAGATCGCCGAGGAAGCCGGAAAGTACACCGCCAAGACGCTGCTGCCCGATGGCGGCGAGGCGGCGGTGCTGCAAGGCCTGCCGAGCTCGACGCCGGCGGTGGAGCGCCTCAACGGCTTCAAGGAAGGCGTGAAAGGCAACCCGAAGGTCCAGATCGTCGCCGAGCAGGCCGCCGACTGGGTGCCGGACAAGGCGCAAGTCGCCTTCGCCGCCATGCTGCAGGCGCACCCCGACATCAAGGTGCTCTACGCCTCCAACGACATGATGGCCGCCGGCGCGCTGCTCGCCGCCAAGGGGGCGGGCAAGGACGTCAAGATCATCGGCACAGACGGCCTGCCGGGCCCGGCTGGCGGCATCGAGGCGGTGGCCAAGGGCGACTGGGTCGCAACCTTCACCTACCCGACGGGCGCCAAGGAAGCGATCGAGATGTCGAAAAAGATCCTGCTCGATTGCGCGACCGAGGTGGACAAGACGGTGACGGTGGAGACCACCGCGATCACGGCCGAGAATGCCAAGCAGCTGATGGGGAAGTGAGGGGCGGGCAGAGCGCGTCTATTGAGGTGATGCGCAAGGCCCCGAGGGGCCTTGTTGCATTGCGGCAACGTATGGGAACGGCCGCTTCGCGCCTCATCTCGGTCATCGAAGTCATCCCGGCCGCCCGCCAAAAGCGGTCACAGTTGGTGTCAACGCCATGGGGAGTTTGCGCCGTGAGCATTTCTCTCCATAATGATCCCAGCATCGGCTTTTTCCTGCCCTGCCCACCGATCAAGTGTTTTGTGAACAGCATCGCACTTTGCTAATATTGCCGTCACTGTGCTCGGCGAGGAAATCCCAGCATGTCGGAGAAGAGTCCGGTCGCGTTGCCGGCGGCGTCGGTGGCAACAGGTTTTCTGGGCGGCAACGGCAACAATGCGTCGGAAGCCCGGCATGAGCGCCGGATCCTGACCGCGCTCTGCTACGACCTGGTCGGATCGACCGACCTTCTTGGCATCCTGGACATCGAAGAGTTCGAGGAACTGATATCAGCCTTCCAGCGGGCGGCGAGACAGGCGGTCGCGTCGTGCTCGGGTGCCGTAGAGGTCGAGGTCGGCGATGGCGGCGTTGCTTTGTTTCCTGCCGAAATAGACGCCAAGGATGCGGCATCGCTGGCGATCCGGGCCGGGCTCGAAATCATCGACGCCTGCAGGCGCGTCGGTTCGAACCAAGGCCGCGCCGATTTGCATGTCCGGGTCGGAATCGCGACATCGATGACCCTGATCCAGAAGGGTGACGCCGAGACCGGTCGTGACAATGTCACCGGCCCTGCCTTCGCGATGGCCACGCGGCTCCAGGCCATCGCGCAGCCGGATACGGTGTTAGTCTCGGAGGCGACACGCAACCTGGCGCGACGGTCGCATGTGTTCAGCTTTAGGGGCAGCCATACGATCAAGGGTTTTGCCGAGCCGGAGCTGGTCTGGCGCGCGCTGAGTCACAAGCGCGAGGTCGACCGCTTCTTCGCCTTCGGGCGGCTGAGCAGTCCGCTCGTCGATCGCGAGGCCGAACTTGCCACGATCGCCGAAGCATGGGACAGCGCCGTTGCAGGAAACGGCGGCGTGGTGGTGATCGAGGGCGAGGCCGGGATCGGCAAGTCGCGCATTCTTCACGAAGTGCGCCGGCGCACGCGTCACCAGCGCGCGAAACTGCTGCTCTTCCAGTGCACGCCCGGCGGCTTGCGCTCGGCGCTGCATCCGCTGCTACAGAACGTACGCGGCGATTTCGCCGGCAACGAAGGACAGCTGAGCGCTGCCGCTGTGGCAGAAGTATTCCGCGATCATGACGTCCGCGATCCTGAAATCATAGACGTCTTCTCGTTCCTGCTCGGCGCTGCGGGAGCCGATCCGATGCTTAAGGAAATCGACGCCGAGGCGATGCGCGCGAAAGCCAATTGGGCGGTTCGCCACTCGCTCGAAGCCCTGTGCGCCAGCGGACCGATCGTCCTGGTGGTCGAGGACATCCATTGGATCGACCTGACGTCTAGACAATTGTTGGCTGAGCTTGCACAGTCGGCCCGTCACTTCCGGGCGCTTGTCATCGCGACCACGCGCCCTGAATCCGGGAGCTGGCTGGCAGCATCGAATCCAAGGCATATCTCGCTAAAGCCGCTCAACCGCGAGCAAACGCGGCTGGCGATCGCGGCCATGTGGCCGCAAGGCAAGCCTTCAACTTCCCCGGAATTGCTCGACGTGGTGGAACGCGTGACCGGAGGCGTCCCGCTGTTCATCGAAGAAATCTGCCAGTGGATGGCCGAGAACGCGGCCTCGGCAACGGATCGGCTGGCGCAGACCGCGACGCGCAGTCATGCCTCGGTGTTTGAAAGCGTGATCGAGGCCAGGCTCGAAACGCTAGGGCCGGCACGCGAAGTCGCGCGCGCCGCGGCCGTCGCGGGCAATCGTTTCAATCAGGAATTGTTGCGCGCGTTGTTGCCGGAGCTCGACGACGAAATCATCGCAAACGCGCTGGATTCGCTGAGCGAGGCCGGGTTCCTGATCCGCGTGCGGCCTTTTGGCGTTCCGGTCTATGGCGTGCGCCATGCGCTTATCCAGGAGACGATCTACAACGCAACGCTGCGCAAGAAACGGCAGGCCTTGCATCGCCACCTGTTTGCCGCGGTGAGCCGCAACCGAAACCTGGCCGGGTGGCTGAGCACCGCCGAGGTCGCCGAGCACGCCGAGCGCGCAGGCCTTATGGAGGACGCGATCGCTCAGTTCGTGATCGCAGGCACGGAAAGCTCGTCGCGCTCGGCAATGGCGGAAGCGAGGCAGATACTCGAGCATGCATTGGCGCTCTGCGAGCACGTTGCGGCAGCCGACAGGCGAGACGCGCTGCGGCTATCGGCCATGATCGTGCTCGGTCCCATCCTGACCGCTGTCGAAGGTCCGAACTCGGGGCCCGCCCGCAAATTGTACGAGGACGGCGTGGTGATAGCCCGGCGGCGGCCGGTGGCCGAGCGGGCCAAGTGGTTCCCGATCTACTGGGGCTGGTGGTTCACGGATACCGTCATGGACGGCGAGCGCGCGGAAGTCGTGCTCAGCGATCTCAGGGATGTCGAGGATGCCGAAGTGCAACTCCAGGCCAGGCATTGCGTGTGGGCAATCGACTTCAATCTTGGCCGCCACGACCGCTGCATCGCGGCCGTCGACGCCAGACTGTCGCTCTATGAGCACGGCCAGGGCAAAGCCAATGCGGCGTTGTTCGGCGGGCATGACGCGAGGGTCTGCGGGCTCGCGCACCGCGCCTTGTCGCTGTGGTTCGTCGGAAAGCCGGCAAGCGCGATCCATTCGATGTCGGAAGCTAGGAGCTGGGCGCAGCAAACCGGACATGCCGGCAGCATCGCGCATGCCTACCTCAACGAGGCGATGTTGCATTGCTATCGCCGCGATTTTTCGATGCTGCGAAGCGTGATAGCGGATCTGCGCCACTTGACGGAGCGCCATTATATGCCCGCCCTCGCCGCCGCAGCGCAAATCTTCGAAGGCTGGTGCGACGGCAACGCCGGCCAGGTCGAGAGCGGCAGGGAAAAAATGCGGCAAGGCCTTGGCCTCCATGGCGAGTTCCAGACGCCTGAGGACGAACCGGTCTATTGCGGCATGCTGGCAGAGCTTTTGACACGAACTGCCGAGGTCGATGAGGCGCTCGCGCTGCTGGGCTCGGCTGTGGCGCAGGCCGAGGCCGGCGGCAGCCGCTTCTGGCTGGCAGAGCTCTACCGGCGAAGGGCGGAGCTACTTCTTCTTCAGGGCGATGCGGAGGCGGACGTAATCGCTGCCCTCGAAAAGAGCATCGCCATAGCCGCGGAGCAAAGCGCTGTGCCTTTCCTCGTCAGTACATACGAGACCCTTCAATCATCAGGCCTGTCACCTGAACTGTCGTCGCGCTATCGCGATCGGGTCGAACGTGCGAAATCCGCTCTCGAGCCGGGCGCCGCGCTGATCGTCAATCCCGAATCGGCCGTTCGGCACTAGCCGGCCCTGCAAGAGCATCCGCGATGCTGGAGCGATATGAACGCCTGGGTCCGCCGCCCGACGAGGCGCTGGCGAGGCTGATGAAGATGCGCGAAGGCCTGGGCATCACGCGGATCGCCGACATTACAGGGCTCGACCAGCTCGGCATCCCGGTCGTGCAGGTGACAAGACCTTTCTCGCTCTCCAACGCGGTCGCGCAAGGCAAGGGCGCTACCCTGGCACAAGCCGCGATATCGGCCATGCTGGAATCGGCCGAGAGCTTCTTTGCAGAGCAGGTGGCGAATTTCGACACAGTCGTCGGCTGTGCCGATCAATTGGGCATCCCGCCCGATCGTTTCGAAAGGCATCTCCAGGGGGGCACCGCGCCCGGATGGCGCGGCAGGGAGACGGCGTGGGTAGCCGCCGACAATCTTCTTACCTGCAGCCGCGACCTGGTCCCGTTCGAGCTCGTGCACACCGCCTATGTGTTGCCGTCACTGCCCCATGACGGCATTTTCGCGGCATCGACGAGCGGTTTGGCCGCAGGCTTCGAGGAGCCGGATGCCATCGTTCATGGCATGCTTGAATGCATCGAACGCGACGCGATCGCCACGGCATACCGGACCCACGGGTTTTTCCACCGTCAACGCATCGATCCCGAGACGATCGATGATCCGTCGCTCCGCGATCTCCTGGAAACTTTGGCGGCCAAGAACGTGCTGGTCGGCCTTTGGCAGGCTTTGTCGCCGTTGGGCATACCGGTGGTGTGGTGCCATCTGCTGGAAGACGAACCGACGGAAACGGTCCTTTTGGATCACCCGGCTGATGGCTCGGCCGCCGGTTTCAGTCCTGCCGGCGCGGCGGCGCACGCCATCTACGAAGCGGCCCAGGCCCGTCTGGCGGCGATCTCGGGCGCGCGCGATGACCTGACGCGCGGGTCCTATCCGAAATACCCCGATCGGCAGATGATCGCAGCGCATCGCCGGCTCCTCCGCGATGGCCCGCGTAGCGTGGATTTCCGCGCGCTCGCCGAGCAGAAGTTCAACACGGCGTCGGATGGGCTGTCGGTCCTCTTGGCAATTCTCGAAGAGAGAGGGTTCGATGCGGTTCACCTAATCCGGGTGGGAACGAAACCGCTCGACGCCCTGTCGGTTGTCAGGATTGTCATCCCTGCCTTGCAGCCGCTCTTGCAGGGGTAGGGATTATGCGCCCGAAACTCGTCTTCACCGGCCCTACCGTGTCCCATGCCGACGCATTGAAGGTCGTCGATGCGGTATGCCTTCCCCCGGCCGTGCAAGGCTCGATCGTTTCGGCCGTGCAGCATTTCGACCCGAGTGCGATCCTTCTCATAGATGGCGGTTTTCAGACGGAGCCGGCGGTTCGGCACAAGGAAATCCTGTGGGCCCTCAGCCGCGGCATTCACGTCGTCGGCGCGGCCAGCATGGGGGCCCTTCGAGCAGCCGAGCTGTTCCCCCATATGCAAGGCGTCGGGCTTATCTACCGATGGTATCGCCGCTTCGCCTTTGCACCCGACGACGCAGTAGCGGTATTGCATGGACCGGCCGAAGTGAATTTCGCTCAATTGACGCATGCGCTGATTGACCTGCGCCGGACCCTTCGCGCTGCTTGCCGGCGCGGCGTGATTTCACCCGAACAGCAGGCGAGGCTCGAGGGTGCGGCACAGGCCGTCAACTTTCGCGAGCGCACCCTGGCACGGATGGTCCGGGATGCGCACGACGGCAAGGGCGACGTCGAGAAACTGTGCAGGGAGCTCGGCGCGGCTTTCGTCCAGCAAAAAAAGCAAGATGCTCTGCGGGCACTCGAACTTTTGCGGGAGCAAGCATTTGAAAAAGCAGACCCCATGCCGGAATTACAGCTAACCTCGGCTTTCTCCAAGGATATGGATGATGCGGGGCTGGCGCTATAGGCCCTGACCTCTTGGCGGCCGACGATTTACGTAACGTAAGCGCCGTGATAGCGTGGTAGCCTCAGAGGGGGCTAAGCGATTGGACGCGGTCGATCGTGTCGTTGCGCAAGATCCGTTGCTGGGAACGCGGTTCCTGGTCTACCCGCAGGTCCCTCACCTTTTGGGTTACGGAACACCCGAAACAGTGTGGATTTCTACTCCACCCGATCTGATCCGCTCCGGCCCGGAAGATCACCGCATCTACGTTCGCGATTCGCTCCTCGACAAGGAGCCTTACGACTACCCTTATCTGCCACCGTTTGTCGGCGAAATCTTTCCGCCTCCAGAGGCTGGCTTTGACGGCCATTTCGATCAGCTTTCCCTGACCTCGCGGCAGTTCCTTTCTGCGCACGCTTTCGCCTCGGTCAGCCGCGTGCTGGATATCTGGGAAAGCTACCTCGGCAAACCGATTGTCTGGTACTTCGCCGAGACGTACGAGCGGCTCGAAATCATCCCCTTCGTCGACTGGGAGAATGCGCAATCGGGCTATGGCTATCTGGAACTCGGCCGAGAGCGCGGCATCGACGGTCGCGACTATCCCTATGCACTCAACTTCGATGTGATCGCACATGAGGTTGGCCACGCCATCTTGTTTTCGCTGTTCGGGACACCAGCCGGCGGCCTGACCCAAGGCGATTTCGGACCGTTCCACGAGGCCAGCTCGGATCTGGTCTCGCTCTTGTCCTTCCTGAATTTCGACAGCGGCATGGACCGGCTGCTGCGGCACTGCGATGGCAACCTGCTTGTTCTCAATGAATTGAACCGGATTGCCGAGCTGACTGGCGATCGGCAGATACGCCTCGCCAGCAACGCACGCCGCATGTCGGAGGTGACGGCGGAAATCCATGACAGGTCACGGCCGTTCACGGGAGCTGTGTTCGACACGATCGTCGACGTCTACCACGCGGCATTGGTGCACGAGGGGTTGGCCGACGAGCGGCTGCTGGGGATCGATATCAAGGATGTCGACCAGTCCGACATGCGGCGCATCTCGGATTTTACGTCCCGCGCCTTTCGCGCTCGGCCCTTCATGTTCAAGAGCATGTTGATCAGAGCAAGGGACGAGGTGGCTCTCGCACTTGCGCAGGCGTGGCCACGCCTCGATGCGGATGACCTGTCGTTCGAAAAGGCCGCGGTGATGGTGGTGGACGTCAGCGATCGGGTCGCGCCGATGCTCGCGGAAAAATTCGATGAGAATTTCAGCTGGCGGGAGATCTTGTGAGCTGAACGACCGTAACAAAAAAGGTGCGAGGAAAATGAGCGACGATTATCACAGGCCAACCTACACTACGCGCGATCCCCACAGTGCATTCAATGCCACGCAAGTACGCTTGTATGGAATACCGGGGTTGCCGCGATTGAAAACAACAAATGATATAGCAGAGATAAATACTGCCATCATAAATAATCAATTTGCCCTTGTTGGCGCTAGAATCGGAATTGATCCCCCTGCAAGCGATGACACAATGACATTCCTGAAAAATATATTTGATATCAATGCAACCAATAGTTCATACGTTTTTGTCAATTCGATAATAGCCAACTACATGGTCATGATCGGCGCAATCGACGTCATGCCATCGGAGCCCAAGACGGAATTCACCTCCGGGGTGATATTCGGTTACGCATATGAAGGGCACACGTATGATTTGCCAAAACCCAAGATCATGCTGATTCCAGCAGCTCCGGAACCAACGATTCCCGACGATGACTCCGGATATGACGAGAAGCAGCAAGAGGGCTACGCGGTCTGGATCGTGGACAAGCTCAACCAATGCGTCGAATTCGAAATGAACCAGGGCTTCGTCGAGCAGATCGTCCTCGAGGCGAACCTTCCAGGCAAGCGTTCACCGACGATGTACGCATCCAAGATGACGATGGGACACCGTGGCGGAAAGCTGAACGACTAGTCTCTCATGTTCCCTGTCAAAGGTTGAAGGCAAGAAGGCTCGCCTGCTTGGCAGGTTTGCCATGCAGTCGGATCGGCTGAAGCTGCACAGGGCTGGGGGTGGAGCTCAGAGACGACGGTTGATCAGACTCTCATTCCGCGGGTTGGGTACGGCCTTCCGTGTCTTGGTCTCGGGGCTGTCCTCGGTCTAGAGGGCGGGCGTGGGGCGCATCGGCTCGGCGACATAACTGGCGACGGGAGTTCCGCACGATGGCCATGTTGTGCGCCCTGGTTGTCACCGCCGGCCGAGATCCATTGAATCCTGTCGACACGAACGCGAAAGGCTTCATCACATCGATATCCGAGAGGCCCTCGGCATCCTCGCCGTGTCCGGCAAACGGGATTTAGCTGTCGCGCCAGTCAACGAGTGTGTCCGCTTTCCGAATGCTACCACCCGAAACCGGACAGGCAGGAAGCGGCCCAAATGCGACATTCAATTTTTGTCGTGCCCCTGCCAGGGATTTGGCGTGCCCCAGCCGCTTACGTTGCGTCTAGTCCCGCCATGTAAGCCTTCGCGCCACGAGGGACCGCACGCCACTGACGGACAACTATGATGTGGACCACCAGTTTGGCGCACCCAATCGGCCACGCCAGCCCGCAGCCTCATTCACGGCGCAGCCGTAAACCCGCACTGCTTCTGTTCCATCTCGATCTGCTTCGTGATGCGGATGGCGTTCTGGGCGTAGGCTTGCGTTACCGAGCCGCTGTTGACGGTCTTGTCCTTCAGCGGGCTGACCGCTGCGCAGAGGTGGAAGACATGCTCGGTGTCGGACTTGGCGGCGCCGTTTTCCGGCGCGATCCAGTAGACGATATCCTGGCCATTGGGGTGCGCCGCGTCCTTCGTCGCCGCGGCCACCGTGGTGGAGTCGGTGGCGATCGCCTGCGCCTGGGCGGCGACTTCGGGCGAACAGGCCGTGGTCGGCTGCCCCGCCTTGATCTGTTCCGCGCAGGTGTTCATGTCCTGCGTGTACTGCTCGACCGATGGCGGCTGGTAGCTGACCCCGATCAGCGTCGCCAGCACGGCCAGCACGGCGCCGATGCCGCCGGCCACCTTCTTGCTCTTCGGGTCCATGTTCTTGTCGTTGAGGATCAAGATAACCAGCGGCAGGAAGGCAATCAGGGTGATGATCGCGCCGAGCTGGTTCTGGACGAAGAACCGGAACGTGTCGGATTCGCGGGCCGGGTCCTTCCGGTTGGCCGCCTTCCAGAGCAGGCTGCCGGCGATGGCGAATATCGCGATCCCGACCAGGATGCCGATCAGCAGCGGCAGGTTGCCCTGGTCGAACTTGTGCTTGTAGAGCAGTACGATCCCGGCGATCTCGCCGCCAATGGCGATGACCCACGACAGCACGGCGAACAGGCGCAGCCGCGTGGCCCCGGACTTCTGGCCCTGCGTTGCCTGCCAGTCCTTGGTAACGTCTACGGTCGGCTTGTTGTCGGTCATGACCAGATCCCCCGGTATCGACACGTTTGCGGGGCGGCGTCAAAGGCGCCCGGCGCAGCGTCATTGATCGAACGTCGCCTGCCCCGGCGCGAAGGCGCCACGGCAGACCCCATCCTTATTGCGCATTATGGGATTCGTCCATAGCCGAGCGGGCGGACGCCGATGCCGGCGATGGCGCGGAGGAGGGCAGGGCAATCGCATAAGGCGGCGCCAGCCCCACTCCGTCCGCCGCGGCCACCTCCCCCATGTCCATGGGGAGAGGAAACCCAAGCCCATCAAGGCCGCGACCTCGGTGATTGGCATTTCCTCTCCCTCCGCGGAGCGAGGCAATCGCATATGACAGGTTTGCGCTCTACGAACACCCCCACCCTTAATCCCTCCCCACAAGGGGGAGGGAGACTTGGTAGGCGCTGATCCCCGTAAATCGCCTAGGTTCCACGCGGGTGGCTTGCGGCAGCGTTCCCTCCCCCTTGTGGGGAGGGTTAGGGTGGGGGTCCTCTTCGTAAGAACTCATATGTGATCGCCTTGCGCCGACGAAGGGAAGGTGGGTCGCCGAATCCGAGGGAGCGCCATATGCGATCGCCTGCCATAGGTCGGATCACGCCACCGCGGGAGCGCAACTAATTTGTATACAAATGTTTCTGGCGGGCATCGGTTTGTGAAGCGCTTCACCGTTGCCGCGCAATCGATCGGTTACAGAGGCCGTGCAAGAGCGGGCCTGAGGCAGCGCTCTGCTGCTGCATGGAGGTAACCGATGTTTGAAAGTCTCAGCAGAATTCGTGCTGCCCTGGCGCGCGCCAGCAAGCACAGGAAGACCGTGCGCGCACTGAATGCGCTGCCGACGGAGATCCAGAAAGACATTGGCTGGACGGAGTCGAGGTCGATCGATGAGATAAGGCTGCCGTTCTAGGGCCGCATCCAGCGTCGCTAATATATCGCTCGCCATCGATTGTTCGGAAGCGTACAGTGCAGCATCGTCGGCCACATCAATGGGCGCTGACGCTTGGGAGCGACCATCGCACTCCTGCCCCGACAGGAGGCATTGGAGCCATGGCGGAGCAACCGAGACAGTCCGGTCTGAGCGCCGAGACGCTCGCGGCCTTGGCGCGGGAAACCGGGGGCTCCGAGCAGCAGATACAAGAGATCGCATCGCTGATCGGCAACGATCGCTCGTCCATCGTGCGCGAAGCGCGCATGGTTGCGGCTGACCGCCCGAAGCGCTGATCCAGGAAAAAGCTGCTGGATTGATTGATGGGGCGTCGCCCCTGATTTGTCGGTTTTGTACGAAGTACAATGGCTGAATCCGAGTCAGCTATCGTCCAATGACCGTTTGCATTTGGGCAGGGCGCCGACGGCTGGGAGATGACATGTGCTCTTGCCCTTGACGGGAGAGAGCGATGGACCAGTCGGTCAGCAAGGAGAAAAGCGGCCTCTTGCGCCGCATGAACCCGGCCGACTTCGCACTGCTTGCGCCGCATTTGCACCATCGTGTGCTCGATCTCAAAGCCCCGCTCGAAATGGCGGGCGAGCCGGTCGCCTCGGTCTGCTTCCTGGAAAGCGGCCTGGCCTCGGTGGTGGCGAGGAACCGGCCGGGGCTCGACACCGAGGTCGGCATCATCGGCCACGAAGGCATGTCGGGCTCCGCTTTGGTGATGGGCGCCGACTGGGCGCCCCATGATTGCTACATGCAGATGCCGGGCGAGGCGGTGTGCATCGATTCCGAGCCGTTCAAGGCAGCGTTGCAGAAAAGCCCGACGCTTCGCGCCTTCCTGCTGCGCTATGCCCATTATCTGCACGGCCAGACCAAATCCACGGCGCTGAGCAATGCCCGCGCCAAGCTCGAGGATCGGCTGGCCCGATGGCTCCTGATGTGTGACGACAGGGTGGTCGGCCATCAGATCCAGATCACGCATGAGTTCCTGTCCGTCATGCTCGGCGTCAGGCGTCCGGGCGTCACCATCGGCCTGCAGATCCTGGAAGGGCGCGGCCTGATCCGGTCGCGGCGCGGCGAGATCGTCATTCGCGACCGGGATGGCCTGATCGCCGTCGCCGACGGCTTCTACGGCCAGGCCGAGGCCGAATACGAACGCCTGCTGGGCTGAGCCTGGCACGGGCTGGAAATGGCCGACGCGAATGCCGGTGAAAGCATGTTGCCAGAGCCGCGCCGGCCATTTGCGGCCATCTGGGGAGAGGCCGCCCGGCAAATCTAGCATCGGCGCAAAAGCGGGCAACGAACCGCAATCGCTTGGTAAAAACCGTACAATCGAATTGTGTTGAACCTTGGTTCGGCAAGAGTATGAATCCGCTGTCGTGACCATGTATATGGGGCGCTGGCGCCTGAGGCTTCGACAGGCTCGCCCGCCCGATGTGAACGGGGAAAACCGAAATGGCAGAACTGCTTTTCGATGTATCCGCCTTCGATTGCGCCATCCTGCGCGCCGCCTTCATCAAATCGGTGATGGAAGACAATGTCCCGGAAAAGCGGTGGCGCGCGCTCGCCGCTTCCCTGGTTCGCGACCTGACCGACCACGAAGACGTCGAGCCGGATCTCCTCGGCTGGATCACGCGCAAGTAGCGGTACCCTGACGGTCCGGCGGCTACCCCAGCCACCACCACAGCGCCGCGACCGCCGCAAGCACCGCCACCACCGACAGCCCCAGCATGATGTAGCTGCCCTTGATGATGTCGCGGATGATCTTCTTCACGCTTTCGCGGTCGTTGAGGTTAGGGAAGGGCTCGTTGGGCAGCGCCACGCCGAGGAAGCCGCAGAGCGGCGCCCAGCCATCGCTGACTTTGAACACCAGAAGCTTCTCCGGCGGCACGGCCGCTATCACCTCCTCGGTATAGGCGTTGTAGCGCGCCACCGCCTTGGCGCGGTCGTCCATCACGCCGGCAAGCGTGCGGCCCCAGATCAGTCTGTGCGACATGTCGCCGAATTTGCGGCCGAACGGCGTCAGCCATTCCAGCACCTTGAACTGCCACAATGTCTCGGTGAAGTGGATGGTGTCGATGGTGCTGTCGTACCAGGCCTCGGCGCCGCGCGGATGCAGGGTGAGCAGCACCTTGGCGTCGGGATAGGCGGCCATCAATTCGCGCCACACGCAGCATCCCGGATTGTCGACCGTCGCCTTGTAATTGGCAAAGACTCTGGTCCAGTCGTGCTGGCTGCCGGGCGGGCTGTTGGCCACCTTGCGCCAGAAGTCGAGATGGCCCTTGTTGGCCTTGTTGAGGATGACTTCCTGCATGTGATAGCTGGGAAGGCCCAGCCTGTTCAGCGCGGCAAAGGTCGACCATGTGCCGGTGCGGCCGAATCCGGCCCCGATGAGCTCAAGCGTCATTTTAACCCCCCTTGTTGAGACCGCTTTTCTTTTTATGCCGGTCCGCTCGGAATGAGGTTGCATCCGCGCCCCTCGGCGCGCAACAATTTTCCCTGTCCAGGGCAGAAATGTGTTTGCTTTTTCGTCTGGGCCACGCGGAATGAGGGTCTGGCTATTCCCGCGGGTGAGGGAGCCTGATAATAGGTCAGTCAGATTGACCTAAATCGCATGGGCCGGAACGGTCATGCTGGACCAGATGCCGTATCCCGGGAGGTGGGCTCGTGAGTTTGATGGACCTGTTGGCGTCGCGCGCCTCGCGCATGAAGGCGTCAGAAATCCGCGAGCTGCTCAAACTGCTCGACCAGCCCGACATCATCTCCTTTGCCGGCGGCATCCCCGATCCGGCCTTGTTTCCGGCCCAGGCGATCGCCGATGCCTATGCCTCGGTGCTGGGCGGTGCGGAGGCGAGCGCAGCACTTCAGTATCAGGTCTCCGAAGGCTATCTGCCGCTCAGAAAATGGCTGGCCGGCCAGATGGGCAAGCTCGGCATTGCCTGCGACGAGCACAACATCTTCATCACCTCCGGCTCGCAGCAGGCGCTGGATTATCTCGGCAAGCTGTTCCTGTCGCCGGGCGACACAGCACTGGTAACATGGCCGAC
This sequence comes from Mesorhizobium sp. M0139, assembly GCF_040322455.1. Taxonomy (NCBI): domain Bacteria; kingdom Pseudomonadati; phylum Pseudomonadota; class Alphaproteobacteria; order Hyphomicrobiales; family Phyllobacteriaceae; genus Mesorhizobium; species Mesorhizobium sp. M0139. Next base: position 99,552 of record NZ_JAMYTN010000006.1, read on the forward strand.
CTATCTCGGCGCGCTGCAGGCCTTCAACGCCTATGAGCCGCGCTACGACCGGCTGACGCCGGATGGCGGCAACATGACGCCGGCCGCCTACCAGGCGGCGGCTGCCGCTGCAGGCGGCAAGGTGAAGTTCGCTTATCTCGTTCCGGATTTCGCCAACCCGACCGGCGAGACGCTGAACCGCCAGCAACGCGAGGCGGTGCTTGACCTCGCCGGCGAGCTCGACATTGCCGTCATCGAGGACGCCGCGTATCGCGCGCTGCGCTATGACGGCGAGGGCCAGCCGCCGATGCTGGCGCTCGACTGCGAACGCTCAGGCGGCATCGACAATGCCCGCACGCTCTATTGCGGCTCGTTCTCAAAGATTCTGTCGCCGGGCATGCGCGTCGGCTGGGTCTGCGCGCCGCGCCGCGTCGTCGAGCGGCTGGTGCTGATGAAGCAGGCGTCGGACCTGCACAGCCCGTCGATCAACCAGCTGGTCATGCACCGCGTCTCCGAGGCCGTGTATGACGGCCAGGTGGAAAAGCTGATCGGCGCCTATCGCCAGCGCCGCGACGGCTTGCTTGCGGCACTCGAAGCGGAAATGCCGGATGGCGTCAGCTGGAGCCGACCGGAAGGCGGCATGTTCGTTTGGCTGACGCTGCCCGAAGGTGCGGACGCCACGGCACTGCTCGCCCGCTCGGTCAAGGAAGCCCGCGTCGCCTTCGTGCCGGGCAACGCATTCTACGCCGACGGTTCGGGCCGCAACACGATGCGGATGAGCTTTACGCTGGCAGATGAACGCGCCGTGGGTGAAGGCGTGCCGAGGCTGGCGAAATTGATGGGCTAATCTCCCCCCTCGAGGGGGAGATGTCGCCGAAGGCGACAGAGGGGGTCGCCGCGCGTGGAGCGCTAACCTTCATCAGTCGCAGGAGGTCGCGCCCAGTCGAGCCGACCCCCTCTGGCCTGCCGGCCATCTCCCCCTCAAGGGGGGAGATTAGCTCACTCCGCCACCACCAATTTATCCTGCGTCTTCGTCTCGAAATCGCTGGCGTCGTGGCGCTCGTGCAGTTGCATGGCGGGGTCGCCGAAGGCGCGGTTGACCATGCGGCCGCGTTGCACGGTCGGGCGGGCGTCGATCGCCCTGGCCCAGCGTTGTACGTGCTCGTAGTCCTGCACCGACAGGAACTCGGCGGAATCATTGTACATGCGGCCGAGCGCCAGGCCGCCATACCAGGGCCATACCGCCATGTCGGCGATCGAATAGAAGGCGCCGCCGAGGTATTCGGTCTCCGCCAGCCGCCGGTCGAGCACGTCGAACTGGCGCTTGGTCTCCATGGCGAAGCGGTCGATGGCGTATTCGATTTTTTCGGGCGCATAGGCGTAGAAATGGCCGAAGCCGCCGCCGAGATAGGGCGCCGAACCCATCTGCCAGAACAGCCAGGACAAGGTTTCCGCGCGCGCCGGCTGTTCGGTCGGCAGGAACTCGCCGAACTTTTCCGCGAGATAAAGCAGGATCGAGCCGGACTCGAAGACGCGGACAGGCGTCTTGCCGCTGCGGTCGAGCAGCGCCGGGATCTTGGAGTTGGGGTTGACCTCGACAAAGCCCGAGCCGAACTGGTCGCCATCGTTGATGCGGATCAGCCAGGCGTCGTATTCGGCGCCCTTGTGGCCGAGCGCCAGAAGCTCCTCCAGCATGACAGTCACTTTGACCCCATTCGGCGTCGCCAGCGAATAGAGCTGCAGCGGATGCTTGCCGACCGGCAGCACCTTGTCATGCGTCGGACCGGCAATAGGCCGGTTGATGCTGGCGAACGTACCGCCATTGGCTTTCTTCCAGCTCCAGACTTTCGGCGGGGTGTATTCGGTCATGCGGGAAATTCCTTGGTTTGGCGGGCGAAACGACTTGCGCGACGGCGCGAGACTGATGGCGGAAAAGTCGGCGGAACCTAGATACGGGAACACATAGGTGCAATTCAGAAAGGTTCAACTTGTGTTGAACTATTATCGATGTCGGCGCCGCCCCTCATCGCCCTGCCGGGCACTTCTCCCCGTATAGTGACGGGGAGAAGGACGCTGTCGCCTACTGATTTCCCCAATTGCCAGCGTTGCCAAGAGCGCCGATGTTGCGGCCATCTCCCTTCTCCCCGTCACTATACGGGGAGAAGGTGCCGGCAGGCGGATGAGGGGCAGCGCCAGCCTCTGAAATGATTGCCTTGTTGCCTAAGCCCTTGCGCCCTGTGCAGCGCGGCATACCTATAGAGGATACTGCCCACGCATATCTGCCAGGATGACCGCATGCCGATCGATCCCGTTTCCCCGCTCTTGCGCTCCGTCGTTGGCGTGCGCGCCATGGTTCCCGACGATGCCTTCACGGCCAATGCCCTGGGCACGCGCCGGGAAGGCAGCGGCGTCGTCATCCGCGGCGACGGGCTGGTGCTCACCATCGGCTATCTCATCACCGAGGCCGAGGAGGTCTGGCTGACCGACCAGGACGGCCGCGTCGTGCCGGCGCATGCGCTGGCCTATGACCAGGAGACAGGCTTCGGCCTGGTGCAGGCGCTGGCGCCGCTCGGCCTGCCGGCGGTGGCGCTGGGTGACGCCTCGAAGGCGAAGATCGGCGACCCCGTGGTGTTTGCCGACGGCACCGGCCGCTCGGTCAAGGCACACATCGTCACCAAGCAGGAATTCGCCGGCTATTGGGAATATCTGCTCGACGAGGCGATCTTCATTGCCCCGGCGCACCCGTCCTGGGGCGGCGCGGCGCTCATCGGCCAGGATGGCAGCCTGCTCGGCATCGGTTCGCTGCTTTTGCAGATGAGCCGCAACGGCGAGGTCGCCGACATCAACATGGTCGTGCCGATCAACCTTCTGACCCCGATCCTCGACGATCTCCTGACGCGCGGCCAGGTGGCGAAGCCGCCGCGCCCATGGCTCGGCGCCTTCTCGGCCGAGTCGAACGGTGCGGTCGTGGTGATGAGCGTCGCCGAAGGCGGCCCCGCCGCCAAGGCCGGCCTGCGCCAGGGCGACATCATCTCCGACGTGCGCGATGGCGAGGTCGACGGTCTCGCCGATTTCTACCGCAAGCTATGGCAGAATCCGGCGGGTTCGGAGATTCCTCTCAGGGTCGTGCGTGACGGTCGTGAGACTTGGCTGCGAGTGAAATCCGCCGACCGAAACAGCTTTTTGAAGAAACCGCATCTGCAGTGAAGCCAATCTCCCCCCAAGTGGGGGAGATGCCCGGCAGGGCAGAGGGGGGCGCGAAGGATCGCGACCTCTCAATCTATATTTTCTGACAAGAAACGCGGGATAAACGTGGCTGACACTGGCCGGTGCGTTGGCGGGACAGCGGCCCCCCTGCCGGCCATCTCCCCCACGAGGGGGGAGATTGGCTGCCCCCTCAATCCCCGCATACCCTAAAAGGCGTCCCCGTGTCCCACTCCGCGAAGGGCACGACCTGGCCTTCGACAGACACGATACTGTTCACCTTGCTGTCATCATCCTGCGTCTGCATACTTTTGCCCTTGCCGGTCAGCACGTCGTAGTCGCAGCTGCTGTAGACGACAACGGACTGGTATTTGTAATGGTCATAGGCAACGCCGGCGACGACGAAGGCCTCGTTGCGCCAGGCGATGGTCAGCGTCATGTCGGTCCGCTCGCCGGGGCCGATCAGCCCCGGCAGATAGATCTTGATCGAGCCGTTGGGCAGCAAGGTCAACTCCGGTTCGATGCCGGAGCCCTCATAATGCGGCTGGTCGTAGTCGTTCCATTCGCCGTAGACCTGCTCATGCACGACGCCGGCGGGTTTCAGAAAATTGTACTTTTTGTCCCTCAGGAAGAAATGCATGTCCATGGTATCGTCTTCGGGCTCGGTCTCGACGATCATCGCCAGATCGGCGGCGCCGTCCCCATTGAAGTCGCCGGTCAGCGCGGTGATGATCTTCTGGGTTTCGATGGGTTCGGCGAGCGCCGAGGCCGGCAGCAGAAGGATGAGGCCGAGTAACATCGATCGCATGGCATTTTCCCCCGAATTGCAGTCTGCCTTGCCCGGCTCGACCAGCCGGGAAACTGCCATGAGCGCCGGCTTGGGCGCAAGCCGGCTCGCAATAGGCTAGGGGGTATCGACGCCGCTGACGGAAACTGGCATCGACAGCCGATACAGCCGGCCCGGCAACAACGAGGTGATGATGGCGCCGTTCAAGGTCGATCCCGACAAGGTTCATGAATTCCCCGATCCCGACAGTTTTTACGCCTGGCTGCGCGAAAATCATGCCGGCGAGAGCGAGGTCTGGATCAAGGTCCACAAGGTCGGCTCGGGCCTCGCCTCGATCACGCCGAAGCAGGCCATCGACGTGGCGCTGTGCTTCGGCTGGATCGACGCCATACGCAAGCCGCTCGACGACAAGAGCTTTCTGCAGCGCTACACGCCGCGCGGCAAGAAGAGCATCTGGAGCAAGATCAACATCGACAATGTCGCCCGCCTGGTCGAGGAGGGCCGCATGACCGAACACGGGCTGAAACAGGTCGAGGCGGCCAAGGCCGACGGCCGCTGGGACCGCGCCTATGCCTCAGGCAAGGACATGAAGATCCCTGACGATCTGCAGGCCGCCATCGACGCCGAGCCGAAGGCGAAGGAGATGCTGGCAAAGCTTTCCGCCCAGAACCGGTTCGCGCTGGCGTTTCGAACGCACAACATGAAGACGGAGGCGGGGCGCAGGAAGAAGATCGAGGCTTTTGTCGAGATGCTGAAGCGCGGCGAGCCGATCTATCCGCAGAAGCGGTGAGGCGACGGCAAGCGGCTGCCATGGCGCGCGCAGCTAAAAACCCGCGTGTGAGGTTCTGGCCTCCCTTTCTCGGACATAACCTATTGTTTTTACGGTATTTTCCACTCGGCGTGTGGGTGATAGATGCGATAGTGGAAAAAACATAGCAACTTATTGTTAATTAAGAGTTTTCCACTATGTTAACTTGATCCTGGCTTAAGAGTGGAAAACGATGCTGAGAGAGTTGACCGGCGAGCAGCGGCGCCAACTCATAGATACGCAACAGGTCTACGAGGCCTGGCAGCGTGCTGATGACCAGCGCCAAAGGCGCTTTGCAGGCAGCATGCGCTGGGTTGAGCGCAGCGGTGCTGAATACCTGCTGCGGAAGGTCCGGCAGGTCGAGAATTCACTCGGGCCGAAAAGCAGCCAGACGGAGAAGGCGTTCGCTGCGTTTTCCGAGGGCAGGGTGCAGAACAAGGATCTGCTGGCAGGTCTGGCCGATCGCCTGAACGCCCTGGCGAAAGTCAATGTGGCAATGGGGTTGGGCAGGGTACCGGCCATCGCCGCACGGATATTGCGGCGGTGCGCCGAAACAGACCCGCTGGGCAAGCAGTTGCTGGTCGTCGGCACGAATGCGCTGTTCGCTTACGAGGCTCTGGCGGGCGTCCAGATCACCAGCGGTCTCACGGCAACCGGCGACATCGACCTGCTCTTCGATTCCCGACGCCGCATCAGCTTCGTGACCGGCGAGAGGGTAAGCCAGTCCGGCCTGATAGGCGTGTTGCGTAAAGTGGACAGGTCCTTCAAGCCGCTCCAGCCCCGGGCCTTCAGGGCAGCGAACCGTGATGGCTATCTGGTCGACCTGATCCGTCCGCGGGCAAGACATGTCCTCAAGGACAACGCCACTACCTCGATTACACAGCTTGCCGACGACCTCGACAGCGCACCCATGGAGGGGCTGCAATGGCTCATCAACGCCCCGAAGGTGGAGGCTGTGGCGATCGATGAGCGTGGCTATCCCGTAAGCATACCGACGGTCGACCCTCGAATGTTCGCTCTGCACAAGGCTTGGCTGGCCACGCGGCCTGATCGGTCTGCGGTCAAGGCAATGAGAGATCGTGAACAGGCGGAAGCGGCTGCACGCATTGCCACGGGCTATCTTGCGCTTCCGCTGGACAGCGAGCATCTCAAAGGGCTTCCGGGGGCACTGCTGGACGCTGCGGCCGCAACGCTCTCTCTGCCTGGCCCGAGCGGCTTTTCCGAAGACTCTCCAATTGAGCCCGACTGGTAGCGGCCGCGCTAGCACGCCATGCTACGAAAATAGCATTCTCGCCTCGCGAAATGTGATGCTACGGTTCCCGGCGCACCCAGGGCGGAGGGGTTGCCAAGAGGAGAAGTGGCGGGCGCTGGCCCGGATTTCAGCGAGAACCGGACGGAGTTGTTGAACCATTGCAAGGCCGCCGCGTTTTCCAGCGTCGGCCACAAGGGAGGAACCACCTGTGAAAGCATCCTATCTCGTCTCAGCCGTGCTGCTTGCGGCGACTGCGATGCCGGCGGCGGCCGGCGAAATTTCCGACGGCAAGGTCAAGATCGGCATCCTCAACGACCAGTCGGGCGTCTATGCCGATTTCGGCGGCAAATGGTCGGTCGAGGCCGCCAAGATGGCGGTCGAGGATTTTGGCGGCAAGGTGCAGGGCGCGCCGATCGAGATCGTCAACGCCGATCACCAGAACAAGCCCGACATTGCCTCCAACATTGCGCGCCAGTGGTACGACACCGAACAGGTCGACGCGATCATGGAACTGACGACATCCTCGGTGGCGCTCGCCGTCCAGGGGTTGTCCAAGGAAAAGAAGAAGATCGACATCGTTACCGGAGCGGCATCGGCCGACCTGACCGGCAAGCAATGCTCGCCCTATGGTTTCCACTGGGCTTACGATACCCACTCGCAGGCGGTCGGCACCGGCGGCGCGCTTGTGCAGCAGGGCGGCGACAGCTGGTATTTCATCACCGTCGACTATGCCTTCGGCTATTCGCTGAAGGAGCAGACCTCAAAGGTTGTTGAGGCAAGCGGCGGCAAAGTGCTGGGCGAGGTGCGTTACCCCTTGGGATCGACGGATTATTCCTCCTTCCTGCTGCAGGCGCAGTCCTCCGGCGCCAAGGTTATCGGCCTTGCCAATGCCGGCCTCGACACCTCCAATACCATCAAGCAGGCGGCCGAGTTCGGCATCGTCGCCGGCGGCCAGCGGCTGGCAGCACTTCTGTTCACGCTTGCCGAGGTGCACGGCCTCGGCCTGCAGGCGGCGCAGGGCGTGGTGCTCACCGAAGGGTTTTACTGGGACCGCGACGACAAGAGCCGCGACTTCGCCGGGCGCTTCTTCAAGCGCACCAACCGCATGCCCAACATGATCCAGGCCGGCACCTATTCGGCGGTGCTGCAATATCTCAAGGCCATCGACAAGGCCGGCACCGACGAAACCGAGGCGGTCGCCAAGCAACTCCATGAAATGCCCGTCGACGACATCATCAACGCCAACGGCAAGGTACAGGCCGACGGCTCGATGGTGCACGACATGTATCTCTATCAGGTCAAAAAGCCCGAGGAGTCGAAGAAGGACTGGGACTACTACACCTACCTTGCGACCATTCCGGGCGACAAGGCCTTCATCAAGGCTGAAGACAGCGGCTGCCCGCTCGTCACCAAGTGACGCTGGCGCAAGCCGTGGCCGTCCAGCCGGACGGTGCCGAAATCAAGCCGCGGGTGGTGCTCTCCGCCCGCGGCCTGCGGCGCGATTTTGCCGGTTTCGTCGCCGTCAACAATGTCGACCTCGACGTCCATCACGGCCAGATCCATGCACTGATCGGGCCGAACGGCGCCGGCAAGACGACGATCTTCAACCTCTTGACCAAGTTCCTGCAGCCGAGCAGCGGCAGGATCGAACTGTTGGGCAACGACATCACCCGCACCGCGCCGGCCAGGGTGGCGCGCATGGGTCTCGTCCGCTCGTTCCAGATATCGGCGATCTTTCCGCATCTGAGCGTGCTCGACAATGTCCGCGTCGCCTTGCAGCGGCCGAGCGGGCTCGGCTTCCAGTTCTGGCGCTCGCTGGCCGCGCTTGACCAACTGACTCCACGGGCGCGCGAACTGCTTGCCGTCGTCGGTCTCGACGATGTCGCGCATCGTCCGGCCGGCGATCTCTCCTATGGCCGAAAGCGCGTGCTCGAGATCGCCACCACGCTGGCGCTCGACCCGAAAGTGCTGCTGCTCGACGAGCCGATGGCCGGCATGGGGCACGAGGATGTCGGCGTCATTTCCGGCATCATCCGCTCGCTGGCAACGGACCGCGCCGTGCTGATGGTCGAGCACAATCTCACCGTCGTCGCCGACCTTTGCGACTGGATCACCGTCATGCAGCGCGGCCAGGTGCTCGCCGCCGGCGACTACGCAACGGTGAGCAACGATGAGCGCGTCAGGGTCGCCTACATGGGGACTGAGCAGGGGGACCGAGCATGAGTGAGCCGCTGCTTGCCGTGCGCGATCTCCATGCCTGGTATGGCGAGGGCCATGCGCTGCATGGCGTCAACCTCGACGTTTTTCGCGGTGAGACCGTGACGCTGCTCGGCCGCAACGGTGTCGGCAAGACCACAACGCTGCGCGCCATCATGGGGCTGGTCCGCAAGCGCAGCGGCAGCGTCGCCTTCGACGGCAGCGACCTGATGCGCCTGCCGCTGCATCGTGTTGCCCATCGCGGCATCGGCTTCGTGCCGGAGGAACGCGGCATCTTCGCCACGCTCACCGTCGACGAAAACCTGATCCTGCCGCCGGTGGTGGCCAAGGGCGGCATGAGCGTCGAGGAAATCTTCGATCTCTTTCCCAACCTCAAGGAGCGCCGCAACAGCCCCGGCACCAAACTCTCCGGCGGCGAACAGCAGATGCTGGCCATCGCCCGCATCCTGCGGACGGGCGTGCAGATGCTGCTGCTCGACGAGCCGACCGAGGGCCTGGCGCCGGTCATCGTCCAGCGCATCGGCGAACTGCTGGCGACCTTGAAAAAGCGCGGCATGACCATCCTGCTCGTCGAGCAGAATTTCCGCTTCGCTGCCCGCATCGCCGACCGCTTCTACCTGATGGAGCATGGCAAGGTGGTGGAGGGTTTTGCCGTAAGCGAGCTTTCCGCTCACACGCAACAGCTGCACGAGGTGCTGGGGGTATGATGACGACAGCCCACGGCAGTACCCCCACCCCGCTGCTGCGCAGCGACCCTCCCCACAAGGGGGAGGGTGGAGGGCCACCGCCCTACCTCTCCCTTGTGGGGAGGTCGGACCGAAGGTCCGGGTGGGGGTACGTGCCGCACAGACGCATCCCGCTTGCAACACCCTCGGTGACGCCATGACCATGATCTTCGGCATCCCCGTCCAGGCGTTGCTCGGCCAGATGCTGGTCGGGCTGATCAACGGCTCCTTCTACGCCATGCTGAGCCTCGGCCTGGCCGTCATCTTCGGCCTGCTGCGGATCATCAATTTCGCCCATGGCGCACTCTATATGCTCGGCGCCTTCATCGGTTACCTGCTGCTCGTCCATCTCGGCATCGGCTACTGGCCGGCGCTGCTCCTGGTTCCGCTCATCGTCGGCGTCTTCGGCATGGCGGTCGAGCGCGTGGCGCTGTCGCGGCTCTACCGCCTGGATCCGCTCTACGGGCTGCTGTTCACCTTCGGACTGGCGCTGGTCATCGAAGGCGTGTTCCGTTTCTACTACGGCGTGTCGGGCAACCCTTATGCCGTTCCGGCGCAGCTTGCCGGCGGCACCAATCTCGGCTTCATGTTCCTGCCCAACTATCGCGGCTGGGTGGTGGTGGCCTCGCTCATTATCTGCATCGGCACCTGGCTCCTGATCGAAAAGACCAGGCTCGGCTCCTATCTGCGCGCCGCGACCGAAAATCCCGAGCTGGTGCAGGCCTTCGGCGTCAACGTGCCGCTGCTGCTGACGCTCACCTATGGGCTCGGCGCGGCGCTCGCCGGCCTTGCCGGTATTCTCGCCGCGCCCGTCTACCAGGTCAGTCCGCTGATGGGCTCCGATATCATCATCGTCGTCTTTGCCGTCGTCGTGGTCGGCGGCATGGGTTCGATCCTCGGGGCCATCGTCACCGGCTATATGCTTGGCCTCGCCGAGGGCCTGACCAAGGTGTTCTATCCCGAGGCGTCGAACCTCGTCGTCTTCGTCATCATGGCGGTCGTGCTGCTCCTGCGCCCCGCCGGCCTGTTCGGAAGGGACGCCTGAGATGAGCGAGGCAACCCTTCACCAACATCGCACCGCCGCCTCCGTGCGGCTGGAGCGGGTATTGCTGGCATTGGCCATACTGGCGCTGATAGCCGCGCCCTTCTTCGTCTATCCGATCTTCCTGATGAAGATGCTGTGCTTCGCGCTGTTTGCCTGCGCCTTCAACCTGCTGCTCGGCTACACCGGGCTGTTGTCGTTCGGCCACGCCACCTTCTACGGCGCCGCCGCCTATTTCTGCGCCTACGCCGTCAAGGCATGGGGCTGGCCGCCCGAGGCCGGCATCCTGCTCGGCACCGCCGGAGCGGCCGTGCTCGGCCTGGTCATGGGCTTCCTCGCCATCCGCCGGCAAGGCATCTATTTCTCGATGATCACGCTGGCGCTGGCGCAGATGTTTTATTTCTTCTGCGTCCAGGCGCCGTTCACCGAAGGCGAGGACGGCATACAGGGCGTGCCGCGCGGGCATCTGTTCGGCATCGTCGATCTCAACGTCACGCTCAACATGTATTTCGTCGTGCTTGCCGTCTTCCTCATCGGCGTCTTCGCCGTCTGGCGCATCGTCAACTCGCCGTTCGGCATGATCCTGCGTTCGATCCGCGAGAACGAGAACCGCGCCATCTCGCTGGGCTATTCGGTCGGCCGCTACAAGCTCGTCGCCTTCGTCATGTCGGCAGCCCTTGCCGGGCTTGCCGGCGCGACCAAGGCGATCGTCTTCCAGTTCGCGACGCTGACCGACGTCACCTGGCAGATGTCGGGCGAGGTGATCCTGATGACGCTGCTCGGCGGCATCGGCACCATGGTCGGTCCTGTCGTCGGCGCCGGCCTCGTCGTCGGGCTGGAAAACACGCTCGCCACCTCCGGCTTCCCGGTGACCATCGCCACCGGCCTGATCTTCATGATCTGCGTGCTGGTCTTTCGCCGCGGCATCGTCGGCGAGATTTACGCGCGCTGGCTGGCGCCGGCCAACGGCGAGGCGGGCCGCGATCAATAGGTGATGGTCACCACCACCGTGTCGGTGTAGACGCCGGCCGAGGGCGTCGTCTGCGGCGGCACGCGGCCATAGACGGTGAGCGCCTGGGCCGTACCGGTTCCGGTGCCGGCCACCGTGCTTCCCGGCGTTCCGGCGTCACCCCAGGGCTGCGAGCGCGCGGCGTCCTTGTAGAGGCCGTAGGTCACCCGCTCAGCCCCCTTTGACATCTTTCGGTTGGTCGGCGTGCCGCCTGTCGTGCCGCCATTCAGCGACACCGTATAGGCGGTCGACGGCGTGCAGGTGACCGAGACCTGGCCGGTGGCGTCGGCATTGGCGGTGAGCACGCCCTTGGAGCCGAAATCGATGTTCTGGGTGGCGACCAGGCAGTTTGCCGCGACCGTGGCGTTGATGGTGAAGGTCGGACTGGTGTCGGGGTTGCCCAAGCCGCCGCTGCAGCTGCTGCCCAACAGGGTCGTCCGGGAGAGGATCTCGACATGCGTGCTCGAAAACGTCGAGAGATAGGTGCCGGGCGGAACGGTCGACTGGCCGCCGGGCACGCGGCCATAGATGGTCGCCGTGCCCGATGAGTTGCCGAAGAGATTGGGGTTCAGCGTCTGCGGCGGCGGGCGCGAGGCATAGGCCCAGTTGTAGGAGCCCCAGACGACGCTCATTCCAGGATCCGAATAGAGCTGGTAGTTGAGGCTGTTGGCGCCGTTCGCCATCTGCCTGGCGGCCGCCGAGGAAGCGCCGCCTGTGCCGGAGGCGAAGTGCGGACAGACCAGGACGGGCAGCAGAAACGGCAAACTGCCGCTGCAATTCATGCTGAGGGTCGCGGTCGATGTCGCCGCCGTGCCTGACAGTGTGTCGATGAGGCCGAAATTCATACTGGTGACGGTGTAACTGCAGCTTTGCGCGCGGGCGAGCGACGGCAGCAGCATAAGGACAATGATGAACGTTGCGCGCAGCACCTGGCGTCGGATGTTCATTGGCACACCACGTCCCCGATCACCACCTGCCGGCCGCGCACCGCCTCGAAGGGAAACTCTGCCCGGCATGAACCGCCGTCCGCGCGCTCGACCTGCACGGAATTCTGCTTGCCGAGGCCCTTGATGTAGGCCTGCCCGTCATAGCCGACGACGAAGTCTTCGGTGCCGCCATCGACGCGTCCCGACAGTCCGGCTTCGAGCGGCGTTCCGCTCGAGTCGACCAGCGTCACCAGCGCGGCCTGCGCCGCCTCGGACACGCCGAACTTCAGCACGACGCCGTTGCGGTCGGCTGGGACGACGGTCTCCTTGGTAGCCGGGACATCCGCGTCGACTGGTAGATTCTTCGGGTCGATGGAGACCGTGTTCAGCTCATAGGAGTTGAGCCCGGTGACCAGGATGCGGCCTTTGCTGTCCGTCCTGCCTACCGGCCGGTTCTGATGCAAGACCTCGACATCAGGCGTGCCGACATCGACGACGGCAAAGGCATCGTCGATGCGGTTGGTGGCGAACACCCCGCCGCCTGCGACCGCAATGGCGCCGTCCATCTGGCCGGTCACGCGAAAGTCCTTGTCGAATTGCTGGGCGCCGGCCTCAAAACGCGCAAACGACGCGCGGTAGCTCACCGCTGCCGAACGGTTGGGAACCTCGCCTTCGGAGGTGCGCAGCCGCCAGCCGATGCTGCCGTCCTCGGCCCGCTCCGATTTGGCGAGGTCGGCAGTGACATTGAGGCCCTCAGGGCCTTGCTCGACGCCTGTCGACGCCGAGATCTCGTCGTTGAACGGGATCGAAATCCCGGCGAACACGCCATAGCTGCTGTCGTCGTCGAGATCGGCGAAGGCGGTGGCATAGAGCGTGCTGCGCTTGAAGATCGCCTGGCTGTAGGACAGGCCGACGATCTGGCTGTTTTCGCCCTCGGCGCTCTTCAAATGCGTATAGGACAGGTTGAGGCTGGAGAAATCGATCGGCATCGGCACGCTGAGCGTCACCTGGTCGACCGAGCGCGGCACGCCAGCGCTGAAACGGGTGAAGTCGTCGGGGTCGAGAACCGGCTCCGCCGTCACCGAGGCGATGTCTTCATAGCCGCCAAAGGCCCGCTGCATGTGGGCGTTGATCGCCCAGCCGTCATAGCCGAATTCGACACTGGCATCGACCAGCGAGCCGGTGCGCCGGTCATGATGGCTGCCGGCGACCGCCAGCGAAGCCGCGCCATATGCCCCGAGCGGGAAGGCAGCACCTATGCCGCCATTGATCAGATCGGCGCCGCCCTCGGCATGGGCTTCCAATGTCAGCCGGTCGGTCACGCCGTAACGCGCGCTGGCGACCCCCATGACGCGGCCGTCATAATCGTCGGAGGAGATGCCGAAATTGCGCCGCGCCATCCCTGCCTCGACGGAAAAGTCGAGCAGTCCCTGGCGCAGCAGCATGCTGGAGGCATAGAACGGCAAGGTGGCCGTGGTCTCGCGGCCGAGGCTGTCGCGCAGCACCACCTGCGCCTGTCCGGCGCCCGTGAACACCGGCAGATTGGTGACCTGGAACGGCCCGGGCTGGATGTCGCCGGAATAGGTGCGCACGTTCTGCGTGTAGACCTCGAGCGTCGACGGCACCGCCGCCGTGCCGCCGAAGGAGGGCAGGGGTAGCGTCACCAGGTCCGATCGCAGGTGGAAGTTGCGTTGCGCCTGGATGCCGCCGAGATAGATCGGACGCGTCCACGACAATCCACCGGAGATGAAGTCGCCGGCGCGGTAGGTCATCAGCCGGTCGGGGTCGGAATAGCTCCATGTCGTGTTGAGCCGCGTGAAGCCGCCCAGCCTGCCGTCGGAATAGCCGGCGATGAAGGATTGGCTGAGCGTTCCATAGGGGCTGAACGCGCGCGCATCGAAGCCGCCGGAAACGCCTTGGAACAGCTCGACGTCCTTGTCGAACAATGTGTTGGAGCTGGCAAACAGCGAATAGTTGAGAACCGCGCCCAAGCCCGATTGCGGCGCCGGCCGGTCCTGCAAGCGCAAGCCGAGATCCACCATGCGCGCCTCGCGGCTGTCATTGGCGGCGGTGACGTAGAGGCGCTGGGCTACCTCATCGATCCGAAACGAAACGTCGGCCAACTGGTCGAGCCTGACCAGGCCGCCGGCGTCGGCTATGTCCTCCGGCGGTTTCAGGCCGACCTCCTTCAGCTCTTGGGGCGCCGCCGCCAGCCCACCATCCGGCATCTCGATAAAATTGCCGACCAGCTTGGTCGAAACGTCGTTGATGAACACCTCGAGATAGAGGCTGCGGCCCGCTGGTAAAACGGAAGCCGGCTGTTCGAGGTTCGTCACGGCCGGAAATTCCTGCGAACGCACCGCCAAGCAAGGTGTGAAAGTCGCAACCGCGACGATGACAGCGACGCTACTTGCCCTTGACGGCAACGTTGGCATCGAAGGGTCCAAGATCGCTCTGTGCCTTCAAAAGCACGGAGCCCGCGGACAGTGATTTGCCGCTGCCGATCGGCCACTGCATGGTCGCGCCGCCCAGGACATAACCGACGAGCCCGTTTCGGTTGCCGAGCTTTTTGCCGTTCTGGGTCAGGGATAGGTTGGACAAGCGGAGACGACTTTCACCGGTATTGCTGGCTGTCAGCACAAGACTGCCGCCCTTGCGCGAAACACTCCAGGCGACTGCCGGCGCGGCCGCATCGGCGTCGCGGAAAAACACCGGCACGGAGTAGCGCAGCGCGAGCGCGACCGTACCGGCCTTCTTGCGCGACGGGTCGGGTAACTCGTCGACGATGACGCGGTAGCTTTCCTCGGCCCGCACCGGCGCCTTGCTGACGCGCACGACGCGAACCACGTATTGGGCATTGGGTCCGAGTTTGGTCGATGGCGGGCTGGCGACGACGTCGGTAGTCGGCGTCAGCGTCTCGATCCCGCCAGCCTGGCTCCAGGCGAAGACGCGTATCTGCACATTGATCGGCCGCTTGGGGTCATCGTTGCTGAGGTTGAGAACCGCCGAGGCGTCGGGCGAGATCAGCTCGAGACCTGTCGGCGCCACCCTGAGCGAAGCGGCTTGTGAGAGACCGGCGCACAGCAACAGAACAGCCGTGGCTCCGATGCGTGAAAGCATGGATCGCATGATCGTCCTCGTGTTGGTATCGATTGTCAGTACGTTATGGTGATCGCAACGGTGTCGGTGTAGAGGCCCGCCGCCGGTGTCGTCTGCGGTGGAACACGCCCGTAGACCGTCAGCGGCTGAATGGCGCCGTTGCCGGTTCCGCCGACCGTGTCGGTGGGGATCGTGGTGCCCCAAAGCTGCGTCCGGGTGCTTTCCCTGTAGATGGTGTAGTCGATCGTCGCCGACGCCGGCCCGGTCATCTTGCGAACAGCAACCGTTGCGCCCGCGCCCGCTCCGGCGCTCAGACCAACATTGTAGGACTTGCCGGTCGTGCATTGCACGTTGATGGTGCTGGTCTGGTCGACATTCGCATCAATGACACCGTGCGAGCCGAAATCGAGATCGCTCGCCGTCTGCACCTTGCATTCGTCGGTAATCGTGATGCGGACATTCATGCTGCCCGTCGCGGTCGCGGCGATCGCGGGCAGGATGGGAAGCAGCGACGCTCCCGCCAGCAGCGCATATTTCAGCAATCTCATGCGTGTTTCCTCCGTCGGGCAGACCGTTCCTCGCAACACAGTCTTGACCCGGATTTCACTCCTACAGCTCCTCCGTTGCATGCTTCGCAAGACATCAACGATACAGTAATGTCATAAGCGAACTGTGCAATGATTATTACAACTTAGATTCGGATTGCGACAGCGAATAACTTCGGTATGTATCGGATAATTTTGGTTAATATTTGGTTAACAGAGATGAAATGGACATTTTTCCGAAGTGAAAGTTTGTCTGTCGAAAATTTATTTTGCTTCTCGTGCCGAAAAGGCGAAATATCTGGCAAATCATCTTGATTTTGTAGAGTCTCACCTGTCGTCCTTTATTATCGATATTTCGCGGCGTGCACCGGCGCCAAGCAGCCATCGCCATAGCCGCGCCGGTAGCTGTTCGCGCCTGTCCAAGCCTTGCGGTCGTGCTGACAGGGCCGCATTCGCCAAAACCGTGTTCCGCCCGGCCCAAGCATGGCCGTCCCGGCTGAGATAAATCCACCGCCGTCGGATCGCGGCGAAACACATGCGAATCGTTCTTGCCACGCTGGCCCGGATTTCCTTCGGCGGCGCATCGGCCGGACGGGAGATGCGCCTGTTGTCCCTTGGAGCCATGATCCACGACCGGCAGCCGCGCGGACCGGCTGCCAGACGTCAGAAAAGGAAGAACGATGAAGAAGACCTATGAAAAGCCACAGCTCGAAAAGCGCCAGAAGCTGTCGCGTGTGACCGCTGTCGCCGGCCCATCAGTGACCAGTGAGAGCTGACGCCGTCGACCGGCATCGAACCACCAGCGGACAAGGAGAGCAGTCATGGATCAGCATGCGAACCCGTCACCCGGCTTCAGGCGCAATCCGGGCAAGGTGATCACCGTCGAGCCCTTCACCGGGCGTGTCGTCGTGTTTGCAAACGGCACCATCATCGCTTCCTCGGCAAAAGCCAAAATGGTGACCGAGCCGCCCCATCCCTTCTCCTTCTACATCCCGTTCGAGGACATCGACTTCCGCAAGCTCAAGAAGACGGAGCGGTCGACGCTGTGCCCCTACAAGGGTGACGCCAGCTACTGGAACGTGCTGCCGGCGGGTGAAACCGGCAACGACGCGATGTGGGCCTATGAGCAGCCTTTCGACGAGATGACTGAAATTCGCGACCACGGCGCCTTCTACCCACACCGGGTCACCATCGACGCCGCGCCGCGCTGAGCGCGTCATGCCTGTCGCCCAAAAGTGCCCAGCGTTTTTGGAGCCGACGACAGGCATGAACAGAGGAATTTTTCAGATCAGCCAAAGCTGTCCTCACCCGGGGGCGCAGCGGTTTTGCGGCAACGGCATGCCGAAACGAAGACAAAAGGTCATGGACGAAAAGCAGAGAGCAATTCTCGACGAAATCCCGCGCCTGCGCCGCTATGCGCGCTCGCTGCTGCGCGACCGCGATTCCGCCGACGATCTCGTCCAGGACTGCCTGGAGCGGGCGCTGCTGCGGCTGGACAACTGGCAGACGGGAGAGAGCCCGCGAAAATGGCTGTTCACGATCATGCATCATCTGTTCATCGACCAGATGCGCAAGGTGAACCGGCGAGGCGAGGCCTCGATGCTGCCGCTGGAGGCCGGCGAGGTGCAGGCCTCTCCCGCCGACCAGCTGGAGAATGTCGCGGCCCGCGAGATCATCGACGCGCTGCAGGCGATCAGCCCCGACCGCCGTGCCGCGCTGACCATGGTCGCCATCGAGGGCTTCTCCTATGCCGAGGCCGCCGAGATGCTCGGCGTGCCGGCCGGCACGCTGATGTCGCGCATCGCGCGCGGCCGTGAGGAACTGCGCGGCCTGCTCGAGGACAATGCGCGCCGCCGCGCGATAAGGATCGTCGAGCCAGGCCCGGGCAGGGCGGTTCCAATCAGGGCGCCAATGGCATGACGAGCCCCAATCGCATGATGACGCCTTACGGCATGGTCCGGCACGATTGCAGGCCTTGTCCGCACTGTGGGCGCGGCGCACCCGGTAACGCTTTCTTCTCTGCTTGCGTGCATAGTGGCGGCGACGGAGTGAGCGAAACCAGGGCATGGCTGAAGAGAAAATACGCAACGGCGAATTCTGGGCGCTTGCGCTCGAACGCGCTCATCTCGGCGTATGGGACTGGGATATTTTGAGCGGCGACTGTTTCTATTCGCCAACCTGGTCGCACATGCTGGGTTATGAGGATGGCGAGCTTGCCAACAGCGACGACCTCTGGCTGAAGCTGACGCATCCCGACGACCGCCAGCGGGCACTGGCCAGCGGAGAGCGGCACATTTCCGGCCTGACCGCCTCGATCGAGACCGAGCTACGCCTCAAGCACAAGGACGGCCACTGGATCTGGGTGCTGGACCGCGGCGGCATTGTCGAGCGTGACGAGACGGGCAGGCCGGTCAGGCTGATGGGCGTACAGACCGACATCAGCCGGCAGAAAGAGGCGGAAGCCGAACTGGAGCGGGTCAATGTGCGCTTTCGCCTGGCGCTGGCGGCCAGCGGCACCGGCATCTGGCATCACGATATCGACGCCAACAAGAGCTATTGGGACGCCCGCACCAGGGAGATATTCGGCCTGGTCGCCGACACCGACGAGGTGGCCGCCGACCTCTGGCATTCCTATCTGCACCCCGACGACAAGGATGCCGCAGAGCGCGCCCATCTGGCGCCGCTTTCGACCGACGGCGTCGTCGCCGCGCAATACCGCATCGTCAGGCGCGACGGCGAAATCCGCCATGTCGAATCGCTGGTGCGCTTCATCGCGGCGCCTGAGACAGCGGGCCAGATTCTCGGCACCGTGCGCGATATCACCGAGGACAAGAAACGCGAGCGGGAACTCGCCTACGCCGCTCACCACGATGCGCTGACGGGCCTCTTGAACCGTGCCGCCTTCGACCGGCTGCTGGCCGTGCACATCGCCACCGAGCGGGCTTTGCCGCTGGCGGTGTTTTACGTCGATCTCGACTACTTCAAGGCGCTCAACGACTTCGCCGGCCACGCCGCCGGCGACCTGGCGCTGAAGGGTGTGGCCGCCGGTATTCTGGGCTGCCTGCCGGCATCGGCGCGTGCCGCGCGCCTCGGTGGCGACGAGTTCGCGCTGCTGGTGCCCAATTGCCAATCGGCCAAGGCCGAGGCGCTGGCCGGCGCGATTCTTGCGGCGGTCCGTGACGCCGACCTCGGACTGCCGGCGACCTCGCGAAAACTCGCGGCCAGCATCGGCATCGCCTTCGTCGAGGACACCACCACCACGGTTGCCGATGCGTTGGCCTGCGCCGACGACGCCTGCTATGCCGCCAAGGCGGCCGGGCGCAATCGCTTCGCGGTGTTTTCGGCCGATGCGGCGTCGGGCTCCGGCGGCCTCAACGCTGCGCGTGTCGCCGCCGACACGGTCGACGCCATGGATGAAGGGCGGCTGAAACTGTTCGGCCAGAAAATCCATCTGCTCGGCCAGCCCTGGCGGGAGAGCCGCCATGTCGAGGTGCTGGCGCGGCTTGCCGGGCGCAATGGCAAGCTGATCCCGCCCAACGAATTCATTCCGGTCGCCGAGCGCTTCGGCATTGCCTCGCGGCTGGACCGCTGGATCATCAGGACAGCGCTTTCGCAGCATGGCGAGGCGATGCGCTCAGGCGCCATCTTGCTCGGCTTCAACCTGTCGGCGCAGACGCTGAGCGATCCGCTGCTATGGGATTTCGTCGACGCCGTCATCGCCGAGACCGGGGCGCCGCATTCCGGCATCGGCTTCGAGATCACCGAGACCGCGGCCGTAACCAATTTCGACGCCGCCGAGCAGTTCGTGCGCAAGGCGCGCGAGCGGCAATGCCGTGTCAGCCTCGACGATTTCGGCGCCGGCATGAGCTCGTTCGAATATTTGCGGCGCTTTCCGGTCGATCAGATCAAGATCGACGGCTCGTTCATCGAGAATATCGCGGAAAGCCGTTTCGACCGCGAGATCGTCTCGGCCATAGCGGGCATCGCCAAAAGTCTCGGCTGCGCGGTGGTGGCCGAAAAGATCGAGCAGCAGGAAGCGCTCGACATTCTGCGCGGCATGGGCGTGGCCTATGGCCAGGGTTTTCTGCTGCACCGGCCGGAGCCGCTTGAGGCGATCGTCGCGCGGGCCGGCGAACAGTCACCATCCAGCGGACAGTCACCGGAAAAGCGCTTCGGCTGACGGCTTGTCATCGCCCGAGCTGGCGACTTGTCCGGCTAACCGGCGTCGGCCTTTTCCTGCTTTCGCTGCGCCGCCTCCTTCTTGCGGCGCAACACCTCGTCGGTGCCGACAAGGTCCTTCGAGCCGCCGGAAATGGCGGTCGAGACGACGGCGGGCGGATCGCTGGCCGGAAAACTGTCTTCGAGGCCTGATTGCAACTGCTCCTCGAGCGTCTGCGGGTTCTCGGAGCGGCCTTCGGCGCGGCGCTCGCCAACGGCTTCGACATCGCTCTTGGTGTCGGGGTGAGCGCGGGCTTCCGATATCGTCGACACCACCAGCTCGATGGCGAACTCTTTCATCGCCTCGGCCTGCGGCCCATCGACATCAGAGTCTTCGATCAGACGGATGAGCGACTTTTCCAGGGCGCCCAGTTCCTTGACGCCCTGACACCGCGCCAGACGCTTGGTGAGCGAACCGATCAGCGCCGGGGCAAAGGTCGAATAGGCAAGCCTGCGTGTGTCGTCGACCTGCTCGGGATGAAGCTTTTGCAAGGACATAGATGCCTCCAGTCAATCAGCCGTGCAGCTTCTGCCGCTGGCCCCTCCTTAGGAAACAGAGGGGAGGGCAAGAGGTTCCATACAGTCCTCGACAGGGTCGACGAGTTCAACTCCACAGCGACGCCATGGTCAGCGACGCTTCGAATATCTGCTCCCTGTTCTCGTTCAGCATCTTGACGGTGATCCGCCGGTGGTCGCCCTCCGGTATCTCGTCGCGCGCCACATCGTGCAATATGCGCAGCGCTTCGGCTCCCGCACGCTCCCGGCTGGGAAAAAGCTGCCCCTCTTCATCAATCTGGGTCTCGGCGTTGTACAAGTCGAAGTAGAACCGTTCCATGTGTGCAAGGATCCCTGCGTGAGAACGCTAAGGCGCATCGCGGTTGAAGGACGCAGGCGACGCGCTTCAGGTCTGTGTTTTATGCATGTCGTTGTCTCAAAATCGGGGCCATTTTTGAGCGACATGGATTAAATCCCAACCCGCACCCATGGTTCCATGCGACTGTGTCCTGAGCAGATTTCCTGCCAGGAGCCGTCGCCGTGCCGGCCGATTGCAACCGCACCCGATCTCCGGCGTTTGGCTAGGCCACCAATGCCCACGAAATCTCGGACTGGATCCTCGATGCTAGAACCGCTTTATCTCAACCTTGGCCAGCATGACGCTTTGTCCGAGCAGGAAAAGGGGCTGCTGGCCGCCGCCATGACCATCGAGATGGATTTTGCCACCGGTCAGGACATCGTTTCCGAGGGATCGAGGCCAGGCTACAGCACGCTCATCATCGAGGGTCTGGCGGCGCGCTACAAGGTGCTGGAGGATGGCGGCCGCCAGTTCACCTCGTTGCAGGTGCCCGGCGATTTTGTCGATTTGCACGCCTTCCTGCTCAAGACAATGGACCATGGCATTATAGCTTTGTCGCCATGCCGGGTGATCGCCGCCGACCACAGTCGGCTAAGGACGATCACCGAACAGGCGCCTCATCTCAGCCGCTTGCTTTGGCTGGACACGCTCGTCGATGGCGCCATCCATCGGGAATGGATCGTGGCCATGGGCCGGCGGTCCAAGACTTCGCATCTGGCGCATCTTGTGTGCGAGCTGTTCGTGCGGCTCCAGGTCGTCAAGCAGACCAACGGCATGAGTTTCCGGCTTCCCCTGTCGCAGGCGGAACTGGCCGATGTGCTTGGGCTTTCGGTCGTCCACATGAACCGGGTCATCGGCGCGCTGCGCAAGATCGGTGTGATCGGCTGGGCGAATTACATGGTGACCATTCTGGACTGGCAGCAACTGGTGGAAATCGCCGAGTTCGACCCGACTTATCTCAGCATGAACCGCGAGCCGAGATAGGCTATCCGGCGTTCGCCATGACGTCGCCGGCAATCCGTCAGCCGGTCTTTCAACGATGCCCATCCAGCGACGCCAATTCGTCGAGCATGGCAAGGGCGGCACTTGGCTTGGCCGGCTTCAGCAAGCCCTGTTGGGCGGCGGCATTCTGGAAAGCGGCAAAGGCGATGTCCGGGCGGCAAATGCCGTTCAACGCGTCGTCCACCAGCCTGTCGGCCGCCTTGTAGGCCGCCGTCTGCTTGTTCTTCCATGTTCCGCCTAGCGCCCTCCTGGCGTCGGCGATCGACGACACCGTCATCGCGCTGCCGTCCACGAATCTGATCGTCAGGGGCAGAAAACGGCTCATGCGCTCACCATCCAAACCATTCGCGTCTCGCCCGGATCGATCTCATCACTTGCCTCCTTGAAAACGGGATCGCCATAAACGAGGCAATCACAAACTGGTTGCAGCCCGGCGAGCTACATGTTGCTTGCCGGCCAGATCGGCCGATGCGGACGATAAGGCGGCCGCGGCGCCGGCTTCAACGGGATGTCGGCGAGCGAGTTGCGGATCGGCCTGAACAGTATCGGCGAAGACGCGGCGCGGCGGTGCAATACCGCGGCTGACAATTTGGCAATCAGATTTCGAACGTCCATGGGACACCTCGAGCGCGTTGAGAGTCCCCCCATCGCGATCACCTACCACCTCACCCCCACCATCCGCATTTAACTTTGATATAGGCCGGACGAATACGCGCCGCGCGCAATGTCTGCCGCCGAGATTCTGCCGATCCTCGGCGGCGGCTATTGAGCGGCGTCGCCAGGCTGGCGGTCACGCATCCCAGCAGCGACGTCGCAGACGCTGCTGCAACCGGATGAATTTTCGTGCATTCTTGTGCATGGCCACAATGCTTCGAACCGACACGCCGGCAAAATGCTGCTCCTATTGCGGTTCGCGAGAGCATGACTACGAGGATTGTCCGAAGCGCAAAGCAGAGGCGGAGCGGCAGTGGGAAGGCCAGGCAAAGCCCGGCGCCGAATCCGAGGCGACGGCCGAAGTCTAGCTGGGCTCGAACAGCTCGATCACGTTGCCGGACGGGTCTTCACAAAGAATCTGTCGCCCGCCCGGACTTTCGACGATCTGGTTGCGGAACCGCACGCCGGCCTCGCGCATCTTAGTCACGACTGCCGGCAATTGCTCGACTTCGAGCACGAAGCGGTTCCATCCGCCCGGCTCGGGTGTCCGGCCGTCCGGCATCGGCCTGGCTGCCGACGCCAAGGGACCGGCGAGCCAGAGCGAGAGGTCGCCGCGCGTCAGGATGGCCATCGCCGGATCGAATTGCTGCTTCAGCGCGAAGCCCAGATGGCTCGTATAAAACGCGATGGACAGATCGACATCGCGGACCAGATATCGGACGGACACCATTCGCAGTCTCCCTCACAAACGCCCCTTCCGAGAGATAGCTGGCGGGACAAGTCGGGGCAAGCCCGCGCGCACGCTTCGGGTGTCTATGGTGCGATTGCGTGGTCGGCCTGTCTCTCTCTCACGAAGGCCGTCAGCAGGAGCGCGGCATCATCGCCGGCTACCGGGCCGCGATCGATCCCACCGCCCTCGGTCTCGGCACCATGGCCATGATCCGCCTGCGCACCACGCATGAGCACATCCAGACCTGCCTGAAGAAATTCGCGGCCATGCCGGAAGTGGTCGAGGTGCTGCGGGTGACCGGCGAGGATTGTTTTCTGGTCAAGGTGGTCGTGCCGTCGCCGCCCGACCTCGAAAGCATCGTCGATGCCATCGGCCGCTACGGCGCGGTGACGACCAATGTGGTGCTGCGCGCCGAGCCGCCGAAACGGTTGGGGCGGGAGCTGATGGCGAAGCTCTGAGCGGCCACGCGCGGCAAGAGGATTGCAAGCGCCTCCTTTTGCGAGGTCCGGCTTTGCCGCGAAAGAATTTCGCGGGCTGGTGTAGGATCGGCGGCGTGGCGCCCGTCCTTGGGGCGAAACCCGTTGCAAACCTTTGGAGCACATCATGGAAGCCGTTCAATCGCCGTGGCAGACCGCGGCCATTCTCATCGCCCGCCTGACCCTGGCCGCCATGTTCGCGATGGGAGCAGCCTTCAAGTTCATGGATATGAACATGACCGCCGGCTACATCGCCGCCGCCGGCTTCCCGTTCCCGCTGTTTCTGGCCTGGTGCGCCGCGATCCTCGAAACGCTGCTGGTGATCGCCTTGCTGACCGGAGCGTTCTTCACGCCGGCCGCCCTGGTCGCCGCCGTCTACGTGGTCTTCCTCGGCTTTGCCTTCCACGGTCCGTCGCACTGGACCGGCAACCAGGCCGAGTTCGGCGCCTTCATGTCCCATTTCCCGTTCGCCGCCGGCCTGCTGTTCGCAGCCGTCCATGGACCGGGCAGCGTGCTGGCCTCGAAGCTCGGCCGAGGGTGAGCCCCGCGTCGGCAGACCGCCTCACATCTGGTCGTTGTAGGGTTCCTTCATCTGGCCGACCATGCGGGCCAGTTTCGAGAAGGACGGCATGTCCGCCTCCGGCTGGCATTGATTGGCCAGTTCCAGCAGTCGGATCGGAAAGTTGACGGCGTCGCGGTTGGACTCCGACATGCCGTCGGACCGCTCCTCGCCGGTTTCGATGGCCTCGGCCTTGCGCAGCGCAATGTCGATATCCTCCACCGTGAGCAGGCCCTTGCGCACCAGCACCTGATTGATCGAGGCGACGGCCATCAGCAGGCCTTCGAGTTGCAGATTGGCGACGTTCATGGCTGTTGCTCCCATTTGGCTCACGCTCAACGCATGAGCCGCTGTTACGATCCGGACGGGGATGCAAGCGATAGGCGTCGGCCGATGGCCTGCGCTACTCTTCCATCCAGCGGCGGCCATATTCGGCCCACAGCGCCTTGACCTCCCGGCTGCCGAGGCGCGGGGCGGCGCCGTCGCCATAGGCGATCGAAACGCCGCTGATGTCGTAATGGGGGTGGGCGTCGATGACGAAGCGGATCGCCTCGCCGAGCGGCCTTCTGCCGATGACCGGATCGGCCTGGCCTTGGCCGACGCTGCGAACGCCCGAAACAGTGGCTGGCGCTTGCCGCATCCTGAACACGGATGCCATGGCTGGTTTGTCCATCCCGCTCTCCCCCGAGTTGGAGTTCCATAAGAGCCAGCTAATGACCAGTCGGTCGATGCCTGTAGAAGGCTGCGTCTTGTGATCCGCCGCAAGTGCCGGCGATATGCTGCAGCCGGTTGAAGGACTGTTCAGGCCAGCGGATCCGCCGCCGGCGGCCTGGCGGGAAGGCCGAGCCTTGTCCGCTCGCCGTCGGCAAACTCCTCGGCCGCTTCCTGGGCCATGAACAGATGCTGGGTCACCGTGCCATTCTCGGCAACCAGCACCGCCCATTGGCGGCGGTCGACACGTTCCACGCGAACGTCATTGGGCTCTCCGGCCACCACGATCGTCCTCCAGCAGGCGTACGGCACGGAGGGGGCGTGCCTTTACGCCTTGGTCTTACTCTTGGCCGGCGCCTTGGCGGCCGGCGCCTCGGGTGTCCTGATGCCGAGCCCGAACTCCTTTGCCAGCTCCGAGCGCTTGGCGGCGTAGCTGGGCGCCGTCATCGGATAGTCGCCGGGCAGGTCCCATTTGGCGCGATAGGCTTCCGGCGTCATGCCATGGGCGGAGCCGAGATGACGCCGCAGCGACCTGAACTTCTTGCCATCCTCGAGGCAGTAAATGAAATTCGGCGTTACCGAGCGCTTGCGGTTGACCGCAGGCTCAGGCGCAGGTTGCGGCGGAGCAACGGGATTGTCCACGGCCGCGAGCGCTGCATTGACGCTCTCGATCAACGCCGGCAGGCTATCCGGAGGCACTGAATTGTTGCGCACGAATGCCGCGACGATGTCGGCGGTCAGATTTATATTTCGGATTTTGTCCTCAGACATGGCTTCTTTTGCCCCCTTGATGCCAAAGGGCAAATTATCAGACAACATCCGCCGACGGCATGGCACTTTAGAACATATGCATATGACTTGACGCCGGATGTGGTAGCGCTAGCATCGCCGAGTCTCCGATCGATGTCGATGTAGGAATTCTTTCCTGACATATCTTGACCGGTGAGGGCAGCTATGCTACGATTTGTTCATGGTGCTGATTTGCGCCAGCAACCCGCCGCCGAGGCGGGTTTTTGTTTCATGCCGGCTTGGAAACAATAACGGCCAGTGACGCGAGTTTTCCCTCGCTCAGGCTGCTTATGTAGTTTTTTCGCCGATGCACGAACTCGGCGCCGAGCACGATCTCATTGGCCTGCTGCTGGGCCGGCGAGGGCACGATGCCGGAATTTGCCCGTTTCAACGCCAGCTCGACGTGATCGCCGGTTTCGTCGATGACGTCGTCGACCCGGAATCCGGCTGAAGCAAACAGAGCCTTCAGGGTTTCGCGGTCGACGAGATGGCTGGCCACAGCCGACACCGCCCAAGGCAAGGGATAGTGAGGCTCGCCGTCCGCCAGCACCGCCTCGGTCCAGACAAGCCTGGCCTTCGGCTTCAGTACGCGCCACGCTTGCCCGATGACCGCCGCCTTGTCGGCGATATTCATGCCGACATAGAAACAGATCGCCGCGTCGAATGTGTCGTCCGCAAAAGGCAGCCTTGTCGCATCGGCCTCATGAAAACGGACTTTGTCACTGAGGCCGCAGAACTCGGTCAATCGGCGGGATGCCTCGACGAACGCCGGCGTCAGGTCGACGCCGTCGACGCTGCACCCATAGGTCTCGGCAAGGAACCGGGCCGGGCCGCCAATGCCGCTGCCGATGTCCAGAACCCGATCAGAAGCGGAGGGCGCAAGACGCGCGGCATGGTCCTGCGTGGCGATCAGCTCGCGGCCATGAAGCTGGTCGAACGGATAGAGTTGTTCGGCTGCGAGGCTGCCGGCCCTGGCGTCCGGCACAGCCGACAGGATGCGCTCGACGATGCCGCCGCTGCCATAGTGACTGGTCACATTGCTCATTGCTCTCTCCGACGAGACCCAGCATCCCATCGATGCGGCCCTCGCGCAATGCGCGCCGCCGCCAAGGACGAGGGAGTAGGAATTATTTCCTTTTTTGTATTGACGGGTGAGGGCAGCTTTGCTATGATTTGTCCATGGTGCTGATTGCGCCACCGACCCGCCCACGAGGCGGGTTTTGTTTTCCTGATGCCCACAACGTGCGGATATCGGATGTCGGCGGGACAGCACCCCCCTCTGGCCTGCCGGCCATCTCCCCCTCAAGGGGGGAGATGGGACTGCCGCCTTGCTTTCGCCAATCGTCAGCGCTGCAAATTGGTCGCTACCCTGGAGCTGCCAATCTCCCCCCTTGAGGGGGAGATGTCCGGCAGGACAGAGGGGGGCGTGAAGGAACGCTATCCTCGGTTCATTCTGCCTTATCCGCGAGGCCCCCATGTCCAACCGCTATGCCACCATCATCACCGACGATGACGGCCGCGAGGTCGTCAGCGCCATTGGCGTGTTCGAGGGCGCTGCCCCGCAGGCGCGCATCGGCCGCATCGAGCCGGTCGTGCCGGGCGTGCTGATCGGCATGGTTCGCGGTGGCCCTGTCGATGCAGTCGGCGGCTTCGGTTTTCCGCGCGGCGCGCACGACGCAAGGGCGATCGGCCTTGCAAGGGCAAGCCTGAAAGCCGTGCCTGCCGGAAAGCGCCACGCGCCGGCCGCTGATGGCGCCCGCAAGGCCGCCCCAAAACGGTCAGGGCCAAAATCGGCACGGCGCAAGTCCGGCAAGATCAAGTCCGGCAAGATCAAGCGGGCAAGGCCGGCAAAGCAGGCGAAACAGGCAGCGGCCGCCGAGCCCGCCGGGATCTCGGATCATGGCTGACCGGACGGCGCCGCGTGCGCGCCCTGACGGCAAGGCGCCTGCCGCCGCCACTGCCAAGCCGAAGCGGACGAAGAAGACGCTTGGCGATGATTTCCTCGACGCGGTGCGCGCCGATTTCCGCGCCCATGGCGCCGGCGTGATTGCCGCGGTCCGGGCCGACAAGCCCGACCAGTATCTGAAGATCGTGCAATCGGTGCTGCCCAAGGATCTGGCCAAGGATTTGCATGTTTCATCTGATAATCTGGAAGCCCTGAGCGATGACGAGGTCCGCCGCCGCATCCGTGGCCTCGAAGCCGTCCTCGGGCCGTTTGGCGACCAGCCGCTCGGCGCGCCGCCACTATCTGGCGCTGCTGCAGGAGCTGGACCGCAGGCGCAGGACTAACCAGCTTGCCGCCTACCGGCCTTATGCCAGGCAGGCGCAGTTTCACGCCGCGGGCGCGCAGAACCGCGAACGGCTGTTCATGGCCGGCAACCAGCTGGGCAAGACCAGGGCCGGCGGCGCCGAATGGGCCATGCACCTCACCGGCCGCTATCCCGCGTGGTGGCAGGGCAAGACCTTCGACACCGCCGTCAGGCTATGGGCTGCCGGCGTGACCGGCGAGGGCACGCGAGACAACCCGCAGCGCGTGCTGGTCGGCCCGCCGCAGCAGCAGGCGGCATGGGGCACCGGCATGATCCCCGCCGATGCCATCCGCCAGACCACGATGGGCCGCGGCGCGCCGGGCGCGCTCGACAGCATCGTGGTGCGCTGGGGCGGCGGCGGCGACGTGCAGGCCGATGAATCGGTGCTGTCGTTCAAGAGCTATGAGAAGGGCCGCGAAAAGTGGCAGGGCGAAACCCTGCACGGCGTCTGGTTCGACGAGGAGCCGCCGCTCGATATCTATTCCGAAGGCCTGACCCGCACCAACGCGACGGGCGGCATCACCATCGTGACGTTTACGCCGCTGCTGGGCATGAGCGACGTAGTGCTGCGGTTTTTGTCTGCGCAGGAGGCTCTTCCTTCTCCCCCTGTGGGGTGAGCAGCTGGTTCGCGAAGCGAATTCGTCGTGCCAGTGGCACGACGAAAGGCCGGCGAACGCCGGGACGCTGCGGAGCAGCGGGGACCCGGCAGGGATGGATCGGCCACCACCCGGGCCTTCGCAGGCTCAGGGCGTTCGAAGCTCGAAAAGCCAATCAATTGGCTTTTCGTCCGCCACGCGGACCGCTTCTCACCCCACAAGGGGAGAAGGTAAGAACCGCCACGCCCGGCGCAAATATCGTGCTCGGACAACATCATGCGACATTACTTTGAATCAGTTCGGCAGGCTCTACGTCCTGTCACGTCGCTATCTTGACCCCGAGATCAGCGGTGCCTCAGGCGATTGCCGGCAATGATGATTGCCATACGGCGTGGTGCGATATCTGGTTGTGCTCGATGCAATCGGTTGCCAGTTTGCTGATTTCAGGATCGGCGGACGCCTGCGCCCATTCGACGAACGCGTCAACAACGACCAACCTCGCCCGGCTGGCCAGCCCCAGGCCGTAACGGCGCACTACCGGCTCTGAATGGTCGAGCATCGCACGGATCATGCCTGATGCATCACCTCGCCATTGCCCGGAGATATCGGCGATCGCCGAAAACGGCGTTTGCGGCCTGAGCAACGCGGCGTGCTGACGCGCAAGCTTTAACTGCCAGTCTTTTGCAAAGCGCACAAATTTGACGGCTCCCATGCGTACACCATCGTGATAATCATCAAGGGCAAACAACGCCTGCGCGAGATGCTGACCATCGTTCCGCGTACTGCATCGCAAGATAGACTCCACGGCATCGAAGCGCGTGCGCGGGTTGCTGTCCCCAAGCAGCGCGGCCAGCTCACCCACCATCGAACTTATGTTCTGGTTTTGAAAGGTGGCAATAAACGCACCCGCCGCTCGCGTCTCAGCATTGGCAGATGTCAGCAGGAGACGAAGGCTTTCCAACGGCACCGTCTTGCCGAGCTCGCCGAGAAGGTCGTTGGCAAGCGCGCCATCGTCATCATGCGGGGACGACAGCAGCCGCTCCAGCATCTCCTGACCTGTCATGGCATTAGTCGATTTGCCGAGTGGCAGCAGGATCTTACCGCCTTCGCTGAAAAAAAGATGAGCAACCTCGCTGTCCTCGGCGGACAGGCGCATCGCCTCGAATAGATCTGTCATGGCAAAGAGTGGCTGTCCCACCCGCGTAGAGTACAGGCCGCGCAGAATGCACCAGCCCAGACGCATCGATGTCGCCGATGCACGGCAAGACCTACCGCATAAAGCGATAAAGGAAAAGATGAGAGCGAAGCTTTCCCGTTTCGGCGCGTTGCGGAATCGCGAACCGCGACCAGACTGGTGGCCAGGTTGTCGAGGAACCAAGTCCATGAACAGGCGGCAGGTATTGACAGGCGGTTTGTCGTCGCTTGTCGTGTCGCCGGAGGGTGGTGCTGAGGTATCAAAGCCCCAGGTGCCCAAATGGCGACCCTCGTTTTCACAACCCGTCGATCGCATCGAGGAACGGTTCGGCTATTACTTCGACAGAGGCCGTGACTTTGCCATCCTTGAAAACGGCACCTGCGTGCTGACGGAAGCCGGCCTGTCCGATGAGGCGGCAGCCATGGCCGCCATCCAGACGCTTGCCATGATTTACAACTATCACCCGGACATGAAGCCGTCCGACATGGATGATGGCAACGTGCTGGTCAGCTACAATCATCCAGCCTTCAATGTCGTGCTTTCCGACGTTGCGAATGCGCATTGGCAAGAGATCGAGGCCCGCCACCAGGATGGGCTGGCTACGGGCGAGGTGCTGATCACGCCGCTGGGGCAGAATGTGTTCGATGAGCTCGGCAAAAAGGCGCTGCTTGGCAGGTGCTACATGTTCATGGATGCGCAGGCGCCAAAGGTGATCCGCATCAAACCCAGTTGATAAGTCGAATCAGGGATATTTGGTGCCCGCAAGCTGCCTGGCACGACCCTCGGCGGTTGGCGATTTGCGCGTTAATGGGCCGCACAATATTTTCTCTCGACCGGTATACTGGTATATATAGAGCATACAGGATTGATTGGGAGTGTCGGGGACGCAGACCTCGCGTTTGAACCCTGTTCCCGGATCGGTACGGGTTCTGCAGATTTTTTTACTCGTATCGTAAGGAACATTCGCCTGGCTGGTGCATGCCGATGCACTGGCGGCAATGCCGACAACGATTGCAATCCGAATCATGTGTTCCCCCAAGTCTTGGGTCAGCTTCGCATTGATGAGCGCTGGTATCAATGGCCACACTCTATTGGAGCATGCTTGCATGACCCGTCACGTCACCTTCATGACCATAGACGACGCCGAACACTATTCGCCGGACGAGCGCGCCGCGATCGTTGCCGCCTATCCCGAGCATGAGCGCGAGGCGCGGGCGCGCGGCATTCCGGTGCTGGGCTCCGGCCGCATCTTTCCGATTGCCGAGGAGCTGATTGCCTGCGAGCCGTTCCGGCTGCCGCGCTACTGGCCGCGGATAGGCGCGCTCGATTTCGGCTGGGACCATCCGTCGGCCGCGGTCGAGCTGGCCTGGGATACGGAGGCCGATGTCGTCTATATCTCCAAGGCGGCGCGGGCCTCGCAGCAGACGCCGGCCATGCAGGTACTGGCCCTGAAGCCGTGGGGCGAGTGGCTGCCCTGGGCCTGGCCGCGCGACGGCCGCCGCGAGACGCTGGAAGGGGCGGGCACCGCACTTGCCAGACAATATTCCGCGCATGGGCTGAACATGCTGTCGGGCCACGCCCGCTTCGCCGACGGCTCGGTCTCGGTCGAGGCCGGGCTGATGGAGATGCTCGACCGCATGCAGTCCGGCCGCTTCAAGGTGTTCTCGTCGCTGCTGCCCTGGTTCGAGGAATTTCGGCTTTACCATCGCAAGGACGGCAAGGTGGTGAAACTGCGCGACGATTTGATGGCCGCGACGCGCTATGGCGTGATGATGCTGCGGGAAGCGGTGGTTGATCCCGCGGAGTTCAAGAGCGCGAGGCGGACGACCGGGCAGAGTGATCCGCTGGGGGCGTTTCGGTGAGGGGCAAGCGCCCTCGATCTTTCCAAGAGTCTTCGATCCGACAAAGCCCGCGAGGCGGGCGGGCGAACGCGTGTGGCCCGGCCCTGCTGTGGTCGCCAGCGCTGCGCGCCTTTGTTCAAAGCCAGGGAGCAGCCAACAATGGTACACATCATCCCACTCTCCGTTGGTCGGCGACGGCTCGATACGGGGAACGCAGTGCAGTATCCGCAAGGGTCGCCCATCGGCGGCGCCATGCAGGGTTTTGGCGACGAGCTTTCCGCACTGGCCGAGCACTACCGGAAGATGACAGAGCGACAGGAGGCCTTCGACGCCGAGATCGCACGCCGCCAATTCAACGGCCGGATCGCGTTGGCCGAAGACGAGCTGGCGGCGAAGGCGCCGGCCGACGGCGCGGGCATGCACGAGGCCATGTACGGCCAGCTGGACCCGTATGACGGCCGAGCGGTGAAGCCCGGTCTGTTCGACAAGATGTTCGGCGAGGTCTTGCCGAGCATGCCCGAAAGCCAACGCGCCAACTTTGCCAAGCAGAAGGAGGCGATGCGCATGGCAGGCGCGGTGCGCATGGCGCAGCGGCAGCTCCAGCGGCGCAAGGATTATGAACAGAACCAATGGTCCGGGGTCCAGCGCGCCGAGCTTGACGCCATCGCTCAAAGCAATCCCAACGACACTGTGGCTTTTAACGCCGCTCGCCGGCGCGGCCTCGATGTTCGCGACAAGATGGGCCTCGACCCGCAGGGCAAGTTGCAGGCCGAAGCCGCGTGGCGGGATAGCACGGCAAAGACACGGATTGAGGCTCTGATAACTCAGAACCCGAAAAGGGCCCTCAATCTGCTCGTGCCGACAGCGTTTACCACTCAGGAAAGCAATCAGCCGGAGCAGGGGATGGATGATATCATCACCGACTCTGTTGCCGGAACGGATAGTTCTGACGAGTCAACCGAAAAAGGTGACCGCGTTCGCCGACTCACGTCGAATGAACGGATAAGGCGGGCATTTCAGGACGATCTTCCGATCGATACGTTGCTTGCCGAG
This sequence comes from Mesorhizobium sp. M0139, assembly GCF_040322455.1. Taxonomy (NCBI): domain Bacteria; kingdom Pseudomonadati; phylum Pseudomonadota; class Alphaproteobacteria; order Hyphomicrobiales; family Phyllobacteriaceae; genus Mesorhizobium; species Mesorhizobium sp. M0139. Next base: position 132,131 of record NZ_JAMYTN010000006.1, read on the forward strand.
CTTTCGCCTGGTTCCTATGACGATGTTGTTCGCAAGGCGCGCACCGCGGATGCGGCAAGTCTCATCGGCACCCATGCCGATCTCGACATCGCTTCTCAAAACGCGCGGGCAGCCATAATCAACATGACACCCTATTCCGGCACAAGACATGACGATACCGAGTTTACTTCTGTCTTTGGTGCCGAAGAGGGCGGCAAACGATCCAGAGCTTTCAATTGGAGAGCGGATGTCAGCCCATATCTTGCCGATATGCGAGTCATGCCGACAAGTCAGATCGATGCGTCAATCTTTGCCGCAAAACCCCTCCCGAACCGCTTCTCGCAGGAGGAAGATCCCGAACTGTATAGGATGGATCAGGCGCGCTTCGAAAAAGATCAGAAGCGCTATGAATTGAACGCGGACGCTGCAGCTTTCATCATACAACAGCGGCAGATCGACCCGGCGGCTTACGTGCGCAAGGTGATCCCGGCCGTCGATACAGCCTTCAAAAACTTGTCGACACCAGAGGACTTGCAAGCCGCGGTCGCGCTATCATTTGCCGCTCAGCGTCAATTGGGTATCGCGAAGCCTCAGCCGCTGCCCCTATCCGACGCTGAAGGTTTGATCAAAGCGTGGAATGATACCCCCGATCCGGAGGAAGCCGAGCGCAAGGCGCTTGAAGCAATAATTGATCAGAAATCGCGCAAAGCGCTGGCCACGCAGCTGGATAATATCAAGGCGGCACAATCAGATGCGCTGGCAGCGTCTGACGGCGAGCCGGATGCGGATGGGTTTGACGATGCCGGTTCCGAGCGTCCATCAAATGAAAAATTCGCGAAGTCAATCGATCTATCTCCGGCAGACATTCTTCGATTAAAGAAAACAGTTGCGACGGAATACTATCCTAAGAGCGACGAAATCGAGGCTAAAGCAGTTATCGACGCGGTTCTAAATCGGCTGGCTTCCCAGCATTGGTGCTACAGCATTGAAAGCGTAGTAAACAGCAAGGATCAATTCTCAGACGTTAATGGTCCGACCTCCAGGTCTAAGCATAATCGATCCGACATCGATCAAGTACCCATCGGCGACCCACGTTTTCCTAAAGCATCGAGGATAGTTGACGAATACCTAATGCAGCGTGCATCAGGCGAGCCGTCATCGGTTGAGGATAATCTTAGCTAAGGTAATCCAGATTATGCAGACGAATCTGGTCTTAAGTGGTTACTGAAATTAAAAATGAAGCGTGGTCTTCATTTGCATGGTACGCCTCCCGATTTGCTGCGGTTCCTTCCGGGAAAATTTGGTATCAATCTACCAGAGGACTACTATTCAGCTTGGCCGTAAAATAGATCGATATCGGTGCCGCTCAGAAAGGGCCACCTCTTTATTAGGCGGTGTCCTTTATTTGTGAAAACAATCATCATCCGTTCAGCTACGGCGCGCAGCCAACATCAACAAAATTTAGTAGTGGTTCGACGCCTTCATCGTCCCGAACGGTATAGAATGCATCTGGGTAAGTTTCAGCGGGCCTCCAATTGAAGTTCTTGACTGTATCCGGACCTACCGCAAACATATAGGAAGGCATCGGACCACTGATAAATCCGTGGTCGCCCTCTTTCGTCACCAGCTCCGCCGCCGTGGCCGGCTGCAAAAGCTTCTTATCCGCCGTGAAGGCGGCTTTACCGGAACCTTGTCGGATGACGGTCACGACAATCCCCGACTCGAGTTCCTTGAAGAGCACGCCCTTTGGGCAGCTTTGCCACAGAGTGTCCGTCTTATCCACGTCGTCCGACTGAGCCGCGCCAAATGGCAACGCAAACACCGCCATCGCGGCGAGAATGAGCGATCGCAATTTGCCTCCTAGGACGGTACAGGTCACCGATTTTTGCGGAATGACCGAGCAATGCGCTCGGCAATTGGCTGAAACAGCGCCTGATCCTTCTTGTTCCAATGCATATCGAAGCAGGTGACGGTACGGTGTTTCTGACACATGCCGTAGAAAATGAATTCGCCATCGGGCGAGGTCCCGGAAATCACTGCGAGCGATGGCCTGTCAATCTTATACGTTACGATGCTGTCATCACCGACGATTGCCTGTTTAAGGTACTCAAACGGAGTCATCTTTTTTTCAAGGGCTCGGTACTGACGAAGCTCTGCGTCCGGATACGATGCCGGACGGAACACCGAGCCGTAGTTTTCGGCGAACCCACCAAGCAACCAACCATCGCCATCTTCAAAGAATTCGGGGATCTCGATCTTGCTTCCGCCGCTTAACGACTCGATCCATTTGATAGGCTCCTTGGCAACGGCCATCGGCGTCGACAGCGCCAGGAGGCCGAAGGCGAAGCCAAATGTTCTCATGACGTTGGCTCTTGGAGCGACAACTGGGGCGAGAATGAGTGATCGCAAGGGTGCTCTCTTAAATTGTATGTTGCAAGCTATAGCGCCATTTTGGTTGTAGCAAGTGCTGACATCGCTGGGAAGGATATGGGATAGGATTGAAAAAAGCGCGCACTATGGGTAATCCAGAGGTGGCAGCAAACTTTGTCATAGATGAGTGCCCGACGCCGGACCTGGTTATTGGCCGCTTGATGAGGGAGAGCGGTTTGAAATGCATCGGAACCGGCTGCGGGGACGGCGAGTGAGGGAGCAATCTGGGAGTTTGTGGAAGGCACGTTCAGTCCTGCTCGCGAGCCTTTCCCTTGGCCTTGTCTACGCCGTGCCCGCGTCGGCAATCACCCTTTCAAAGAAAGAATGGAAGGCATTCTCCTGCGTTCTAAGCAAGGCACGCGATCAGGGTAACCCGGACGTCGCTGCCGGCTACGCTATCGAAGAGTGTCCCACGGAGGGCTGAGTGACGCGCGGGAGGAGCGGATCAGGGATTTGGTCACCGGCTGATGAAAGAATACGGCTTGACGTGCATCGGAACTGGCTGCGGGGGAGGCGAGTGAGGCGAGAGCCTCTGTACTGTTCACCGGGGCTCGCCAATCATCGGTTTTTGCGGAATGACCTTACGATGCGTTCGGCATCAGCAACCTGAGGCATCATCATGGAAGCGGAAACCAGCATTCTCGCATAGATTATTTCCTACCTGCCATTGCTGGTTTATCTGGTGGCGCAGCTCTGGGTGAGCATCTGGCTCGCATTCAAACTCATCCGCGTTCAGCAGCAGATGGTGCGCGCGCAGGAAGGCATCCTGGCCAAGTTGAGCGAGATCGACAGCCGTATGGCGGCGAAACCGAACAAGGACTGAGCATTCACCAGGGCGATGCCTCCTGTCGACGGGCAGTAGGATTTTATTCTTAAATCCGTTGACGGGTGAGGGCAGCAATGGTATACTTCTATCCATGGTGCTGATTTGCGCCAGTGACCCGCCATCAGGCGGGTTTTTGTTTGCGCGATAGCCGGTGCGGATGCTGCGACGATTGCGAGAGAACGCGGCGCCTCAGAATTCTGCACCGCTGCACCGCTAACCGCTCGCGGGTCACGGCATGAATCCCTTGGCTGCAGAGCAGCTCCAGGGGTCTGCGCCGCGTCGCTTCGCTCCTTGCTTCGCCATAGGATGACGAAGGATGGGGGGCGTCTCGCTTCCTTCACTGACGATGGCTTCGCTTCTGGCTGACGAAGGTCCATCCATGACCCTCCGCATCATCGCCGCCACGCTGCGCGATCTCTCCTACATCGCCGCAAATCTGCGTCCCGAGGACCGTGCCGAGATCGACTGCCAGCTCGACCATTGGTCGCCGGCGCTGCTGGCGCTGAGTGCGCTGCAGGGCTTTGCCTATGTCGCCGAGCTCGACGGCAATCCGGAGGCCGGCTTTGGCGCCGCCGAACAGCGCGGCGGGCTGTGGATCGCCTGGAGCTGGGGCACGCGCCGCATGAAGCGCTGCGTGCCTGGCATCACCGGCCACTTCCATGCGGTGCTTGGGCCGAAGGTTGCGGCGCGGGGCGCCTGGCGGGTCGAGGCGCGGGCGCTCGCCGCCAACGAACTGGCTCTGCGCTGGCTCGGCCGGCTCGGCGCCACCCAACGCTGCCGGTTGCCTGGATATGGCCGCAACGGCGAAGACTTTTTCCTTTACGACTGGACAAGAGAAGGCTGGAACCATGTGTCTCTTTCAAAAGCCGCCGGCGCTGAAGCCGCTGCCACCGACCCCGACCATTGAAGACAAGGACGTGCAGGCGCGCGAGGCAGCCTTGCGGGCTGAACTCGAACAGCGCCAGGGCACGGCGGCGACGGTGAAAACCGACCTCGCGCCCGGCGACCTCACCGGCCAGCGCCGCGTTCTGCTGGGGGTATGACCATGACCGCGATGAAGCGCAGTTTCAGCAAGCGCGTGCTGGCGTGGTGGTACTGGCGACGGCATGCCAGGCTGGTGAAGCGGAGGTGACGCATCTTACCCTCTTGTGGGGAGGGTCGTAGGCTGAGCCGCACGGTACGTGCGGTTCAGCCTACGGGGTGGGGTCTGCGCTGCACCCCCACCCCGTCTCCCTCGCTTTGCTTTGCAAAGCGAACTCGCCGACCCTCCCCACAAGGGGGAGGGTGTAGCAATTCGTCATCTCTCAGCGGCTTGACAATCGCCCCTCAGGCGCCATGCTGCAGTGCAACATGGCTAGCTACGAAACCAGCATCATCAAGTCGTCGCGCATCGAATGCCTGGACGGGCTTCGCGCGCTTGCGGCGATCTGGGTGCTGGTCGGGCACTGCATGCTTTTGACCGGCTGGCAAATTCCGATCGTCGGCGAGCCGGATCTCGGCGTCGACCTGTTCATCATGCTGTCCGGCTTCCTGATGGTGTTCCACTATCAGCTGCGCCAGGAAAAGGAGCCTTGGCAAAGACCGGAAACCTGGCTGAAATTCTGGACGCGCCGCTATTTCAGGATCGCGCCGCTGTTCTATGTCATGCTTTGCCTGGCGCTGGCGCTTGGCCCCTATCTCTACGATTGCAGGATCATCATCGACGATTTCCTCTCCAGATCGCACCAGGCGCCGGAACGCTACCTCGACGGCAGCCTGAAAAACATCGTCGCTCATCTCACGTTCCTGTTTGGGCTGGTGCCGAACCTCGCCTATCGCACGCCGCTGCCTGACTGGAGCCTGGGGCTGGAGATGCAGTTCTATGCCGTGTTCCCGGCCGTCATGCTGCTGGTGCGCAGGCTGGACTGGATGAGGAGCGCCCTTGTGGTCGCGGCGGCCGGCTGCGTCATCGTGTTTGCGATGCGGCTGTTGTCGATCCATTTTCCGATGCCGTCCTTTCTGCCGCTCAAGATACAGATATTCCTGTGCGGGATGCTGCTGGCCGGAGTCGTGCATCAGAGCCAGCCGCGATCTATCCTGTACTTGGCACTGGCGCTGCTGCTGGCGGCGCTGCCCTTTGGCGGCGACCAGGGGCTGGGCAAGGTTCTGGTGCGTGAAGCGCTGGTGGCGGGCTTCTTTGCGCTGGTTCTCTACCGCATGCTGCCTGGAAGGGCGGGAACGCTGGCGCGAGCGATCGCCGTGACGCTCAGCAACCGGTTCTTCCACCTGATGGGCGAGCTTTCCTTCAGCATCTACCTGATCCATCTGCTGGTGCTGCAGCCCGTCGCGGCGTTCGTCATCAGTGAGTTCGGCCACCAATTGTCGGCGCCGCTGCGCTTCGCCATCGTCGTTGCCGTTGTGCTGCCGACGGTGACGTTGCTGTCCTGGATCACCTATACTTTGATCGAGGTCCCCGGCCAGAAGGCGGGCCGCTTCGTCGTCCAGCGCTTTGGCCGGAAAACTGCGCCGGTGCTCGAGGGCATCAAGCGCAGCGCGTAGTCGGCTGACTCTGCCGATCTCCCCCCTCGAGGGGGAGATGTCGCCGAAGGCGACAGAGGGGGTCGGTGCGACCGGACGCGACCTCCCGCCACCGACAGATGACGCTAGCGCTCTACGCGCGGCGACCCCCTCTGGCCTGCCGGCCATCTCCCCCCTCAAGTGGGGAGAAGCGCCGCTTCGCCGTCCATTCACATCCTACCCAGCGAGCCCCTCATGACCGATTCCCGTGCCCGCGATATCCTGTCCCGCCAATCCGAGCTCGAGACCGAGCGCTCTCAGTACGAGGCGGTGTGGGAGCAGGTGGCGGAATTTTGCGATCCCGATGCGCCCGATGTCTGGAGCGGGCGCAGGAGCGGCGGACCGGATTCGCAGGCCGAGCGGCAGGAGCGGCGCGGTGCCCGCGTCTATGCCAACACCATCAACTCGGCCGCCAATCGCCTCGCCGCCGGGCTCGAAAGCCTGATCATCCCGCAGTCGGAAAAATGGCACGGGCTGACCACCGCAGAAATGAACGACGAGGAGACCGACGAGGAGAAGGAATGGGCGGAAGGCTTGCGCGATTTCCTGTTTGCGTTGCGCTATTCCGCCAACTCCAATTTCGTTCCGGCAACGCAGGCTTGCCTGCGCAATGTCGTGCGCTACGGTCCGGCCTATCTCTATGCCGAGGAAGGCTTTGGCGGCACGCTGATCCGCTATGCCTCGATCCCCGTGGTCGAGGGCTATCTCGCCCGCAACCGCTGGGGCCAGGTCGACATTTTCCATCGCCGCTATGAGCGCACGGCAAGGCAGGCGGCGCAGCTGCTCGGCTACGAAAAGCTGCCGGCGCGGATCAAGATGCTGGTCGACGATCCCGCCAAATGCGAGACGAAGATCTCGCTGATCCAGTGCATCCAGCCGCGCGACGAGCGCAAGATGTACCGGCTGTCGGGCGGCTACCAGTATCTCGACACGGCTTTCGCCTCCTATCACGTCATCGAGGACGAGGAGGAGATCGTCAGGGAAAGCGGTTTCCGTTCCTTCCCGGTGTCGACCTTCAACTGGCGCCGCTACGAGGGCGACCCCTATGGCATTTCGCCGACCATCGAGGCGCTGACCACGGTGCGCGAGGAAAACGCAGTGCGCCGCTCGGGCCTGCGCGCCCTGCAGCAGATCACCGATCCGGCCACGGCCTCGAAAGCCAGGCTCGATTATGTCCCGGTGCTCAACCCCGGCGAGAATTATCCCGGCCTCATCGACGACAATGGAAGGCCGATGATCCAGCCGATCGCGACCGGACAGAACCCGACCTATGCCTTCAACTATGCGGCGAGCCGGGCGGAGGAAATCCGCGACATGATGTTCGTCAATTTGTTCCAGACGCTGGTGCAGAACCCGCAGATGACGGCGACCGAAGCCTTGATCCGCCAAGAGGAGAAGGGCGCGCTGCTCGGCCCCTCGGGCTCGATCATCCAGGCCGGATTTGCCTCGAATCTCGACCGCGAGCTCGGCATTTTGGAAGACAAGGGCCTCTATGACGAGGACAGCCGCTTCGCGCCGCCGGAAAGCCTCGCCGGCAAGTCGGTGCGGCCGACCTTCACCGGCCCGCTCGATGTGCTCAGGCGCTCGGCCGAAGCGCGCGACACCATCCAGGTGGTGACGACGGCCATGCAGATGGCGCAGTTCGATCCCGGCATCATGGACAATATCGACGGCGACGAGGCGCTGAAGATCGTGCAGAGCGCCGGCCGCAGCCCGCAGCGCATCTTTCGGCGCAAGGAGGAGGTGGAGGGTCTGCGTGGAGCAAGAGCACAGGCCCAACAGGCACAGGCCGGCATGGCGGCGATCGCCTCCGCCGGCAAGGTCGCCAAGGACGCGGTGCCGGCAGCGGTGCAGGCGCGCGACAGCGGGTTACTCGATGCATTGATGCTGCAGGCGGGCGCCGGCGGGCAAGCGACGGCCGTGCCGGCCGCGCCGGGCGCTGGCGGGAAGGCGACGGCCGTTCCGGCCGCGCCGGGGCAGGGCGCATGAGCGCCAAACGCTTCGCCCGCGCCAGTCAGGCCGGCGGCCCCGCCAAGGCGCGCGACGCGCTGACCAAGGCCTATCTCAGGGTGTTCTCCGGCGAGGACGGCGAAATGGTGCTGGCCGACCTCGCGGCAACCGTCGGCTACTACCGCCGCCCGTCCTATGGCGAGTGGATGGCCAGGACGAGGACGCCCAACGGCTTCGAACTGCACAGCGCGCTCAGCAACGCGCGGGCAGAAGTCGTGCAGCACATAATGGGGTTTCTGACGCTGGACGAGACGCAGCTGGCTGCGCTGGAGAAGGCGGCACGGGCGGAAGGGTAGGCGGCATCCGCAAAGCTGCCAATCTCCCCCCGTGTGGGGGAGATGTCCGGCAGGACAGAGGGGGGGCGCTGTCCCGCTAGCGTTTGCCGTGATTGCAGCTGCTCCAGGCAATATTTCGGGATATGCCTCCGGACCTGGCCACAAATGCACATGTCGCAGACGGCATGCCGATCCCCTCGGCTGGCCGTTTCTGGCCTTTAGATCCGGCCGGGATCATTCTTTTTCATCCCTTCCTCGACCATTGCTCGTTTCGCACCGCTACCTCAACCAATCACGCCGCATGGCTGGAAGATCACCGTCGCCAGTCGAATGGCGGCAATGCCTTCGCATTGCTTGGTGGTGCGCTCAATCATTCTGTTAGCCGCGTATGGGCTGGGTACTGGCAAAGAGCGGAATAGTATTGCAGAAGAGGCGATTGTTGAGATTCTGCTGAATGTGCCCGCGTGAATAGCAAAATTGGCCGGCATCCCCGTCTACCTTGGCAGGCAGATGACCCACAGCTCATTCTTTCGCACTGTCGATGGAGCGAGTTGAAGGGAACCTATAAAAAATCGGCAAAGGAGGCGGCTAGAGGGACAGAGATATACGAGCGCGCCAAGAAGCAGTTTGACGAAAGCGCCGCCGCTGATTTGGTCGACCAATGCGTGCGTCAGACTGTGGTTGAGCAGATAATTGATCTTGTTCTCGCCAAGAAGAAACCCGCTCGGATAGTGATTCCTCACCCGGAATATGATCCTCACGATATGGACGAAGGAGGAAATGCCCTTCGCCCGACAAATGCGCTTCCATTTGCCTACGCCGCATATCTCGCCCAAGAAATGGACTGCCCCATCGATGACCAGATCATCGAAACGGCGCGTCCGGGTCGCACGAAATTGAAGCGGTTCCCACGGTTTTTGTGGCAACCAGCCTTCGCGGGAGAGGTGCGACAAGATTGCACCTATGTCCTGGCCGACGACAATTGTACCCTTGGCGGCACGTTGGCGACGCTGCGGAACTACATCCTTTCGAAGGGTGGAACCATCGCGGCAGTTACAGCTTTATCAACCAATGACGGCCTACACTGTCGTTTTCCCATTGCTGGGAATACGGTTGATGTGCTTAAGTCGACTTATTCTGTGGACATTTCGTCCCTCTGGATAGAGGAAATTGGCCATGACATTCGGTGTCTTACAGAGAGTGAAGGAACATTTCTGGCCGACTGGCCAAAAAGAAACCCAAGCTCCGATGGGGCCAGCCCATTTCAACGACTCAGAGATCGCCTCGCTGCGGCAGCAGCTAAAGGCGAATAGCGATTCTGCGCTTAAAATCCGCGCCGCGCGTGGCCACAAGGTTAACCCCCGAATCTTAGCGGCACGCAAAGCGGGCGCTAACGTCTAAACTCGTCTCTCGACGCGCTCTGTCTCCTTGGCCTTCCGCTTTCGCCGCACCTTCGCGGTATTGACGCACTGCCTGATCCGCTCGACTAGCGACGGCTCCCAGCCCCTCAGTTGAACAATGCGCTGGGCCGTCTCCTTGCTGCCTTCCGCCTCGCACTTCAGGATTATCCGTAAAGCTCGCCTTTCCGGAAGCGGCAGGGCTGCCGCCGCAATGGCGCGACCTCCGCGCGATTCGCCACAAGCGTGTTTATCGCGTGTTCGTATCGGGTCGAGCGAACGATGGGGGCAGCTCTTGGCATTCCCGGATTTTATGTGAAGCCACCAGGTAGCGGCAGTCGGAATGTTGGTGCGTTTGCTACATAAGACCGCAATTTCGCGGATTGAGCTTCGGCAACGCCAGCTTTTCAGATGGTGGCGCCGCCCCTCATCCGCCCTTCGGGCACCTTCTCCCCGTGAACGGGGAGAAGGTGGAGCCATTCCTCAATAATCGTTATTGTAATACCGGTCGTCGCAAGGCGCCGTGTAGATCCGGCCGTAGCGGTCCTGGTAGCGGCACAGCTGTTCGCCGCGGCGCTGCGGCGTGGTGGCCTGGCCGATGACGGCACCGAGCAGGGCGCCGCCGGCGGCGCCGATCACGGTGCTCTTGGTGTTGCCGCCCAGCGCCTGGCCGGCGAGCGCGCCGACACCGCCGCCGATAAGCGCGCCGTTGGTTGCCCTCTGCTGCTGTTCGGTCTGCGTCGCGCAGCCTGCCAGAGCGGCAGTCATGAGCACGGCGGCAATGGCTTGTCTGATGATCATCTTGGAACTCCTTTGAAGCCCCAAACGCGGATTGGAGCGAATGGTTGCCAGTTGCTGGCGCATTGCGGCCAAACGGCGGCGCGCCCGCTCACGAAATGAGACGTGGTTTCTCGGGCCTTGAAGACAATGGTTGCCAAAGCGGAAACGCCTTGCGCGAACAGGGCGATAGCGCCCCGGTTTGAATCGATACGCCAGCGCTGATCCGGCGCTTTTTGAATAACGTCCTTCCAGCAATTTCCCGAATAGAAATGGAGATACCAATGACCCGAGGTCTTCCCCGGACGCTGTCGCGCGCCGCCGCCCGCGAGGCCGGATCTGCCCCGCCCAAATTCGGCCTCAAGGCCGTCACCACGGGGCAGGGCGGCTCGTACCGCACCGTCTTCACCCTTGCCGGCATGCAGGTGCCGGTCGCCGACGCGCTGGCCTATGCCAGCCAGAAACTGCTCGATTTCGCCGACGGCAAGGTGCGCATCAAGGGCGGCACGGCCAGACTGCAATTTGCGGTACTGACCACCCGCGCGGCGACCATCAACGACAATGCGGCGCTGACCTGGTCGCTGGGCTCTGTGGCGGCATCGAGTGCGACGCTGGCCGGCGCCATGGTCAATGTGCTGGCTTCGACGGCCCGCACACTGGATGGCCTGGGCGCCGCGCTGTCGACGGCCTCGACCGCGGATGTCGCGGCAGCCGCCACGCTGGACGGCACGGTGACGCCGGTCGACCTCTATCTCAACCTGGCGTTTGCGACCGGCACGGATATCGACGCCGACGGGACGCTGGCGGTGACGGGCACGATCACGCTGCTTTGGGAGAACTGGGGCGATAACGCGTAGGCGGTGATATAGCCAATCTCCCCCCTCGTGGGGGAGATGCCCGGCAGGGCAGAGGGGGCGCTGTCCCGCCGGCCTGTCCTGTCGATTTTACACTTGCGTTATTCGGAGAGGCTTCGGCTGACGAAGTGCCCGAACGCTGGCGTTCCTTCGCGCCCCCCTCTGTCCTGCCGGACATCTCCCCCACAGGTGGGGAGATTGGCAGTTTCGCCGCCGGCTCCTTCTAACAACAATCAAAGGAATCCACTCATGACAGATCTGGCAGATTCCGGGTCCGTGGCTGCGCGTGCGCAGCCGGCGGGCAACCCAGTATGGCCACCGGCAGGCGCGGATAACGGGTCCGCCGCGCCTCGCGCCAAAAGTTGGTTTGACGGTCTTTCCGAAGGCAACCGCAAGCTCGCTGAAGCCAAGGGCTGGACCAGGGCCGAAAACCTCGATCGGGTTTTCAATTCCTATGCGGAGCTGGAGCGGCAGCAGGGTGAGAGCCTGCGCGTTCCAGCACCCGACGCATCCCCGGAAGACTGGCAGAAATTTCATGCCCGGCTGCCGGAGACCATGCGTCCGCTGACATCGCCCGACAAGGTCGAGTACAGGCGGCCCGACGGCCTGCCTGAAAACTTCGCTTATTCGGACGAGCTTGCCCAGGCGTCCAAGGCCTGGGCAGTCGAGGCCGGCGCCACGCCCAAAGTGGCGCAGGCCTATCACGACCGCTTCGTCGGCTACATGGCCGAACAGGCCGCGCGCCAGGACATCGCGCTTGCCCGCTCGGTCGAGGCCACGCATGACGATCTCGTGCGCGACTGGGGACCGACCGGCAGTGATGGCTTTCGCCAGAAGCTGGAGGTCGCCAACCGGGCGATGAAGAAGCTCGGACTGGTCGATGCCTATAAGGCCAAGGGCATCCTTCTCCCGGACGGCGCATTGACCGATCCGCAGATTGCCAAGGCGTTCCACGCCGTCGGCGAGGCGATGTTCAGGGAAGACACGATCGACGGCGGCGCGGCCGTGAGCGGCGGCAATCCGTTCAAGCGCAACGCCGCCGGCGACCGCAACATTTCAGCCATTTCAGCCCTTGTCAAAAGCGACCCCGCCCGCGCCCGGCGGCTGGCACGCGAGGCCGGTGAAAACCCCAACCTCTGGATGCCCAACAACCCGCTCTAGTCCTCCAAAGCTCGCCGCCACATCAACCTCAAAGGAAGTGAAAAATGGCAGACGCCTATACCCGTATCGCGGACGCGATCGTTCCGTCCGTTTATGCCCAGTACTCGTTCGAGGAGCATGTCCAGTCGCTGGAAATCTTCCAGGCCGGCATCCTGTTCAACGATCCGGCAATCACCGCCAAGCTCTCGATGGGCGGCCGTTCCGTCGACATGCCCGGCTGGAAGGATCTCGGCAACGATCCGTCGGAACCCGTCAATGACGATCCGGCCGATTCCATCGAGATGAAGAAGATCGGCGCCCGCCGCGAGGTCGCCGCCCGCAATGTTCGCGCCCAGGCCTGGGGCGTTCCGGACCTGACCTCGATCCTGGCCGGCGACGATCCGCAGAAGCTGATCGTCAAGCGCCAGACCGAGTACTGGCAGCGCGCCAACAAGCTGACCCTGCTCGGCATCCTGAAAGGGGTCGTGGCCGACAACATCGCCAACGACGGCAGCGACCTGGTGCGCCTCACCGGCGCCTCCATCGTCGACACCGACATCATCGAGGCCGCCTATCTGATGGGCGACCGCGCGGACAAGTTCAAGACGATCTGGATGCACTCCAAGCAGATGAAGGCACTGAAGCTCGCCGATCTCATCGACTATGTTCCGTCGTCAGAGCAGGGCGGGCCGCTCATCCCCTACTACATGGGGCTGCGTTGCGTGGTCGATGACGACATTCCGGTCGCGGCCGGCGTCTACACCGCCTTCATGTTCAAGGACAAGGCGATCCTGTGGAACGAGCTTCCGGTCAACACGGAAGGCGGCCCGCTGGAGTTCGACCGCAAGCCGCGCCAGGGCCATGGCGGCGGCGTCACCGAGATGGTCGGCCGCAGGCACTTCGTCCCGCACGTGCCCGGCACCCGCTTCCTCGACGCGTCTTCGGCCGGCGAGTTCGCCACCGACGCCGAGCTCGCGCTGGCGGCGAACTGGGACCGCACGGCGTCCAGCGTCAAGAACATGACCTTCATCGCGCTGAAGACGACCGAGGCGTAGTACCTTTCGTCCGGCCAGCGGGTCGCCGAAACTGCTGATCTCCCCCCTTGCGGGGGAGATGTCCGGCAGGACAGAGGGGGGTGTGAAGGATCGCCAACTTCCGGTCCCTTTCAACCCCCTTCAACCCACAACCGCTTCTCCAAATTACGTCAGGTCGGCGGGACAGCACCCCCCTCTGGCCTGCCGGCCATCTCCCCCGCAAGGGGGGAGATTGGCGCTCCGCCATATGCCCCTGCCCAATCAACCACCATCCACGAGGCGCTGATCCATGGCCATCACCCCGCTCGACATCGCCAATATGGCGCTCGCCGTCCTCGACGAGGCGCCGATCGACAGTCTCGACCAGGACGTCAAGGCGGCGCGCCTGCTCAACCTGCATTTCGACCTGACGCGGGAAGCCGAACTCGCCAGGCACGTCTGGGTGTTCGCCATCCTTGCCGCCAGCGTCGCCGGCGCCGACACCGGCAGCGGCAATTGCACCTTGAACTTCGCCTATGAACTGCCCGCCGATTGCCTGCGGCCGCTGCCGCTGACCGCAAATGGCGAGCCGGACGGCGTACCGATCTCCTGGCGCCAGGAAGCCGGGCTGATCTATTGCGGCCGGTCCGGTCCATTGATCATCCGTTACATCGCCAACCTTACCGACCCGAACGACTGGGACGCGCTGTTCACCGAAGTGCTGGTCTCCGCCCTTGCCATCAAGATCGCGCATCCCTTGACGCACAAGGCGGGCATGATCGACATCGCCCGCTCCGCCTATGACCGGGCGCTGGACGCGGCCTTTGCCGCCAACGCCATCCAGCGCGGCGGCCGGCTCTACACCTCATCCTGGGCGCAGCAGCGCGGCGACTTCAGGGTGTCTGCCCGATGACCGCGCTCTACCCTATCCAGGACGTTTTCACCCGTGGCGAAATCAGCCCGCGCCTGCACGCGCGCGCCTCACTCGATCTCTATCGTGCGGCGCTGTCCAAATGTGAGAACTTCGTCACGTTGCCGCATGGCGGTATCCGCGCCCGCGGCGGCAGCTATTTCGTCAACGAGGTGAAGAATTCGGCCAGGAAGACGCGCGCCATCCCCTTCATCTTCTCCTCCGAGCAGGCCTACTGCCTGGAGTTCGGCGACCTCTATATCCGCGTCTATGCCTATGGCGCCCGCGTCGGCACGGTCGAGGTGGCCTCGCCCTATCTGGAGGCCGATTTGTTCGACCTCGCCTATGTCCAGTCAGCCGACCAGATGTGGATCACCCACAAGAACTATGCGCCCAAAGTGCTGACCCGCACCGCCCACACGACATGGACGCTGGCAGGTTACGAGTTCCTCGACGGCCCTTACGATCCAATCAACACGACCGGCACCACGATGACGCCGGCCAGTTACGGCTCGTACGTGCCGAAGATGACAGGCTTGACGGCTCCGGCCGGAACGGCTTTGGCCAGCAACGGTTCCGCGTCGGCGTGGGCGATTTTCGACAAGGACAGCAGAACAGGTGCGGAGATCGGTGCCGGCACCAATGGCTGGGTCCAATATCGGCAGGCGAGCGGAGCGCAGAAGGTTTGCAACGCCTACTGGGTGCAAGCCATGAACAGCGCGTCGGAAGCAGAAAACATGCCGACGCAATGGGAAATCCAGGGCTCGAACGACGGATCGACATGGACAACCATCGACTCGCGGATTGGCCAGATAGGCTGGGGTAACTCCGAGCGTCGGTTCTTCGAATTCTTCAACAAGGCCGCCTTTGAATATCTGCGCATGGACATGGACGGTGGCGGCGGCTCTGACAGTACCAGAACCGACCTCGCCGAATGGGCGCCGAACGAGGACGGCGACCTGATGACGCCGTTCAATCTGACGGCGTCATCGGTCATCGGCATCAACGATGATACCGGGTTCCAGACATCGGATATTGGCCGCGCCATCCGGCTGCTCGGTTCGGATGGGCGGTGGCGCTGGGCCAAGATTGCAGCGCGCACGAGCGCGACAGTCGTTACCGTTCGTCTGTATGGCCATGCCTTGCCGGATCTCAGTCCGATCAGTCGCTGGCGGCTTGGCACCTTCGTGCCCGGAAAATATGTCGAGGCGGGCTCGCTCTATGAGGAGCGGTTGGCCTTCAGTCGAAAATTCTCGGTCTATGCATCGGCGACCGGCGACTTCGATAATTTCGCGCTCGGCGAGGAAGATGACGACGCGCTGGAATTCGTCCAGGCCGGCGGCGGCCAGGCCAACGACATCGTCTGGATCGCCGATTCCGATGGTGCGCTGCTGATCGGCACGTCGGGCGGTATCAGGGCACTGTCCGGCTCCGGCATCGACGAGGCACTCACCCCGTCCTCGTTCAAGAACCGCCGTTCGCGCACCTTTGGCTGCGCCCGCATCCGCCCGGTCGATGCCGGGCAGTCCTTCCTCTATGTCACCCGCTCGCGCAAATCGATCGCCGAGCTGACGCAGAGTTCTACAGCCAGATTCACCTCCGATGACATCGGCCAGATCTCGGAACATATCCCCAAGCAAGGCGTGGTCGAACTCGCCTTCCAGACCGACCCCGACCCGATGCTGTGGTTTCCGCTCGAAAATGGCGAACTTGGCGGCTACACCCACCAGCCGAGCCAGGAGGTGCGCGGCATGCACCGCCATCGCTTCGGCGGCAGCTTCGCTGGATCCGCCCCCGGTCAACCCACTTGGGCGGTCGTTGAAAGCGCCGTGGTGACGCCTGGCCAGAACGGCGTCGACGACATCTGGCTGATCGTCAAGCGCACCATTGGCGGGGTGACCAGGCGCTACATCGAAATCATGACCACGCCATTCGAATACGGCATGCTGGAGGATGCCTTTCAGGTCGATTGCGGACTGACCTATTCGGGTGCACCCGTCAACGTCGTCTCCGGGCTCGGCCATCTCAACGGCCAACTGGTCGACGTGCTGGCCGGCGGCAAGGTCTATCGCGGCCTGCCGGTTGCCTCCGGCCAGGTGGCGCTGCCCGCCGGCGCCACAGCTGGGAAGTGGCAGGTCGGGCTGCCCTTCCAGTCCGAGGCCAACACGCTGGAACTCGACGTCGGCGGCCAGGACGGTTCCGTCATCGGCCGCCGCAAGAAGGTGGCGAAAGTCATCCTGTCGCTGCTCGAGACCGACACCACCGGGCTGCAGGTGCAGTCCTTCCTCCGCGGCCGCTGGGAGAGCGTGCGCATGCCGAGCATCGTCGCACCCGACGGCAATGCGAAACTCTACACCGGCAATGTCGATGTACCGGTCGACGACAGCTGGGAAGGGCAGGGCAGGGTCCGCATCCGCCACCTCAACCCGACGCCCTGCACGATCCGGGCGTTTACGCCGGTATTCGACGCCGAGCCGTAGAAAAATTTGATGCGGCAATAGTCAACGCCGAGCTCCCGCCCACCCCCCTCTGGCCTGCCGGTCATCTCCCCCGCAAGGGGGGAGATCAACGGCATCTTTGCCTTCGCTAATCGCTGACGTAGCAAGACTGGCGAGCCTGCTCGAGCTGCCAATCTCCCCCCATGCGGGGGAGATGTCCGGCAGGACAGAGGGGGGTGCTGTCCCGCCGACGTCACCATTCTCGCACCATTCCCACCAAGGAACCCACCCCAATGACCCCCCATGCCGAGACCCTCGGCAAGGCGCGGACGGCTGCCGATTTCGCGGCCGTCATCGCCTTGCTCGACACCGACATTAACGACGCCGTCGTCCGCAGGCGCGCGCTGGAGCAGGCCGAGGACCGGGCCGTCTTTGGCGACGGCGACCTGGCCGCGGCGCGCGCCGCGCTCGATGCCTGCAACGACGTCATCACCTTGCTGGAAAAAACCATCTGCGTCGCCGACACGCGCCGCATCGACGCCGCCGAGAGCGAAGCCCGCGCCGACATTGCCGCTCTTGGCGACGAGATTGCGGCCAAAGCCGCCACCCTGACCGAGCGCTGGCGCAACGCTGCCCGGCTGGTCGAGCTGCTGCGCCAGGAACTGTTCGAGGCCGATGCGCTCGTCCGTGCCATCGCCACCGCCAATGGCCTGTTCGACGCCGCCAGCGTCGCCGAGCTGAAGATAAACCTCACCGCTGCCCGCCGCGCCGCCATGGCCGGCGCACGGGCAGCCGCACCCGCTCGCCTCAGCCGCGCCGGGCTGCAGGTCGACCGGCTGCTTTTGTCCCTGCTCGCTGCCGGCGGTCCACTCGACCCGCGCCCGCAGCTTGGCGCGCCGGTCGCCGGCGTCAAAAGCAAGTTCATTCCCGCAATCAAACCCATTCCCGCGAGAAAACCCATTCCTGCAATCAAACCCCTGGGCGAACGAGGCTGACCATGTGCACACTTGCCCTTCTCGGCACCGTTCTTTCCGTCGGCGGCGCGCTGGCCGAGGGCCAGCAGTCGAAGCAGATGGCCGACTATCAGGCCAAGGCCTATGAGCAGCAGGCGCAGGCGGATGCTCAAGCCGCCGCCTTCGAGCAAGGCCAGGAGCGCCACAAGCAGGACCTGCTGCAGGCGCAGGCGCGCGCCCAGGCCGGCGCGTCCGGCGTCGGCATAGCCGGCTCGCCGACCGAGGTGCTGGCGGCGAATGCCAGGCAGGGCCAGGCGGATCTCGGCGCGCTGCTGTACGGCTCGAAGCTGCGCCAGAACAATCTCAACAGCCAAGCCGCCATCTCGCGCTTCCAGGGCAAGCAGGCGGTGACGGCGTCAATCTTCAACGCCGGCAGCGCGCTCGTTGGCGGCCTCTCCAAAATCTACGACCCGACGAAAGCGGCAGCGTCAAGCGCTGCGGCCGCCGCTGTGCCGGGCCGCTCCGTGATCTTCGGCAGTGCGGCCCTCAGGGCTCCGTGGGCGGGGAACACCTAGATGGTACACATCATCCCCCTTTCCGTCGGCCAGCGCCGGCTCGATACCGGCAACGCCGTGCAATATCCCCAGGGGTCGCCGATCGGCGGCGCCATGCAAGGTTTCGGCGACCACCTTTCCGCTCTTGCCGAACGCTACCAGCAGATGAAGGACCAGCAGGACGCGTTCGACGCCGAGCTGGCGCGTCGCGGCTTCGACGCGCGGATCGCGCAGGCCGAAGATGAAGTGGCGGCGAACGCGCCGGCGGATGGCGCAGGCATGCATGAAGCCATGTATGGCGAGGTCGACCTGCGCGCCGGCCGGGTGGTGAAACCAGGCCTGTACGATACGCTGTTCGACGATGCGAAACGGACGATGCCCGAAAGCCAGCAAGCCGCTTTCGCAGGTGAGAAGGAAAACAAGCGCGTCGTTGGCGCATACCGCATGGCGCTGCGGCAAAAGACCAAACGCGACGACTACGAGAAGGCCACCGTCGACACGACGCTGACAACCAATGCCATCGCCATAGCAAAAGGCGACCCGAACGACACCGCGAACTTCGAGGCGATCCGGCAGAGCGGGCTCGACCTGATCGCCAAGATCGGCAACCCGCTTGCCAGGCAAGCGGCGGAAGCCGCCTGGCGCACCAACGCGGCCAAGGCGCTGGTTCAGGCGATGATCGCCACGGACCCGAAGCGCGCTGCTGAAATGTTGGGTGCGGTGCCGGTCGCCGGCGGCGAGACCGCTGGCGATAGCGCGCAGGCTGCGGGCAACTCCTTTGTGGACGGCCCAAGGATGGCGCCCGGGAAAGAAGACCGCGTCGGCACGCAGACGCCGGATGACCGCATCGCGCAGGCGTTCAGGGACGATCTTCCGCAGGAGGAACAGGATGCGCTGGCCTTAAAGGCAAAGGTCGCAAAATTCAGTCAGGACATCCAGACGCGCGTCGAGATCGGTCGCGCCGAGAGGGAAGCGCCGGACGAGATAGCACGCACGGGCGCCTACTCCGGCCCAATGCCGGGCAAGGACGCCTACAGGACCATCTATGGCCTCGATGAGGGCGACAGGCGCCGGCAGGGTCTCGAATGGCGTACCAATGTCGGCAAGAAGATTTTCGACATGGCGACCATGTCGAACCAGGAGATCAATGCCGCCGTTGTCAGTGCCGAGCCGGGGCCGAACGCTTCACCGGCGGATCAGGCGGGCCACGATTCAACCGCTGCCGCGGCAAATCTGGTCCTGGAAAGGAGGCGAGTCTATCCAGGTGACTATGTCGATGGATTGTCTTCAGAAATCTCGGAGGGTTGGAAAGCCGTATTTGGCACTGGGCCCTCTGATTCAGAGGCTTTCGACCAAGATACTTACGACAAAACACTAGCCTTGTCTGTCGCCCAGCAAAATGCATTGGGCATCGCTGATGAAAATCTCCAACCCGTGCCGTTCTCTTTTCTCCTCAAGCTTGCCGAGCAGCGCGACAGCGGAAGCATGTACTTCATGGACAACTACGCGAAGGCGAGCGAGTTGTTCGCGCGCACGAAGGGTCCTGTCGCACGAGCAGCTTTGGTTCGGGAATTGGATGAGGCCGGCCTGGGCGGGATTCTTCCTGGCGGCAAGCCTGGCCTTTCGGCGATCGAGGTATTTCGATCGGAGGCCAGAGGCCTTGGCAAGGCAGGTGCGAATGCGGGGATATTCGCAGGCAAATTGATGAAGGGGATTGGCTACGGGGCTTCCCTTGGAACAAGCGATCCTCCCGATTTCAGCCAAGGCTACTTCGAGCCTTCGAACAATGCCGAGAAGGTGATGATGCGTCAGGGAAATGACGCATTGAGCTGGGCGATACCTGGGCCGGGCATTGGGCGAACTGCTGTTGCCGCGAAAGGGATACCTCGCACACTTGAGCCGTTGAGTGCCATGGCGTCGGGGCGCGCCGAAGGTCTCATCGCCAAAGAGCTTCCCGGTGAGTTGTCTAAGGAAGGCGCGGGACTCGTCGAAGGTGGCAGCGGACACCCGGCCGTCGCTCTCGATCTCCCCTCGGGCAGTTTCTCAATGTCAGATTGGGCAGATTATCCGATAGCGGTTGTGCCCAAGCCAGATGGATTATTCATACGGCTAGAAGGTACACAGCAAAAAGCTGCTAGAAAAGCGGCTGATCAGGCCAATCGCATTATCCGCCAAGAGCGAGGCCTTGTCGGCCAGCCCGTGGATGTGCATGAAATTAAGCCAGTGAAGTTTGGCGGGAGTCCGACCGATCCGTCCAACAAGGTCATTCTGCCCCGAGAAGTTCATCAGCAGCAGGTTACGCCCTGGTGGAACAAATTACTAAAAGACATTGGAGAATAGCAGTGGGATATGCACTAACTAAGGGACGTTTCGACCCACCGGCTCAAGCTGCAGTTGTCGATGGCCTGCCCGCAAGCCTGGGAGTGACGTTGCCGAAGGATTACGCCAATTTCCTTAGGGAGCATAATGGAGGTGAAGGCTTCATCGGCGACAGCTATATAATTTTTTTCAAGGCTGAAGAGTTGGTAGACTTCAATCGAGAATATGAGGTTGAGAAATACGCACCAGGCATCCTCTTGTTTGCGTCGAATGGAGGAGGGGAAGCCTATGGCTTCGACACCCACGATGTGGAAATGCCGATCGTGCGCATCCCATTCATATTTATGGAACGGCAATCCGCCGAGACGATAGCGCGTGACCTCGCCGGTCTATTTGCTGCGTTGGAGGACTTGAAATGAGCGTCCAAGGTACAGATTCGCGTTCCAAAGGCATGGAATTGTTCGAGATCAAACCGGTAGCGGTTGGCGGCGATCCAGTTAGCATGGAGAACAAGATCTGGTTGACCAGGCAAGAGCATTTTCAAGTGGTGCGCTTTTGGAATCGAACTATCGAAGTTCAGCGTAAGGCGGCACTGGAAAAGGCGGGACGAAACGGGGAATAGAGTGCAAGGAGCACGAGCCATGACCAGCGTCGGACGATCATTTGCAAATCCACCGAACCGCCGGCGCAAGCAACTCGTCCCTAGATCCCAACATAATAATAATGGTACCATCTTCCAGGAGGTTTTGCATCCGAATCGTGGCGGAGGGTTTCTCTTTGGGGCAAGTAGGCAGGCTGATAGACATAGTTGCAAGGCTGTCGGAGTTTGACGAGTACGACACGATTTATGCGTCGGAGCCTTGGACCGAGGATTCCGATGCGATGGTTGCTACCGGGCTGGACACGGGAAGATCGCCACCGGAGGCCGTCGAAGCCGGTTTGGAATATTTTCTTGAGATACATATCTGTCGAGAAGTCATCGAGGGTTGGCTTGCCTCAATAAAAGAAAAACCTAGCCTAGCGGGGGTTTGTCCAAGGCTTATCGAATACGCCATCAATGACGCATAGGAGAGATAGAGTGGAACATAACCCGCGCTATGACGGAAAGCCGCTGCTTAAACTATTGGAATTTTATGTTTTGTGGGTAATTGGTGAGCTGCCCGAAGAGGTGGATAAGTCCTTGAAGGCGATAGCTCTCAAACTGCACACTCTCTATGGCGGCGATGGACAGTGGCAGGGCGCAATTGCCGCATCTGTTCATTTTTCCGAGGAATACCGGCGGAAATCCGGGGTCTATGGGCGAGGAACCTCGAAATCGCTCGCGACAACGACGTAACGCTTTCGCCTCAGAAATTTGCCGAGATGTTCGTAGATGAAAATTTCGAGAATGATGGATTACGGTGACAGCGTATTTCTAGAGGTCCGCACCAGTGCAGGTAGAGCGAAAACTCTAAACTTGACAAATTGAAAAGAGTGCACTGTCACCGTAATTCCGAAGCATTGAGACGCATAATTCAGCTGGACAGCCTGATCGTGGGCGTTGGAGGAACTGCCGAGTTATACTTGTCCAGCGGACAAAGTGGCTTCAGTATGGACGGACCCGTTGAGAAGAACAGCAATGTCTATTAGATTCGCTGCGCTAGCGCCCACTTACATCTGAAGGGCTGGCCAGCGGTCACTTTGAAAATCGCATGGGACGGCGGCCTTGGGTCGCCGCAATGAACATAGGCAGGAAGATACTTCTCGGTGGAACCGTTTCCTATGACGACGACATCGAACTGAACAAGCGGCGGCAACACCCGACCATAGCCTGGTTGTGGCGGCTGGAGACATGTGATCCTTCGGAATGGCCAGAGCTACTGGCCAAATACGAAGACATCGGTCGCACAGTCATGCAGAGGGCGACGCCGAGGCAATGGCGCTGAGGATCGAGCTTGGGCTGCCGGCTGAACCGGAGAAAGTGCCGACCGAAGAAGAGCGTATTCTGGCGGAGGCCGGGGATGGCTATGTGACGCCTGCGCAGCGCAAGCGGCTGCGCTACCTGCGCAAGAGGAGGGGTGATGCGCCGCGTCTAACTCTTCGGCCTTCATCACAGCGCTGATCGTCGCGCACCAAATTGGAACTTCTTTCAAGCCTCGCTTTCGCGGGGCTTTTTTCATGGAGCAAGCCTTATGGCCCGACCTGCAACTGCCGCCGTTCGCCTGTTGACCGGCGAGCGTGAACCCGTGCGCCTGGCGACGACAAGCAACATCACCCTTTACGGCCTGCAGACCATCGACGGCGTGCCGGCCGAGGTCGGCGACCGCGTGCTGGTCAAGAACCAGGCCGATGCCCGCGACAACGGCATTTATTCCGCCAGCGAAGGCGCATGGTTCCGCGCCGCCGATGCCCGCACGGCCCGCACCTTGCAGAAGGGCACGACGGTGCATGTGCAGCAGGGGGCGGTCTCGGCAGACTTCGTCTATGTTTTCGAAACGTTCGACCCGGTGATCGGCACCGACGCGGTCACGATCGCCTTTTACCTGTCGGAGGACACGCTGGGCGATGCGGTGGGCGCGGCCAGCGCTGCTGCCGCCAGTGCCGCTGCGGCGCTCACCTCGAAGAACGCTGCCGCCACCAGCGCCACCAATGCCGGCACCTCGGCCGGCGCCGCCGCAGGTTCGGCCACGGCCGCCGCCGGCTCCGCCACAACAGCCGCGACCAGCGCCACCAATGCAGGCAATTCGGCAACGGCGGCTTCCGGCTCGGCATCGGGCGCGGCGACCAGCGCCACCAACGCAGGCAACTCGGCTACGGCTGCAGCCGGTTCAGCGAGCGCTGCCTCGGGCTCGGCAACCGCGGCTTCCACCTCAGCCACCAATGCCGCGACCTCCGCTTCCAATGCGACGGCCAGCGCTGCGGCGGCATCAACCTCGGTGGCAGCTCTCGGCTACACCTTTTCCACGATCATAGCCGACGCCGATCCTGGCAATGGCACCTTGCGGCTGAACAATGCGAGCGCCGCCTTGGTGACCGCGGCCTATATCGACAATCTCGATGCCGGCGGCTCCACGGTGAGTGGCATCCTCGATGCCTTTGACGACAGCACCAACCCCATCAAGGGCCAGTTGACCCTGCGCTCGAAAGCCTCCACCGCTATCTCCTATGTCTACAACGTCAGTGGCGCGGTGGTGGATGGTAGCGGCTATCGCAAGCTGACGCTCGCCTATGTCAGCGGCGCCGGCACTTTGCCGACGGCGGCCAACGGCATCTGGCTGATGTTCGACCGGGCCGGCGACAGAGGCGCCGACGGGACGGGAGTAGGAGATTTTTTGGGGCCTGCGTCTTCGGCAACCGACAATATTGTCACTTTCGCGGGCACGACGGGCAAGGTGGGGAAGGATAGTGGGATCGCGGTGTCCAGCCTGGCGCCGAAGGCCAGCCCGACATTTACCGGGACGCCAACGGGGCCGACCGCAGCGCCTGGAACGAATACCACGCAATTGGCTACAACGGGGTTCGTCAAGGCTGGGTTTGATCTGAAACTTGATAGCCGACCCAACCTCGGTGTCGTCGCGCAGACGATCACCGATTGGAACAACGCCCTGGACAACGGCTGGTATATGGCCTCGGCGGCGGCTAATGCGCCAGACGGCGTAAATTGGTTCCTGGGGTTTGTGGAAGCGCACGGAAGCACTGGCTACCGGACGCAGACGGTGCATGATTTCGTCAACGACACTACGGCGGCAGACCAAAAGCTATGGCGGCGCAGGCAGGCTGGCGGTGCCTGGGGAGGATGGATCAAGCTGCAATGGTCGCAGGCCGAACAGGATGCACGCTATGTCCAGTCGTCCACGGCGTTGCTTCAGAAGTTTTATGAAAGCGCGCAGCAGACCATCACGAATGCCGGATCACTGACGCTAGCGCATGGACTCGGCGTCAAGCCAAAAAACTACTTTGCCGTGCTGCAATGCACTACGGCAGATGCCGGGTATTCCATTGGAGACGAAGTACTGGCTAATCCGGGCGGCGGTACAGGCAACAAAGGTCTATCGCTGGTCCCGGACGCCACCAACATCAATGTGCGGTTTTCGTCCACCGCTGTTGATATCACCGCCAAAGGCACCGGCGCAGGCACCACAATTACCAACAGTAGCTGGAGGCTCGTCGTGCGAGCGTGGGCCTAATTATTAGCGGCTTCTCTCCTGGCCTGCAGCAGATCCTGCTGAGCGCAGTATTTCTCGTAGGGCGACCCCGTATACCGGGAAATGATGTCTACATTACCGATACAGGCAAAACAGCCAAAAAGAAGCCGCCTGTCGATAGCAGCCATCCGGCACCGCAACATAGGCGCCAAGAGCGACAAGTGCCACCAGTCCAATTTGCAGGGACTGATACCGGTACAGAAGCCACATCTAAAAAGCCCTTTCCAATTTTGAGGCGACACCATGACAAAATACTCGTTGACGGCAATGGCGCCTATCTCGGCGGCTTTGATGGTGAAGACCTCGAGCTTCCTGAAAATGGCATCGAAGTGCCTGAAGCCCCGGAAGATGCGCGTCAAATATGGGATGGCTAGGCTTGGAGTGCTGCCCCGGCAGTCCGCCACATTGTGCTGAAATCCATAGTGCAAGCCCGCATCATCGGCGGCGGCAAGATGCCGCAGGCCTATGGCATGCTCACCGGCAACCCGATCTATTTCGCCCGCTGGTTCGCTCCGGACGATCCCTCTCTCTACAGCGACGATCCTGATGCTGTGAACTTGGTCCGAGGGCTCGGGCTCGATCCGGCGGTAATCCTCGCCCCTAGCTCACAACCCCAAAAGAGGCACAAAATGAACCGCAACTTCGCGCGGGCGCTTGCGCTCGTCCTCAAATCGGAAGGCGGCTGGTCCGACAATCCGGCCGATCCCGGCGGCGCAACCATGAAGGGCGTGACGCTGGCCAATTTCCGCCGCTACGTGAAGGCGGATGCGACGAAGGACGACCTTCGCCATATCACGGATGCTCAGGTGGCCACGGTCTATCGCCGCTTCTATTGGGATGCCGCTGCGGGCGCCGAGCTTCCCGGCGGTGTCGACTATGCCGTCTTCGACTTCGCCGTGAACAGTGGGCCGGGCAGGGCGGCTAAATATCTGCAGGCGGCAGTTGGCACCGCACAGGACGGCAGGATCGGCCCGGCCACGCTCAAAGCTGTCGGCGCCAGGCCACTGGGCGCAGTCATCGACGATCTTTGCGATGCCCGCCTGGCATTCCTGCGGCGGCTGCCGACCTGGCCGGTTTTCGGCAAGGGTTGGAGCGATCGCATCCGGTCGGTCCGTTCCCAGGCGCTGTTGATGTCGGCACTACAGCCCGCGGCACCTTTGCCGGGCACCCCGCCCCAGCCATCAGCGCTCTCGCCGAAGCCCGGCAGTGCGATGCCGCCGGTGTCTACCGGCGGGCGCGTCAGCCCCGTCGAACGCCTGCCGTTCTGGCGTGCGCTGCTTCAAATCCTGAAATCGATTTTCGCAAGGAGTTCGACATGATCGCCGTCTTCATCCGCATCGGCTTGCGTTACGGCGCCGGTGTTCTGGTCGCGCGTGGCCTGCTCGGCGCCGACGACGCGGCGGCATTTTCTTCCGACCCCGACATTCAAGCTGGTCTGGAGATCGCCGCCGGTCTCGCCATCGCCTGGGTCACCGAGACCTGGCACTGGCTGGCCCGCAAATCCGGCTGGGAGCACTGACATGGAAGGGTTTCAACAACTGCTCATCGCCTATCTCGAAGCCGCGAAACCCTATGCTATCGGCTTTGCCGCCGGGCTTGTCGCCGGGTGGCTGCTGTGAGCGCGCTCCTCGCCGTCCTGCTTGGCAACAAAGCGCTGCTGGGCTTCCTGGCATCGGTCATCGCCGCCCTTTGCTGGGGCGCTCACCAGCGGCTGGCCGGCGCCAGGGCCGAGCGCGGCAAACTGGCGGCCGCTGAGGCCGCGGCGCGCGCGGTCGCTGAGCAGGTGCAGAACGACGTCGGCGCATTGCCGGCGGACGCTGTTCGAAAGGAGCTGAAATCATGGGCAAGGGACTGATGCTTGCGCTGCTTGTGGCGCTTGCCGGGTGCACGACTGCTTCGGGCGGCTTCTGCGCGATTTCAAGCCCGCTGCGCCTGTCGGCCGAAGCCGTCGACGTCCTGTCGGACGCCGAGGCGAGAGCGCTCCTGGCGCACAACCGCAAGGGACAAAAGCTCTGCGGATGGAGGCCTTAGCCGATGCACGACCTCTTCGACATACTCGGCATCAAGGGGCCGGTCGTCGCCGCCGGGCTAGCCGGCGGCGTGCTGCGAGCACTGTCGCGCCATCGCTACAAGCTGCGCGAGATGATTGCCTCGCCGATCTGCGGGGCGCTGGCGGCTGCGTATCTGACGCTGCCTGCCGTCGCCTGGTTCAGGGCAACCGGCATGCCTATCCCCGATCCGGCCGACGATACCACGACGCTCGCCGCCGCCTTTTTGATCGGCGTCTCGGCCATGTGGATTTCCGACATCGTCTTCGAGGTCATCGTGCGGCGGTTCGGCTCGGCCGGCAACGAGTGATGCACTTGAGATGCTGGAAGAAGCCAGCGACAATGCCTACCTAAGGAGCAATCCAATGGAGGTATGATATGGCGACGTCCACCGAACGTGCAGTCCTTGCCGGCGGCTGTTTCTGGGGCATGCAGGATTTGATCCGGCGCTATCCCGGCGTGATCTCTACCCGCGTCGGCTATAGCGGTGGCGATGTGCCCAACGCCACGTATCGCAACCACGGCAGCCATGCCGAAGCCATCGAGATCGTTTTCGATCCGGCCAGGATCAGCTTTCGCACATTGCTCGAATCCTTTTTCCAGATCCACGATCCGACCACCAGGAACCGCCAGGGCAACGATGTCGGAATGAGCTATCGCTCGGCGATCTTCTACACCAGCGACGAGCAGAAGCGCGTCGCCGAAGACACCATCGCCGATGTCGATGCCTCTGGACTGTGGCCGGGCAAGGTCGTCACCGAGCTTGCGCCGGTGGGCGATTTCTGGGAGGCGGAGCCAGAGCATCAGGACTATCTCGAGAAATACCCCAACGGCTATACCTGCCACTTTGTCAGGCCGGGCTGGAAGCTTCCGGTCCGCGAAAAGGCTGTTTCGTAACGCAGCCGCTATCGTCTGCTTATCTGGCGGTCGAACTATTCTTCCGCGCGATCGGTATGCCGGCCGCCTTGTTGAAGTGGCCGTGCTCGGGCTGCCCATAGATGAACGCGCCGTGGACGGGTTTGCCGTCGACCTCAGAGCCTGAGAACGCGACGGCCTCGATCTTCTTTGTTCCGGTCAGGCTCTGGTTTCGAAGATAGGCGAAGGTTCGCACCGCTTCTCCGACAATTCGATCGAGAAACGGTTTTGGCCGCCTCCCGGGCCGTCGCACGAGGCTTGGAAGGCGCTCTCGTCCCGAAACAAAATGGTGCTGTGCGCAAAGCGCCGGCATGATCTGATAGATTCGGTTGACCGAGCAGGTCATGAATCCTGGGTGAAAAAGAACGAAGTCGACCTCTCCTCTCAGATGCATGGTCCTGCGCAGCAATCTTTGCGCTGCCGATCTGGAGATGACATAGCCTGCGGCGCCCGCGTGCAGGCCATAAAGTCTGGCAAGCGAAAACCCATCATCGAGAGCGACTTCCTTGCGTCCGACCCTCACTTTGGCAAAATGCGTTTCCAGCTTGATCACATCGGCATCGCGCGGCACCCATCGATCGGAAGCAAGCAGCGAGCCGGCGCCCGCGCCGAAAACGACGTCGTCCTCGAAAACCGCGCCATATTGATCCGCGCCGTTCGCAACGATCTCCCAACACGAGCGGTGGCTCAGGAAACAGCAAACCTCAGCAGCGCTTAGCGGGCTTTTGGCGACAGAGCAGCAATCGGGGCAATCGATGGCGGAGACACGCTCAAATGGTACTCCGATCCGGCCGAACTCGGACGCGACATGCGCCAGCCGATCGCGAGAACGATCAAGATTGATCACCAGACACCTCATCAGCGCCCCCTTGTCCGGTGATCAGTGAATATCACGTTCCCGTGATTGCACAAAATTTGCTTACGTGCGGGGCAGTGGGTAGCGGCGTACGGTGCCGCCGGTTGGTTTTGGAGGTTGGGTGGACATTGACGGCGTCCCCCGCGTGGCGCGAGCCTTTACCGTGCGCGCCTAGACGAGTCGCCCTAGAAGCCGAAGAATTGCCGACCGATCATGTATCCGAGCGCGACGACCACAAGGGGAAACAGGGCGGGCGTCAGCCCACCAAGAGCGGAGGTCTTTGGCTGTTGCCTGGAGATGGTCCTGGGTGCATTGCCGAGATTCTTGGTCATCCGGTATAGTAGCAAGCGCTGATTAACGATTCCGTAACCCGATCGAGGCCGCCGCGGCTTTTTGCGTTTCTGGCGCGACCTTGACAATGCCCAGCCCGTGACGCAACTGGGCCGTCTTTGAGAGCATTGTGAGGCAAGGTCAATGCGGGTGACGCTCGTTTTGAAGGGCGTAATACCCTGCCGAGGTTACGGTGGGATTCAGCGTCAGGTCGAATGGCTGGCCACGGAGATGGTTCGTCTCGGACACGAAGTCGTGGTGATCGCTGGCCCTGGCTCCAGCCACCCGCTCTTCGAAGTCCGGCACGCTTCGACCGATGCCGAATGCCGGGCAGCCATTCCGCGCGACACGCAAATCGTCCACACCCATAGTTGGCCCGTCGAGGTGCCATTTCCAACGCTGAATACGCAGCGCGGCTTTATGCCGGACCAGCCCATGCCAGTTGCGAACTGGAGCTTTATCAGCGCCAATCATGCCCGCCAGCATGGGCGCGAGACATTCGTCTACAATGGCTTTCCGGTGGACGCCTATCGTTTGTCGGCTGCAAAGGGCGACCGCCTGCTATTTCTCGCCGGCATTGCACGATCAAGCAAAGGCCTCAACCGCGCCGTCGATCTCGCCAAAAAATTCGATTTCGGTCTCGATATCGCCGGTGGCTCGCGTTGGAAACTGCTGGGCCGAAGTCAGACCCGCCGCGAAGGGTTGTTTTTCAAGAGCCTTGGCAGGCGATACCGTTTCCACGGAATCGTTGACGGCGAGCCGAAGCTTCGCCTTCTCGGCGAAGCGCGAGCCTTCCTCAACCCCATCGCCTGGGAGGAGCCGTTCGGCAACGCACCGGTCGAAGCCATGTTGTGCGGCACTCCGGTGCTGACGACGACGCGAGGCGCATTGCCCGAGACGGTCGATGCCGACAGCGGGCGCTTCTTTGAGACCGAT
Source organism: Mesorhizobium sp. M0139 (assembly GCF_040322455.1). NCBI lineage: Bacteria > Pseudomonadati > Pseudomonadota > Alphaproteobacteria > Hyphomicrobiales > Phyllobacteriaceae > Mesorhizobium > Mesorhizobium sp. M0139. The sequence continues at coordinate 161,831 of NZ_JAMYTN010000006.1, forward strand.
GAAGAATTTGCGGCCGCTTTCGAGGCCGTCGCCGACCTTACGCCTCAGCAATGCCGCGAATCGGCCGCGACGAGATTTCCCATCCAAAAAGCGGCGCGCGGCTATCTGGATCTCTATGCCCGCATCCTTGACGGCGAAGCGCTTCCTTGACGACCGGCGATCCAATCCTCTTCGTCGGCTTCCCCGCGGTCGGCGACTTCGTCCGTTGCCATTCTGCCATCCAGATCATCGCTGCGCGATTTCCTGATCGCCCCATAGATGTCGTCACCTCGCCTGTCGCAGCGCCGCTGGCGCGCCTGATGCCGCATGTCAGGAAGGGCTGGGCGCTTGCCAAGCGTCATCAGCGCCCCGGTTTTGGCGAGCGCAGCCGCCTGGTTGGCGAGTTGCGCAAGGAAAATTACCGTACGGCCTATCTGATGACCAGCAGCACCAAGGCGGCGCTGATGGCGTTCATGGCCGGAATAGAGGAGCGCATCGGCTATCCGCAGGAGTTGCAATTCGGCCTCCTCAATCGCTTCCCCGCCGGCTGGTTGGCGCATCTATGGGCCTTCGGACCCCGCAAGACGCGGCTCTTCGAGGAGGTCTGCTCGATTGCCTCGCTTGGCGAAAAGCCGGCTGCGGGCGCAGAGTGGCCGGCGCCCCGGCTTGTGGTCGATCCGGCCGAGTTGGACGATTGGCGCCAGCACAAGAAGATCGATGCCGGCCGACCGGCCCTGGCGCTCTATACTGCCGACATTGAGAATTTCCGCTCATGGCCCGTCGAGCGCTTCATTTCGATCGCCAGAGACCATCATGATCGCGGCTGGGCAATCTGGATTGTAGGCGGACCGCGCGAGCACGCCGGTGCCGCAAAAATCCGCGCCGCCATTCCTGAGGCAATCGACTTCACCTCGACCCCGTCGATTGCTGACGCGATGTGCCAGATCGCTGCGTCGACCATGTTCCTCGGGGTTGATGGCGGGATTTCCCACGCCGCCGCTGCCCTGAACGTCCCATGCGCGCTTATCTACGGGCTGAATCGCCCCTATGTGCATGGGCCCGTAAACAACCATGTTCGCTTTATCGAACCACCGCTTTCGACGCCCAGCTGGGTCAAGGACACGCGGGGCATCAGCGAAACTCGGGTGAGGGAGGCTCTGGCTGACATCTCAGCCGGTATCGCCAACTGACCAATGGTCTCGCCGGCCCCAGGCGTCTGGTTAAAAACGCCCCGTGGGGGCAACCGTCGCCGCGTTTCGGTTACCCCATGGCCCTGCGGCTTTCGGGCTCGTGATTGCCGACCCAATGTGCACGGATGCGGTCGCTGGCTTCAAGGTAGGCCATGTCGATGAGATAAGTCAGAAGCTTCTCGCCGTCGGCTTCGGCTTTTTGCCTAAGCTCCCGCAGTATCCCTTGCGCGAACTGCAGGTTCTCCATTTTGCTCGGCTGGTCCATCGGTGCTCCCCCAACGTCTGCGTATGAACTTTGCGCTGGCTATGCTTGCATGAAGATTGCCGTGAAGTGGATATTGCACGTGCGGACCGCGATCCTGCGAAGGCGCTGGCTGCATGAAAGCCGCCCCATCCGGCTTCAAGATTCGCTACACTATGTGACGGAAAGAAAATAAACAAAGCGTTCTTTTGTACAAGACAGGAAGATTCCTTCAGTTCACACCACGAGATACTTGGACAGCATAGTTGACGTAACGATATTGCGTGGCCTTAGGCTCTCGTTTCGAAACAAAACGTAGCATCGTTGCAACCACAAGACGAATTCCAGCTGACCGGGGCCGCTCCGTAGTCAATCGCCGGTTACAAACGGCACCGGGTCTCAGCGCAGGGCTTTGGCCAACCCATCGTTCCACGGCAGCGCAGGCCGGATGATCTACCGCCCGCCTTGGCTTGACGCCAAGGCGGGCTTTTTGCGTTTGGCTTCTACCGGGTGAAATGTTGTCGGACCCGGTCCTGTCGGCATCGGGCGGTTTCGAGAATGAATTTCCTGCCTGCCGGCTTTCTGCGCCGCTCGCGCTAGGCCGACTTGCGTTGCGGCAAGCTAGACGGCGTCTCGACACCGTCAGAAATCGGTTCGGCTGTCCGGTTTGTCGGCTCGTCATCGACCCGGTCGTGCTCGAATTGCCGGGCGGCAGGCAAGGGTTGCAACCAGTGCTCACGGCGATTGACCCAGAGTTCATAGCTGGGCTCCAGCCCTTCGGTGGGCACCTCATCGAGGCTGCCAATCGTCACTTCCACCTCATTCTCACGAACCAAAGGGACCCGGCCGCCGCAGGTGGGACAAAAACTTCTGTCGCCGTAGCTATTGACGATACCCGTCGTTTCGAACGCCTCGAGCGGCCACACTGCAAACGCCGAAAAAGCCGACCCGCTAGCCTTGCGGCAGTCCTTGCAATGGCAAAGGCCAATCCGAAAGGGATCTCCCGTCACCGAAAACTGGATGCCGCCGCACAGGCAGCTGCCGCTCCGCCTTGTATCATTGGGCATGACCGCTCCTCCATCTGGTTGGGCATCACACCGCTACATCTTGCAGCGCCATGCGCACAATCAATTCACGCGCGGCGCAACGGTTCCATGTCGCCTCGCGCAATGCATTGTCTGGACCCGGCAGCGCCATGGCGACGACCGCCGCAAGGCTGCTGGACATGTCAGTTCGGGAAATCGAATACCGGTTCCCGGCACCAATAGACACGGCACTGGCCATCACGTGTCGGAACGGAGGCAGCGACCGGCACCTCCGGCCAGTCGCACTCGTTGCCGTATTGGCGGACATAGCGATCGTAAGTATTCCGGCCGGTCGTCAACACCGCCGAGTGATGGCTCTGGATCAGGCGCTGCGTTTCCTCGCAGGTCATCGAACGCGTGTTGGGTCGGGCGTAGGCCGTGCTTGTCGCGACAAACAACGCCGTTAAGATGATCCCTGCGATTGCTTGTGATGTCATGGCGATCCATATCCTAAAATATTGCCAGGTATTTCAACAGCGAAATAATGCCGATAATGATGACAACGATCTGCGCGATCTGCCTCGTGCGGCCATCGAGCGGCAGACGCTGGACGAGATAGAGCACCAGGATGATCACCAGGAAAGTGATCAGAATGCCGATAAGTACCGATGAAGCCATGTCCCTCACTCCGTCTGGCTACGTCTGAGAAGAGTACGCAGCGGCAAACGCTCTGGCCATAGATTGGTTCCTGTCGATGCGAAGCCGCCGGCGCAACGTAAAGGCTGCGAAACAGCGTTCCGCGGCCTTTGAAGCTGAACGCCGATCAGGGCCTGTTTGCCGCACGGTTGTCGTTTACCGTCGGCGACACCGTTTCCAGGCGACTTGTTGCTGGCGTCAGGCGAGCTAACGGGAGAACCGCCTCGGGTTGACGGGGTTCCGACAAAAACGGCCTGAGTTGCGCTTCGTTGTCGACATTTGCGCGAGCCCTGAGATCCGGCGCCGCCCGGCGGGTGATCGCTTTTTCGCAGGAGAACAATTGCCGTCCCAAGGGGACGACGGGAACCGAAACCTCGCACGTGCATCTCAGCTACCGCGGAACGGGCAAATCGAGCAGGTGGGGAATTTGGGGTAGGGGAATACGTCATCCAAACATGCGGGGATTGGAATCCCTGGAATTTGGGGAACAAGGCGTTGTCTGGACGCTCAAGGCGCCGCTGCGCTCGGTCCAAATCTCTCTCGCGGATTTTTGTCGATTGAAAGAGCGGGTCGCGCCTTAGGACAATCCCAGCAGGGGAGCGGGTTGGCCGCCTGTGGTGTCGGAATTGCCGATGCCAGGCAGTTCGTGCTTATCGTCGGCAAGCGAAGTCAATCTCCCCGCCTCGACGGAGGTCAGTCCGTCCAACTCCATCACCGCGCCGTAGAGTTGGGCCGTCTGCATCACAAGCCGCTCGACGTCTTCAAGGGCGACGTTCTCGTCCAGGTTACGCAATCGTATGTCCTCGGCAACCACCGCAATATTGACCATTCCGCGCGAGCGCAGCGCGCCCAGGACCCGTGAATTGAGATCCTCCCGTAGCCGAGCCGAATATCCGTAGCGCATGGAAACCTTCCTTTCAGGAGCCGGTTGTCCCGTCGTGATCAAGATGCGCTAACGACCTTCAGATGGCAAGAAGAATATAAAATATTCTCAACTAAATCAAATAGTTAGAAGACTACACTGGTTGTGCTATCGGCGTATCTCCCTCATCGTTGGTCTTGTATGTGAGTCACCCATCAGCCTCTCTTGACGCGCTGCACGGGGACCCCTAGCTATACTGCAATTGAGGCACATACTAACTCACCATATTTTTTGGTCTTGACGGTTGGAGGCGCGAATGGCCGACCTGGAACGACCCGAGCGACTGCAGATCATGCTGACAGCCGAGGAATTGGCTGCCTTGGAAAACTGGCGCTTCGAAAAGCGCATGCCAAGCCGGTCCGCGGCAGTGCGGGAACTGCTGCGGCGCGGCCTGGATGCGGATGGATTCCTGACTGCGGGACAAGGAACTAAGTCTCAGGACTTTGGAATTCTGGGCAGCAGTGTGACTGGCGACGGCCAGTCGGGCGAGTAATTCGACGGCGGTTAGCCAACAATCGCTTTTTCTGGAAGTGCCGCTACCAATTTATTGCGGTGGCGGAAACGCAAAGCGGGTCGGCTCTCGGCAGGGTACTGGTCTCAGCAGGGTACTCTTGGCGTATGGTTGCAAAGCCCGCTCCGGTTCGCCGGAGCGGGCTTTTTGCGTTTTCCCAACAGGAAATAGTCGCGATCGCTTCAGACACGCTCAAGGTTCTCTTCGCACTCCATGCACGCGACGCTGTGACCGGGGCAACTGAGCCGGTGTGTTCCTCCGGGGCAGCAATGGCCGTTCGAGCTCGCCCACCGGGCACAGACAAACACCTTGCGGGTTCCGTGGCATTGTGGACATTCCATCGGGCGGGCCAGCAGAGCCTCGTTTTCCGAGACACGGCATTCCCTCTCAAGAACCTGGACCATCTGAAACCCCAAGGCCGAAATATGGCTAAGCTATCCATACCCGGAAAGCCTAAATTAGAATTTAATTACATAAGCCGCGAGCCTCCCGAGGGGGAAGTTTCGCGGATGGCAATCTCAGGCCACCGGCAGTCCGCCGCGCGTGTCTCATTCCCAATTTCGGCCGTCTCAAGATCAAGCTCCGGTTGCTCCCGGCATCGGTCGACCCGCGATTTTGCCCACCGATTTTCGCATTCGGATCGTTATAGGCTTTCGCTTTGCTGGAGCGGCGTTAAAGCTGCCCGGCAAATGCCTGAGCGGGAACAGTCCGTTCCTGCGTCGGTTCGTTTGGACAAGGATGTCTGCCAATGACATTGATGGGCGCAGCGGCACTTTTGATCCTTGTCCTGACTTATGCCGGCGTCGCAATCGGGCGTATTCCAGGCCTCCGTCTCGACCGGGCAGGGATCGCCTTGCTGGGGGGTGCGGCGATGATCGCCATCGGCGCACTCAGTATGGAAGATGCCTATCGCGCCATCAATTTCGACACCATTACGCTGCTGCTCGGGATGATGATCGTGGTGGCGCATCTGAAGGTGTCCGGCGCCTTCCGGGCGCTTGGCGCCTACGCTATCGAGCATGCGCACGCGCCTTTCGTGCTGCTGGTGATGGTGACGCTGTTGACCGGCGTGTTGTCGGCGTTCCTGGTCAACGACGCCATCTGCCTGGTCATGGCGCCGATCGTCGTCCACGTCACCCGTGTTATCAATCGCAATCCCATTCCCTATCTGATCGCCACCGCCACCGCGTCCAACTGCGGCAGCGTCGCTACCATCACCGGCAACCCGCAGAACATGGTCATCGGCGCGCTGTCGGGAATTTCCTACCCAGCCTTTTCGGCCGCCCTGGCGCCGGTTGCCCTCTTCGGCTTCGTCGCGGTCATCGTCATCGTGCGCATCGTCTACCGCGCCGAATTCGCCCGCACCGCCGATCTCAACCCGGAAGTCTATCGCGGCCGCATGCTGCCGGGACAGGTGCTGAAGGCGGTGGTTGTCTGCATCGGCCTGGCCATCGCCTTCTTCGCCGGCGTTCCGGTTGCCAAGGCAGCGCTCATCGGCGGCGCCATCCTGTTGCTCACCCGCGCCATCAAGCCGGCGCGCATCTACCGCGAGATCGACGGTCCGCTGCTGTTCATGTTCGCCGGCCTGTTCATCGTTGTCGCCGGCGCCGAAAAGACGCTGCTGACGCCCGACATCATCGCCTCGGCCAAGAACCTCGGGCTGGACGACGTCTGGCGTCTATCGGGCTTCACCGCGGTGCTCTCCAACATCATGAGCAATGTTCCGGCCGTGCTGGCGCTGCGGCCATTCATACCCGGCCTTGAGAACCCCGGGCGTGCCTGGCTGGTGGTGGCGATGAGCTCGACGCTGGCCGGCAACTTCACCTTGCTTGGCTCGGTCGCCAACCTGATCGTCGCCGAACAGGCGCGGGCGGCCGGCACGCAGCTGTCCTTCTCAGCCTTCTTCAAGGTCGGCCTGCCACTGACGCTGCTGACCCTTGCCGTCGGCACGGCATGGCTGGCGGCTGGATTCTAGAGCAACTCCACGAAAAGTGTGAAGTGGTTCTCCGTCCGGAATTGCGTCAAAGAGATAGCGTGTTTCGCCGTCTCCATTAAACGGTGAACGCTCTAGCGGATAGTCGCCGATCCTGACCTTGCTCGAACCAGCGTTGCAGCGGCATGTCCGGCGGCCTCGACATAGTCGGGGTTGCGGTGGATCAGCATGATCGAGAACGCGCCGTCCATTAAAAGCACGATTTCGCGCGCCAGGGTCTGCGGCTCGTCGACGCCGTGGCCTGTGAGTTCGCCAGCCAGCCAGGTCTCGAAATTCTGCTTATGCCGCGCCCCCGCTTTAACGGCCGGGTGTCCGGGCATGGAAGCGAGTTCGGCTGCCGTGCGCAGAAAGCCGCAGCCTCTCCATTTCGGGTGCTTCGCCACGCGCGCCAGATTGGTGAAAATCGCCTCGACCTTGCGCTCGACATCGCCTTCGGCCGTCTCGAACCAGCCGGCCATCTGCTTGAGGTTCGGCTGGTCGCGACCGTCGAGATAGGCCGCGATCAAATCGTCCTTGCTCTTGAAATGATAGTAGAGCGTGCGCTTGGTCAGCCCGGCTTTTTCCGCCACTGCATCGACGCTGACGCGGCCGATCCCCTCGGCATAGAACAGCTTCGTTGCGGCATCGACAATGCGTTTGCGGGTAGGGGTTGGTGCTTCGCTCATACGCAAGTATACCGACTAGTGAATATACATACAACCGAAAGCCTGATCCTCTCCGTCGACAAACACAGGGAAGGAAAAGACATGACCGAGCTTGTGCTCACCGGGGCCCGCAACGGGATCGCCATCCTCACACTTAATCGGCCGGAGAAGCTCAACGCCTTGAACTATGCGCTGATTGATCGCCTGCTTGCGCTCCTCGATGCCGCCGAGACCGACGATGCCATCCGCGCCGTCATCCTCACTGGAGCAGGAGAGCGCGCCTTCTCCGCCGGCGGCGACATCCATGAATTCTCAGGCAGCGTGGACATCGGCGTCGACGTTGCCCTGCGCGACTTCGTCATGCGCGGACAGCGCCTGACCGCAAGGCTGGAGGCGTTCCGCAAGCCCGTCATCGCCGCCGTCAACGGCATCGCCTTCGGCGGCGGCTGCGAGATCACCGAAGCCGTGCCGCTCGCTATCGCCAGCGACCGCGCCTTGTTCGCCAAGCCTGAGATCAACCTTGCAATGCCGCCTGCTTTCGGCGGCACGCAGCGGCTTCCGAGGCTGGCAGGGCGCAAGCGGGCGCTCGAGCTGCTGTTGACCGGCGATTGGTTCCCGCCGCCGCGCGCCCTCGAACTCGGCCTCGTCAATCAGGTGGTGCCGCATGAGGAGCTGATGCCCGCCGCAATTGATCTCGCCCGGCGCATGACCAGGCATTCTCCTGCAGCAATTGCCTCGATCCTCACAGCAGTGGCGCGCGGCCTGAACCAGAGCATCGCGGATGGCTTGGCTGTCGAGGCCGAGCAGTTCGCCCGCATGGCTCCGACCGCTGATCTGCGCGAAGGGCTGGATGCCTGGATCGCACGCCGCCAGCCGGGCTGTCACGGCTCGTGGACGCACATCACCCGGCCGGATGAAGCCAGGCGAGCCTCAACGCAGCAGGACGGGCTTGCGGACCGGGATCAAGGCGCCGTCACGGCCACATGACCTTTCATGTTGGGGTGGAAGCGGCAGAAATATTCGACCGCTTCCGCCTTCCGCAGGGTCAGGCTCGCTGTTGCCTTCGGCGGGATCATCACTTCCCAGCCACCCTTGACGGTAGCCGTATGTGCGAACACGTCCTTGTTCACCCACTTGATCGTGTCGCCGACCTTCGCCTCGACGGTGGCCGGCGAAAAGACAAGCTTGTCGATGGTGACCTGGATGGTTTCGGCCTGCACGGGTGAGGTCCCGAAGACCAGCGCCAGTGCAATCCATAGCAGCCGTTTCGACATGGCCTGGTCCTTACTTCAGCATACCTGCAACATGCTCGGCGTGCTGTTCATGGCCCTGGAAAATCTTCAGGCCGGTCTGCAGCAGGCTCTTCAACTCGGCATTGCTGGCCGATGGGATCAAAAGGGTTTCAAGCGCGCCGTCGACCTGTTTGTGGTAGGCGATCTCGTTGTCGACATAGGCTTTGTCAAAGGCTGCGCCGTCGAGTTTGGCGAGCTTCGCCCGCTCCTCGGCCGCAGCCTTGGTCAGCGCCTGGCTGGTTGCGTTGTCTTCCGGCGTCACCTTCAGCTTCTTTACCAGTTCCAGTGCCTGCGCGTTGACCGCTTCGTGGTCGCGCACCATGTCGTTGGCGAAATCCACGACCTCCTTGGTCTTCGATTTCTTGATCGCCTGCTTGGCGGCTTCCACATCGATGACGCCTGCCGTGTAGGCGATGTGGGCGATCTGCGGGTCCGTCGGCTTGTCGGCGGCTTGTGCGAGCGGGGCAGCGCCAAGCAGCAGCAAGGCAGCGAGGGCGGCGGTGTGTCGGGTAAGCATGGCATCTCCTTCGCCCGGGCGCGGGATCGCTCCGGGCCATGTTTTTCAGTTGACGGTCATTGGATGCGCAGCGGCGGCAAACGTTCCCGGGGAAATCGGCCAATCAGCCGATGATCAGCTCTCCAGGCCGAGCCGCTGCATGACGGCGCTGGTCAGCCTGTCGCAGCGCCGGCCGGCGAATGGGAATGCGTCGAGCAGCACCGGCCCGATCTGGTCGTCGAGTGCCTTGCGCATCAGGGCGCGGGCGCGGTGTAGCCTTGTCTTGACGGTTTCCGGTCGCACGCCAAGTAGCTCGGCGGTCTCCTCGATGCTGAGCCCCTCGATCACCCGCGCCACGAACACCGTCCGGTAGACATCGGGCAGGCTGTCGGTCGCCCGTTCGACCAACTCGAGGATCTGCCGCTGCGCCATCGTCCGCTCCGGATCGTCGCTGGGATTGAGGGGGAACTGGATGATTTCGGCTTGCGGGTTTTTCGCCACCGTCCGCCGCCTTTTGCGCAGACGGCCGAGCGCCTCGTTGATGACGATGCGCGACAGCCAGGTGGCCAATGAGGACTCCCCGCGAAAGGCATCGAGATGGGCAAAGGCTCTGACATAGGCCTCCTGGACGATGTCCTCGGCTTCAGCATCGTTGCGCACCACCCCGCGAGCGATGCGATAGAGCCGCTGATTATGGGTCTTCATGATGATGCGGAAGGCGTTGCCTTCGCGTGCCAGCGCGCGGCGCACGAGAAGCATCTCGCTTGAAGCAGCTGTGGGCATTGGTACAGACATAGCAGGCATGGTCAGTTCCTCGATCCAATCCCCGTCCGAAACCTCGATCAAGACATTGGATGACATCGCCGGCAAAAGGTTCCCGGCCATTTTCGCCCGGCTCCGACGGCGCCTAGAATACTGCTTCCGCCAGCGGCTTGTCAGCAGCCTGCGCTCGCGCCGTGGCCGCAAGCAGGTCGGTCTGCGTGATCAGGCCAAGGATGCGGCTGTCCCCGTCCAAGATGATGACTGCATGGGTGCGGCCGTCGGTGAGCACCGGTAGCAGGGCCATGGCGGGCGTACCGGCGGCGGCGGTCGACGCTGTCGAGGTAACGCTTCCGACGGCTTCGTCGGCTCGCGCCAATTCCCTTAATCCAACGGTGCCGACCAGCCTGGCGTCCTTGTCGACAACCGGCAGCGTGCGGATATTGTGGTCGAGCAGCAGATGACGCGCCCGATCGGCGGACGCGTGTTCATCGACCGAAATCACGTCGCGGGACATGATGTCCTCGCACAACATGGTTCGGTGTGCGCGCATCGTCGCTTGCAGTTCGACCTGTCGCAGCAGCTGTTCGAGATCGTTGCGGTCGATGTCGAAGGTCTCGTCGAGCGCAGCCAGCGCGGCATCGATGTCCTCGGCCCGGAAGCCGATGCGCTCCTGAGCCGGCGGATCGATGGTTCCGTGCGTGCTTTTCGGGGCAGGGGCCGGCACATGCGGGTAGCTGCGTCGCGACAGCCTGTGGAAAGCATAGCCGAGCGCGACCAGCATCATGGAGTTCAGCGCCACCGGCACGAACGGAAACAGGAAGCCCGCACCGATCACGGCCGGCCCGCCGAGCACGGCGGTCAGTGCGGCGGCTCCGCCCGGCGGATGCAGGCAGCGCGAGAACGACATGGCGGCGATCGCCATCGCCACGGCAATGCCCGTGGCGAGAACGGGCTGATGGACGAAATGGGCCACGATCACGCCGACCAGCGCCGATATTGTATTGCCGCCGATGATCGACCATGGCTGCGCCAGCGGGCTTGCAGGCACCGCAAACAGCAGCACCGCCGACGCCCCCATCGGCGCCACCAGCAGCGGCACATGCGGGCCATTGCCAAGCACCAGCGCGCCGATCGCGCCGGTCAGCGCAATGCCGATCATCGCCCCGATGCAGGCGATGAGGCGCTCGCGCAGCGTCGCGCCGGCGAGAATGGGGACAAAGAGACGAAAGGCCATGGCAAGCTCAGTCCGGCTGGAATTGTGCGCGCAGCGCCTGCAATGGCGTTGGACCGACGATTTTGAAAGTCAAACCGATCCGAAAAAGCGCGCATTGGGGAAATAACATTGCGCTTGGTTGACCGATGAGCGGCTTTGCGACGTCGATCGCCTGCGAAAGTCGCTCGCCAATTCTTTCAACGGGTTGGGCGGACCAGCGGAATCAGCTTCGCAAGTTTGCTGGTGTCATGCCGCAGCGGCCGCTTCCAGCCCGCGCAGGATATCGGCCTTGAGGTCCTCGACATCCTCGAGCCCGATCTGCAGCCGGATCAGCGGGCCGTCATAGGGGCCCTTGGCAACGGTACGGTCGCCAAGGAAGACCGGCACGGCAAGGCTCTCATAGCCGCCCCAGGAATAGCCGAGACCGAAGATTTTCAACGCATCGAGGAAAGCGTGCTGCTGTCTCTGGCCGCCGCCTTTGAGCACGATGGAAAAGATGCCGCTCGAGCCGGAAAAATCACGCTTCCACACCGCGTGGTCGGGGTGGCTGGGGAGCGCCGGGTGCAGCACGCGGGCCACGCCGGGCTGGCCTTCAAGCCAGACGGCAATGGCAAGCGCGCTCTTTTGATGGTGATCCAGCCGAACGCCCATCGTGCGCAGGCCGCGCAGGACTTGGTAGACGTCGTCGGGGCCGGCGCAGCAGCCCATCGTGTAGAACGTCTCGCAAAGCTGCTTCCAGCAGTTGGCATTGGCAGACACTGTGCCCAGCAGCACATCCGAATGGCCGGCCGGATATTTCGTCGCCGCATGGATCGAGATATCCACGCCGTGGTCGAGCGGACGGAAATAGAGCGGCGTTGCCCAGGTGTTGTCCATCATGACGATGGCGCCCGTTTCATGCGCCGCCTTGGCGATCGCCGGAACGTCCTGCACCTCGAAGGTGTTGGAGGCCGGTGATTCCGTAAACACGACTTTGGTGTTCGGCTTGATCAAGCTGGCGATGCCGGCGCCGGCATGCGGATCGTAATACTCGACGTCGACACCCAGCCGCTTCAGCATCGTGTCGGCGAAATTGCGGGTCGGATGGTAGACGGAATCGACAATCAGGATGTGATCGCCTGCCGAGAGAAACGCCAGCAACGGGACGGTCACCGCCGCCAGGCCCGACGGCACGATTATGGTACCGGCGGAGCCTTCCAGCGCGTCGATCGCATGCGCCAACGCATCGGTGGTCGGCGTGCCGCGTGTGCCATAGGTGTATTTCTGGCTGCGCGCCGCCATCACCGACGCGTTGGGATAGAGCACGGTCGAGGCATGCACGATCGGCGGATTGACGAAGCCGAAATAGTCGTGCGGATTGTTGCCCGAATGGGCAAGCCGCGTGTTGATACCCATTTCGTTGCCGTCAGTCGCCATTGCTCTTCGCCTTGTGGTGAAAGCGCTAGCCATAGAGCGGCGGCATTGGCCGTGCAACAGCGGGCGCCCGCCAGACGGTGCCCTTTGCATAGGCCAATTCCCCCATGAATAGTCTGGAATGCGTGGCGATCCAGAGCCGCGGATTTCATGAGTGGATGTGGATTAGCGTCGACGGACTTTGCCGGTTTTATTTGCGGGGCTTGCTGCTTTCCTGATGATGTTGTCTGCAATTCAGGCATTTGCGGCAATTGGTTTTCAAAGCTGTCGTGAAACGGTCATTTCCCTTGACCTCACAGAGATAATCGCCTTCGATGCAGTTCGTGAATGGGAGGGGCCGGGCGTCGGTTACGACGCGGGGTTCCGGGAATGAGCCGGATGGGAGCCGGGTTCACGCGGGAAAAGATCAGGATTTGCCTGAGGATCAGGGTTTACCTGAAAACAGAAAAGGGTCTGTGGGTTATGAAACACATTGCAATTGGCATTCTCGGCGCCGCTGCGCTTGGATGGATGGCTTCGGCCGCGTCGGCGAGCACGCTCGACGACGTCAAGGCGAAAGGCTTCATCCAGTGCGGTACCAACACAGGTCTTGCCGGCTTCGCTGCGCCTGACGACAAGGGTGAATGGAAAGGCATCGATGTGGATTTCTGCCGCGCGGTCGCGGCCGCCGTCTTCGGCGACGGCACCAAGGTCAAGTTCACGCCGCTCAGCGCCAAGGAGCGCTTCACCGCACTGCAGTCGGGCGAAGTCGACATCCTGTCGCGCAACACCACCTGGACCATCAATCGCGATACGGCACTTGGCCTGAACTTCGTCGGCGTCACCTATTATGACGGCCAGGGCTTCATGATCAACGCCAAGAAGCTGCCGGGCGTCAATTCGGCGCTGCAGCTTTCGGGTGCGGCAGTCTGCGTGCAGAGCGGCACCACGACCGAGCTCAACCTCGCCGACTACTTCAAGGCGAACAAGATGGAGTACAACCCGGTCGTCTTCGAAAAGCTTGAAGAGGTCAACGCCGCCTACGACGCGGGCCGTTGCGATGTCTACACCACCGACCAGTCGGGTCTCTACGGCATCCGCCTGACGCTCAGCGCGCCGGCAGACCATGTCGTGTTGCCCGAGATCATCTCCAAGGAACCGCTCGGCCCGGCCGTGCGCCAGGGGGACGACCAGTGGTACCACATTGTCAAGTGGACCTATTTCGCGCTGCTGCAGGCAGAGGAACTGGGCATCACCCAGGCCAATGTCGACGAGATGAAGACCTCGGACAACCCGGAGATCAAGCGCGTGCTCGGCCAGGAACCCGAAACCAAGATCGGCACCGATCTCGGCGTTAGCAATGACTGGGTCGTCAACATCGTCAAGGCAGTCGGCAATTACGGTGAGATGTTCGAGCGCAATGTCGGCACCGGCAGCCCGCTGAAGATCGCGCGCGGCATCAATGCGCTGTGGACCAAGGGCGGCCTGCAATACGCGCCACCGATCCGCTGATCGAAATGCGATCCGGAAGGCAGATTGTCTGCCTTCCGGTTTCTCTTTGCAGGGGATGGGCAATGGCGTCGCAGGAAGTCCTACGCGAGGAGCCGAGCCGCGGTTCCTTCATCAACGATCCAAAAGTCCGTGGAGTTGTCTTCCAGGCGGTGGTTGTCGTCTTGCTGGTGGCGAGCGTCTGGTGGATTGTCCACAACGTCATCGACAATCTGCAGCGCCTGCACATTTCTTCCGGGTTCGGCTACCTGAAAAGCCGTGCCGGCTTCGATATCTCAGTCAGCGCCATCCCCTACAACTCGGACGATACCTATGGCAAAGCCATTGTCGTCGGGCTGATCAACACCCTCATCGTCGCCGTTGCCGGCATCATCACCGCAACCATCATCGGCTTCATCGTCGGCATCGGCCGTTTGTCGCACAACTGGCTGATCCGCAAGATCTGCACGGTCTATGTCGAGATTTTCCGCAACATCCCGCCGCTGCTGGTGATCTTCTTCTGGTATTCGGGCGTGCTGGCGGTCTTGCCCGTGGTGCGTGAAAGCATCAACCTGCCATTCGGCTCGTTTCTCAACCAGCGCGGCTTCTATCTTCCTCGTGCAATCTGGGGTGATGGCTCCTGGCTGATCTTTGTCGCCTTGCTTGTCGGCATCGCCATGGCATGGTTCGTCGCCCGCACGGCGCGCCAGCGGCAGATGGCGACCGGTCAGCAGTTTCCCGTATTCTGGACGTCCCTGGCGCTGATCGTCGGCCTGCCGATTCTGGCCTATGCGCTGAGCGGCTTTCCCCTGACCTTCGATTTTCCGAAGCAATCGACCTTCAACCTGGCCGGCGGTTTCCACATCGGGCCGGAATTCCTGTCGCTCTATCTGGCGCTGTCCTGCTACACAGCCTCCTTCATCGCCGAGATCGTGCGTGCCGGCATTCTCGGCGTCTCGAAGGGCCAGTCGGAAGCGGCTGGCGCTCTGGGGCTGCGGCCGGGATCGATCCTGCGGCTAGTCGTCGTGCCGCAAGCCATGCGCATCGTCATCCCGCCGCTGACCAGCCAGTATTTGAACCTGACCAAGAACTCGTCGCTGGCCATCGCTATTGCTTACCCGGACCTGACGGCGACCGCCGGCACAGTGCTCAACCAGACGGGGCAGGCGGTCGAAAACGTGCTGATCATGATGGTCGTCTATCTCGTCATCAGCCTGGTGACGTCGGCGGTCATGAATGTGGTCAACGCCAGGATGGCGCTGGTGGAGAGGTAAGGCCATGCAGGAACATGATACCGCTTGGGTGCGGACCGAAATGGCACTGGCGCAACAGGCGCCGGCCGGCGTGCGGGGGCCTATCGCCTGGGTCCGCAAGAACCTGATCGGTTCGGTGGGCGACACCATCCTGACCGTACTGGGCATCGCACTGGTGGTGATGATCCTGCCGCCAATCATCAACTGGGCCTTCATCAGCGCCCAGTGGGTAGGGTCCGATCGCTCGGTATGCGCCACGGCGGCGCAAGGCGGGGTTCAGCCGGATGGCTGGTCCGGCGCTTGCTGGGCGTTCGTCAACGCCAAGTTCGGCCAATTCATGCTCGGCCGCTATCCTATTGAGGAGCGCTGGCGGCCGATCCTGGTCGCCATACTGTTCGTGGCGCTGCTGGTGCCGCTGCTGATCCCGCGCGTGCCGCGCAAGGGGCTGAACGCGATCCTGCTTTTCCTGGTGCTGCCGATCGTCGCTTTCGTGCTGCTGGTCGGCGGCATGTTCGGCCTGCCGCATGTCGAGACGCAGCTATGGGGCGGCCTGCTGGTGACGCTCAGCCTGGCCTTTGTCGGCATTGCAGTGTCGCTGCCGTTCGGCATAGTGCTGGCGCTTGGTCGGCGCTCGAAGATGCCGATAGTCAAGATGCTGTGCGTCATCTTCATCGAATTCGTTCGCGGCATCCCGCTGATCACCGTTCTGTTCTTTGCCAGCGTCATGCTGCCGCTGTTCCTGCCCCCCGGCGTTTCCTTCGACAAGTTCCTCAGGGCGCTGATCGGCTTCTCGTTGTTTGCCGCCGCCTACATGGCGGAGGTGGTGCGCGGCGGCCTGCAGGCGATCCCCAAGGGCCAGTATGAGGGGGCGGATTCGCTTGGTCTCGGTTACTGGCAGAAGATGAACCTGATCGTGCTGCCGCAAGCGCTGAAGCTAGTCATACCCGGCATCGTCAACACCTTCATCGGCATGTTGAAAGACACAAGCCTGGTTATCATCATCTCGATGTTCGACCTACTCGGTGTCGTCAAGCAGAACTTCTCCGATCCCAACTGGGCGACGCCGCAGACCACCAAGTCCGGCCTGATTTTCGCTGCCTTCGTCTTCTGGCTGTTCTGCTTCGGCATGTCGCGCTATTCGATGTATACGGAACGCCGGCTCGACACCGGCCACAAACGTTAAAAACAAAAAAGGGGAACCTGCCATGGTCATAGAAAACGCCGTCAGCGCCGAAGAGATCAAGGTCGATGCCAAGAAGATGCACATCTCGACCACCGATGTCGCAATCGACATCATCGGCATGCACAAATGGTATGGCGAGTTCCATGTGCTGAAGGACATCAACCTCAAAGTGATGCGCGGCGAGCGCATCGTCATCTGCGGTCCTTCGGGCTCGGGCAAATCGACCATGATCCGCTGCATCAACCGGCTGGAAGAGCACCAGAAGGGCAAGATCATCGTCGACGGCAAGGAACTCACCAACGATCTCAAGAAGATCGACGAGGTGCGCCGCGAGGTCGGCATGGTGTTCCAGCACTTCAACCTGTTCCCGCATCTGACCATCCTGGAGAACTGCACATTGGCACCGATCTGGGTGCGCAAGACGCCGAAGAAGCAGGCCGAGGAAATCGCGATGCACTTCCTCAAGCGCGTCAAGATCCCCGAACAGGCCAACAAATATCCGGGCCAGCTGTCGGGCGGCCAGCAGCAGCGCGTGGCGATCGCGCGTTCCCTGTGCATGAATCCGCGCATCATGCTGTTCGATGAGCCGACCTCGGCGCTCGATCCAGAAATGATCAAGGAAGTGCTGGAGACGATGGTGGGCCTGGCCGAGGAAGGCATGACCATGCTGTGCGTCACTCACGAAATGGGCTTTGCCCGCAAAGTCGCCAACCGGGTGATCTTCATGGATCAGGGCCAGATCGTCGAACAGAACACGCCGGCCGAGTTCTTCGACCATCCGCGCCACGAGCGCACGAAGCTGTTTCTGTCGCAGATCCTGCACTGAGCATTTTCATGCGAAGCAAAAGAGCCCTGCCGTAATGCGGCCGGGCTCTTTTGCTATCTGGGGTCGGGGTTGATCTTCTCCATTGAAACACAAAGCCGCCGCCGCATGAGAAAAGCCCTGCGTTTCGTGGCCATGCTGATTATCGTGGTCGCGCTCGCTGCCACGCTCGGCACGCTGGTGCCGCGTCCGCTGTGGCCGGCGTCAGCGGCGGGTGAGGGCACGCGCCATATTCTGGTGCTGGAGAATCCGATCCACACCGACATCGCCATTCCCGTCGATGACGAGGTGCGCCGGCGCTTCCATTTCCTGGTCGCTGCCGGCATCCCTGTCGACGCCCCGGAAGTGCGCTACATCGTCTTTGGCTGGGGCGGCCGGGCCTTCTATCTGGAGACGCCGAGCTGGTCGCAGCTGAAAGCAGTGCCCGTCCTCAAGGCGCTGACACTGGACGCCTCGGTCATGCATGTCGATATCGCCGGGGCCATCGCCGAGCCGCACCCTGCTGTCACCGGTTTCGACATCGATGAGGAACGTTTTGCAGCGCTGCTCGACTATATCGACGCGAGTTTCCAGCAAGGGCCGCATGGTCCGGTCGTCATCGAGAACGCCGCCTATTCCAGCTTCGACCGCTTCTTCGAGGCGAACGGCCATTTCAACGCGCTTGTCGGCTGCAACACCTGGACAGCCGCCGGCCTGCGCACCGCCGGCCTGCGCACCGGCTGGTGGAACCCGCTGCCGGCCTCGCTGGGCTTGTCGATGCGGTTTTATAACTAGCAGTCCTTCATCGCACCGCGACAGTGTTGGATCTTTTGAAGTCAGCGGGACAGCACTCCCCTCTGGCCTGCCGGCCATCTCCCCCGCAAGAGGGAGATCAGCCGTTTTGCCCGCGCTCCTGCTGCAACGCCGGCGATTTTGGCGAAGGCGACGGCGACATCCAATCTCCCCCCTTGCGTGGGAGATGTCCGGCAGGACAGAGGGGAGTGGGAAGGATCGCTACGTCGACGATCTAGACTGCCGAGTGTCCGCTCGCCATCCATAGAGCCAATCGAGGTCGGCGGCGAGCTTGTCGGGCGAGCGCATGGCCAGGAACAGATTGCGGGCGATCGCCACCGGGCCGGCAGCATGCCAGGCGAGGCGGTTTACGGCCCCACGACGCGCGGCCTTGGCGACACGCGGCCGCCGAAGATTTTCCCAGATTCGAAAACTTCTGGGCAGATCGCCAGGGAAATCGGCGATAGCGTCGGCAAGCGTGATGGCATCCTCGATCGCCATTGCCGCGCCCTGCGCGGCAAACGGCGTCATCGCGTGCGCGGCGTCGCCGATCAGCGCGATGCCCTGCGGGCTCGTCCACCGCTTCTGTTCGACGGTGTGGATCGGAAAGGCCGTCCATGGGCCGGCCAGTGCCACAAGCTTCGTCAGGCCCGGCGCGGTGCCGCGCAGGGCAGCCGTGAGGATCGCGGGATCGGCATGGCCTGACCAACCTTCCGCCATGCGCTCGCCCTTGGTGAAGGCGGCGAGATTGAAGGCCCGGCCTTTGCTGACGGGATAGGCGACCATGTGGAAGCCTGGATGCAGGAACGTGGTGACGCAGTCGGCGGCGCCGATCGCGACAAAGGCTTCGCCGGCGGCGCTCTCGGCCGCGATCGTGACTCGCCAGGCGAGTTCGCCCGAAAAACGGCTTTTGACGAAGTCCTCGCCTGCGAGTTGCGCCCTGACTGCCGACCAGACGCCGTCGGCGCCGACCAGCAGTTTGCCGCGTGCCTCGATCTCGCGGCCGTCCACTTCGGCGGTCACGGCGACATATTGCGCGTCTTTGACGATGCCGGTCACGCGGGCGCCGGTGATGAGCTCAATCTCCGGCCGTTCGGCCATTTGCGCCAGCAGCGCTGCCTGCAGATCGGCGCGGTGAGCGACGAGATAAGGCGCCTGCCAGCGCGCTTCGGCGGCTTGCCCGAGCGGTACCCGCGCCAGTTCGCGCAGCGTCCCGGCGTCCTTGAGCACGACCGCTTCCGGCCGCAACGCTGCGGGCAGCAGCCGGTCGAGCACGCCGAGTTTTCCAAGAATGCGTGTTGCGTTGGGCGAAAGCTGGATGCCGGCGCCGGCCGCGTCTAGGTGCTGTGCCTGTTCGATCAGCTTTACCGGATAACCCCGTCCGGCGAAGGCAAGGGCAGCGGTCAGCCCGGCGATGCCGGCCCCGGCGATTATGACCTGCCGGGACCTGATGTCTTCCATCGGGCTTGTCGCGGAAGGATCAGGCGGCCTGGTCGATATAAAGGCAACCGGCCGGCAGCGTTTCCGTCGCCCTCAGCTTCGGCGAATAGCGGTAGAGCGTCGAGCAATAGGGGCAGACCTTTTCATTGTCGTCGCCCATGTCGAGGAACACATGCGGGTGGTCGAAGGGCGGGTTGGCGCCGGTGCACATGAATTCCTTGACGCCGATGTCGATTGCCGGATGGCCCGCATCGTTCTGGAAATGGGGAATGGAACCGCCTGCCATCGTCGTCTCCTTGATCTCGTCGAAAAGCATCTGGAACATAACAGGCCTGTTTGCAAGATCGATGAAATGAAACTGTCGCAAAAGCCTGTCAGAGGATACGGTGAGCCGGTTAAGTGCATGTCCCTGAAATCGGAATGGTTTTCGCCGAAGGGCCATGCGTCAAAAAAGCGTGTTAGAGGCATGGCACGTCCAGCGGCGCTCCAAGGGACGGTTGGCGGGGAAGAGCAGGAACCATGAACGAACTGAAGCCGGTGCAGAGCGAATTCATCAATGTCGAGGTGGCGAGCCCCGAGGGCGGCAACCCCGATCGGTTCGTCAACCGTGAGTTCTCCTGGCTGCAGTTCAACCGGCGTGTGCTCGAGGAATCACAGAACGAGCACCATCCGCTGCTCGAACGCGTCCGTTTCCTGTCGATTTCGGCCGCCAATCTCGATGA
The DNA here is from genome assembly GCF_040322455.1 of Mesorhizobium sp. M0139. Taxonomy (NCBI): domain Bacteria; kingdom Pseudomonadati; phylum Pseudomonadota; class Alphaproteobacteria; order Hyphomicrobiales; family Phyllobacteriaceae; genus Mesorhizobium; species Mesorhizobium sp. M0139. The sequence continues at coordinate 181,867 of NZ_JAMYTN010000006.1, forward strand.
ATTCTTCATGGTCCGCGTCGCCGGCCTTGCCGGCCAGGTGCGCGAAGGCATTGCGCTCAAGAGCCCCGACGGCCGCACGCCGGAGCAGCAGCTGGAACAATTGCTGCGCGAGGTCGAGCGGCTGCAGGAGGACCAGCAGAACAGCCTTTCAGCGCTGATGCTGCTGCTCAACAAGGAAGGCATAGAGAGCATCACCCGCGATGCACTAACCAAGGATGAGAAAGTCTGGCTGGAAGACCATTTCCAGGACCAGGTCTTCCCGGTCCTGACTCCACTGTCGATCGACCCGGCGCATCCGTTTCCGTTCATTCCCAATCTCGGCTTCTCGATGGCGCTGCAATTGCGCCATCGCAAGAATGGCGAGGAGATGAGCGCGCTTCTGCGCCTGCCGGTGGCGCTGAAGCGCTTCATCCGTCTGCCCGACCGCAAGCAGCACGTTCGCTTCATTCCACTGGAGGAGGCTGTCGGCCTCTATATCGGCAAGCTGTTCCCCGGCTATGAGGTCAAGGGTTCAGGCACCTTCCGCATCATCCGGGACAGCGATATCGAGGTCGAGGAAGAGTCGGAAGATCTCGTGCGCCTGTTCGAGACGGCGCTGAAGCGCCGCCGCCGCGGTTCGGTCATCCGCATCGAATTCGACAAGTCGATGCCCGGCGAATTGCGCGAGTTCGTCGCCGGCGAGCTTGGCGTCTCTTCGAGCCGCATCAGCGTTCTGACCGGCCCGCTGGCGCTCAGCCAGATTTCCGAGATCGTCGCCGTGCCGCGCGACGACCTGAAGTTCACCCCCTACAATCCACGCTTTCCCGAGCGCATCCGCGAGCATGGCGGCGACTGTTTCGCGGCCATTCGCGAGAAGGACATCGTCGTCCACCACCCCTATGAATCCTTTGACGTGGTGGTCCAATTCCTGCGCCAGGCGATGGCCGACCCGGAGGTGGTGGCGATCAAGCAGACGCTCTACCGCACCTCCAACGACAGCCCGATCGTGCGCGCCTTGGTCGACGCGGCCGAGGCCGGCAAGTCGGTAACCGCCCTGGTCGAGCTCAAGGCGCGCTTCGACGAGGAAGCCAACATCCGCTGGGCGCGCGACCTCGAACGCGCCGGCGTCCAGGTCGTGTTCGGCTTCCTCGAACTCAAAACCCATGCGAAAATGTCGCTGGTGGTGCGGCGCGAGGACGGCAAGCTGCGTAACTATGTGCATCTCGGCACCGGCAACTACCATCCGGTGACAGCGCGCATTTACACCGACCTGTCCTTCTTCACCACCGATCCGACGATCGCGCGCGATGTCGCCCAGCTGTTCAACTTCATCACCGGCTATGCCGAGCCGACCGATGAGATGCGGATCGCCATCTCGCCGTTTACGCTGCGCAGCCGTATCCTCAAGCACATTGCCGACGAGGTCGCCTACGCGCTGGCTGGCCGTCCGGCGCGCATCTGGATGAAGATGAACGCGCTCGTCGATCCCAACATCATCGACGCGCTCTATGACGCCAGCCGTGCCGGCGTCGAGATCGATCTCGTCGTGCGCGGCATCTGCTGCCTGCGGCCGCAGGTGCCCGGCCTGTCGGAAAACATCAGGGTCAAGTCGATCGTCGGCCGCTTCCTCGAACACAGCCGCATCTACTGCTTCGGCAACGGCCATGGCCTGCCGTCGGACGAGGCGATCGTCTACATTGCCTCGGCCGACTTGATGCCACGTAATCTCGACCGCCGCGTCGAGACCATGGTGCCGATCACCAATCCAACGGTGCATGAACAGATCCTTGGCCAGATCATGCTGGGCAACATCATGGACAACCAGCAAAGTTTCGACGTATTGGCTGACGGAACCTCCCGGCGCGTCGTGCTGGAGGAGGGTGAGGAACCGTTCAACGCGCAGGAATATTTCATGACCAATCCGAGCCTGTCGGGACGGGGTGACGCGCTGAAGTCGCATGCGCCCAAGCGCATCGCGCAGTTCAAGCGTCGCAAGAAGAACACCGGCTGATGATTTCAACGTCCCAAGGCCGGCTGCAGGATCGCCGGCCGCTGTCCATCATCGACATCGGCTCGAACTCGATCCGCCTTGTCGTCTATGAAGGGTTGGCGCGCTCGCCGACCTTGCTGTTCAACGAAAAGATGCTGGCCGGCCTCGGCCGCGGCATCGTTTCGACCGGCAAGCTCGATCCCGAGGCGGTGACGCGCTCGATGGAGGAGTTTCGCCGTTTCCGCGCGCTCTCCGATCAGGCGGGTGCGGAGCACATGTTTGTGCTGGCAACGGCCGCGGCCCGCGAAGCGATCAACGGCCCCGATTTCATCCACCGCGCCCAAGATGTGCTCAAGACCGAGATCCGCGTGCTCACTGGCCGGCAGGAGGCGCATTATTCGGCGCTTGGCGTCATTTCGGGCTTCCACCCCGCCAATGGCATTGCCGGCGATCTTGGCGGCGGCAGCCTGGAGCTTATCGACATCAATGGCGAGGCGATCGGCGACGGCATCACACTGCCGCTGGGTGGCCTGCGGCTGCAGGACATGGCCAGGAATTCGCTCGCCCAGGCGGCAAAGATCACCCGCGACGAACTGGCGCGCGCCAAATTGTTGAAGGGCGGGCTGGGACGGCCCTTCTACGCCGTTGGCGGCACCTGGCGAAACCTTGCCCGGCTGCACATGGAAATGACCAACTACCCGCTTGGCGTCATGCACCACTATGAGATCGGTGTCGAAAGCGCCGCCAATTTCCTGAAGCAGGTGGCGAAAGGCGAGATCGAGAAGGTCAAGGGCATCGAAGGTGTGTCGAAGAACCGCCGTTCGCTGCTGCCCTATGGCGCGGTCGTGCTGCAGGAGATCATGGCGGCGATGCAGCCGTCGAAGATCATCGTCTCGGCATTGGGCGTGCGCGAAGGGTTTCTCTATTCGCTGCTCGACCCTGCCGAGCAGAAGGCCGATCCGCTGGTCTCCGCTTCGGAGGAACTGGCGCGGCTGCGGTCGCGCTCGGTCACCCATGCGCATGAGCTAGTCGAATGGACGGACAAGACCTTTGCCGCCTTCGGCATCGACGAGACGGAGGATGAGGCGCGCTATCGCCACGCTGCCTGTCTGCTGGCCGATATAGGCTGGCGCGCACACCCGGAATATCGCGGCAAGCAGTCGCTCAACATCATTGCCCACGCGTCCTTCATCGGCGTCGATCACCCCGGCCGTGCCTTCCTGGCGCTGGTCGGCCTGTTCCGCCACGAAGGCGTGTTCAACGATGCGGCGCCGGAAATCCGCGGCCTGGCGACGCCGCGCTATCTCGAGCGCGCCCGCATTCTGGCGGCGGTGCTGCGCGTCGTCTATCTGCTGACTGCGGCTATGCCCGGCGTCATGCCGCGGCTGAAATGGGAAAACCGCGGCAATGGCACGTTGGCGCTGGTGCTGCCGGCCTCACTTTCCGATCTTTACGGCGAACGCCCGGCCGGACGGTTGGCGCAACTGGCGCGGATCACCAACCGCCGTCTGGTGCTGGCGGTCGAGGGTGGGCAGAGCGTGTCGGTGAAGTAGGCGCGGCCTGACAGCAAAACCATGTCGTCGTCGGCCTCGCGTTCGAGCACCGGCTTCCTCAATCCGTCGCTGCTTCGCAGCGCCACCTCCCCCTCCGGAGGGAAAGGGAAGGGAGCCTCGTTGGAAAGCGTTGGCGGCAATAGGCTCGCGCCCTTCCTCTACCCCGTCGATCGGGGGAGAGGTGGCTCGACGAAGCCGAGACGGAGTGGGGGTCGACCTGGCACGGGCGTCGATGGTTCAACCGGGACGATATTTGACGATATCAGACCGCGGCGCGGCGCCCGTCGATCGACCAGGCCCCGGCGCCGGCCATGGCTAGCGCCAGGAATCCACCGGCGATGGCAATATCCTTCATCAGCATCTGCTGGTGCAGGAAGGTGAGCATCGGGTCATCGCCGCCCTGGCCGTAGTGGCCGATGGAGCCTGCAACGATGCAGAAAGCGGCAAGAAGTATCGCAACGACCGGCGTCTGAAAGCCGACCAGTATCAAGAGACCGGCAATCAACTCGAACAGCCCGGTGCCCCAGGCGGCAAGCGTCGGCAATGGCATGCCGAGGCCGGCGAAATAGCCGGTCGTCCCGGCAATGTCGGCGAGCGCGTGGTAGCCGGAGGGAACGAGCAGGGCGGCGAGCAGCAGCCGGGAAATCAGAAGCAATGCATCGCGGGGCATGGTCATCTCCGTTGTCTGTCCGCAGGCTGTTTCGAGACCGATCCTAGCAGGGATGGGGCGGGCGCGCGCTTGGGCAGACAACGAAAAAGCGGCGTGGAAAATTCCACGCCGCTTTTTTCAGGCTTGGGAGGGAAAGCTCAGCCGCGCTTGGCGTCGATCGAGTAGGCGCCAGGGCCCGAGGAAGCCAGCAGCAGGAAACCGCCGGTGATGGCGACGTTCTTCAGGAAATGGATCATCTGGTTCTGGTCGGCCCAGCCGGTATGGGCGACAAAGGCCGAGGCGATGGTGAAGACCGCGAGCACCCAGGCGGCGATGCGGGTCTGAAAGCCAACGAGCACGGCAAGGCCGCCGAGCAATTCGATCAGGCCGACGACAATGGCCGTTATGGTCGGCACCGGCAGGCCCATGGCGCCGAAATAGCCGGCGGTGCCGGAAATGGCGGTGAGCTTGCCGAAGCCGGAAAGCAGGAAGATGGCGGCGAGCAGGATGCGGCCGAGCAGGATGGTGGTGGAGCTGTTGGACGCGATGCCGGCGCCGGCAGCGGAAGTGTTGATGGACATGGTGGCTCTCCGAAAAGGGTTGATGTCCCGTCAGATAGACCAAGCCGACTGTTCACCAAAGCCGCCAGTCCGGCGACACATTGTTCACAGGACGTACATTTCGGGATCGTTCGACCGACGCGAAATTCTTGTCGCGGCCAGCAGCGGCGGGAGCAAATTGTCCCGCCACACAATTCGGATTTCTAGTTGACGCAATTCCAAAGAGGAAGGGCTGCGCGCTTCGAGGAAGGCACTTCCCCTGGAATCGCTTAACCCGGATGCGTCATGTCCTCCGGCCGCACCAGCCGGTCGTAGTCTGCCTCGCTGACCAGCCCGGTGGCCAGTGCTTCCTCGCGCAAGGTGGTGCCCTTCTTGTGCGCGGTCTTGGCGATCTTGGCGGCATTGTCGTACCCGATCGTCGGCGCCAGCGCCGTCACCAGCATCAGCGAGCGGTCGAGCGCGGCCTTGATGTTGTCTTCGCGCGCCTCGATGCCGACGACGCAATTGTCGGTGAAGGAGATCGAAGCGTCGGCCAACAGCTGCACCGACTGCAGGAAGTTGTAGGCCATCAGCGGGTTGTAGACGTTGAGCTCGAAATGGCCCTGGCTGCCGGCGAAGGTCAGCGAGGCGTTGTTGCCGAACACCTGCACGCAGACCTGCGTCAGAGCCTCGCATTGGGTCGGGTTGACCTTGCCCGGCATGATCGAGGAACCCGGCTCGTTTTCCGGCAGCGACAGTTCGCCGAGGCCCGAGCGCGGGCCGGAGCCGAGGAAGCGGATGTCGTTGGCGATCTTGAAGAGGGCGGCGGCCGCCGCGTTGATGGCGCCATGCGAGAACACCATGGAATCGTGCGCGGCGAGCGCCTCGAACTTGTTCGGCGCGGTGACGAAGGCAATGCCGGTGATTTCGGCGATGCGCGCCGCCACCTTTTCCGCAAAGCCGACCGGCGCGTTGAGGCCGGTGCCGACGGCGGTGCCGCCCTGCGCCAGTTCCTGCAGGCCGGGCAGCGTCATCTCGATGCGCTTGATCGAAGAGGCCACCTGCGCGGCGTAGCCGGAAAATTCCTGGCCCAGCGTGAGGGGTGTCGCGTCCTGCGTATGGGTGCGGCCGATCTTGATGATGTGGGCGAAGGCCTTCGTCTTGACCTCGAGCGCAGCGTGCAAATGCTTCAGCGCCGGCAGCAGATCGTGCACGATGCGCTCGGCGCACGCGATGTGCATGGCTGTCGGGTAGGTGTCGTTCGACGACTGGCTCATATTGACGTGGTCGTTAGGGTGCACCGGCTTCTTCGAGCCCATGACGCCGCCCAGAAGTTCGATCGCCCGGTTGGAGATCACCTCGTTGGCGTTCATGTTGGACTGCGTGCCCGAGCCGGTCTGCCACACGACCAGCGGGAAATGATCGTTCAGCTTGCCGTCGATCACCTCTTGCGCCGCCTCGATGATCGCCTTGCCGACTGCCGGATCGAGCCGCTTCAACTCAATATTGGCTTCCGCCGCCGCTCGCTTGACGATGCCGAGCGCACGCACGATCGAGGCCGGCTGCTTTTCCCAGCCTATCCTGAAATTGCCGAGGGAACGCTGCGCCTGCGCGCCCCAGTAACGGTCGGCGGCAACCTCGATGGGGCCGAACGTGTCGGTTTCGGTTCTGGTCCTGGCAGCGGTCACTTGTCTCTCCGACGATCGAATTCGGCAACGGCGTATCGCGTTGCACAATGGCCTTCAAGCAGAGATTGCGGCCGGCAGGCAGTAAATCGGTTGAAGCGGTAGCGCCGGCCTTCGGGATCCTGCACCCTCCACTTTCTTGTGAAGGAAATTGCTCCTCAGTGCGGCTTGATCCCATGAAGTGGACGGAAACTTGCGGATTTAGCTCGATGAGATCATGTCGAGCTGGCGGATTGCTCTACGCAAACTTCCCCCAGGATCAGCAATGCGCAATTCATGTCTACCTACTCTACCTACGAGCGACGCTGCCACACAAACTACCATCCGTGCCGGCGTCTCACTGGCAACAGCAGCGATGAGGTAGCTTATGCACTTGTCCTTCTGTTCAGTTTCCGACCAAAATCCAACATCGCATCCGGATCGAGCTTCGGATCGCGAAGCCGAGAATTTCAAGTCCACCCTGGGAGCGCCTCCACATAGCCTCGGAGTTTTCCAAGATGCATGGCGGCAAGGTCGAAGCCGTCTCGACGTCGCAAGAGACGCTCTTTGTCCTCCGTATTTTGCTGAAAGCGCGCCTGATCGCGGACCGTCAGCTCGGAACCTTTTTCCTCCAACGGCGCAGCTTTGTCCTGAGATAGGATCTATAGCCGAACGGAAGTGTTCGCCGTCCGGAAGGCGTGCTTGTCCGCGCCTCCAGACGCTGGCGCACGACCCTCATCAGTCTGCAGAACGCGGGTGTTTCCAATGATTGCACCCGTTTGACGAGATTGTCGGGCAATGGCTTTGAGCGCCAGTCGAAATAAGCCTCGTAGTCTTGCGGCGTTGCGATCAGGTGCTGGAGATAGGCTGCAAGATCGCTGGCGCTGGCGAAGGCACTGGCGTCAACAAAGGAGTGCTCCGGAACGAACTCGTCCACATTGGGAGCGCCAAGGTAGATCGGCACCGTGCCCGCCATGAACGCGTCATAGATTTTCTCGGTGACATAGTCGGCCTCGATCGAGTTCTCCATGGCCAGGCAGAATTTGTGCCGCGCAATGGTTTCGATCTTGGTCTTCGAGCCCAGATCGGGGCCAGAGACCGATCGGTTGTTGCGATATCGGCCATAAGAATCGATCTTGATGTGGCGCGCCAGTTCGTTCGCCAAATCGACACGGCCGCTATAATTCAGGCCGGCCGACTGGAAGAGTGCGACCGGCGCTTCTTCCGTTTTCGGCACGATTGGTCTGGCCAGCGCATCTTTCCACCACACCGCACGCGGAAGGTAGGGTACCCAGACATCGGACCGGGATTCATGCGTCATGATGATATCGAAGTGCCGCATGATTTTGGGGTCGGCAAGTCGCTTGTAGTTTTGGCCGCATTCCATCGACCAGGCGACCCAATATTGACCAGGGTATTTGTAGGCATCGCCAACTTCGCGAAAGTTCGGAATATGGAAGACGACTGCCGCGGCCTCGGAAATCCGTCGTTTGTCCAGTGTCCACCGCCCGGGCATTTCGCACTGTATCGACGCGATATCGACGGGTTTGCTGAAGAACGTTGTGTAGAAGAGGATCAGTGGATCGATAGACGGCATGGCACCACGAATGTCTGAAGCATTGCTCAATCTGCAGACAGACGCGGTATCGGAAGTTTGGTCAAGTGCTCCGCTTGTTCGAGGCCGAGGGCCGTCCAAACGGTCACCCCGCCGTATACCCGCCATCGATCGCGAAAATGCCGCCGCTGGTCCACGCCGCCTCGTCGCTGGCCAGATAGACGGCGATGCCGGCAAGATCGCTGGTCTGGCCGACGCGGCCGAGCGGGTAGCTGCGCTCGACATAGGTTTTCAGCTCGGCTTGCGCTGCCGCCGGCAGGTTGTCGATCGACTTGCGCCGCATGGCGGTGTCGACCGTGCCGGGCGCAATCGCATTGACCCTGATGCCGCGCGGACCAAGCTCGAAGGCCAGCGACTTGGTCAGCGAATTTAGCGCGCCCTTGGACAAGGAATACAGGCTCGACGGCCGCTTCGGGATCATCTTGTCGGCGAAGTAGGACGAGATATTGATGACGGAGGCGTTGGCGCCGAGATGCGGCAGCAGCCGCTGGGTAAGGAAGAACGCCGCCGTCACATTGAGCGCGAAGGATTGCTGGAATTGGTGCTCGGTGACGGTCTCGAAAGGCACCAGATAAGCGACGCCGGCATTGTTGACGAGGATGTCGAGCGGGCCGGTTGCTTTCGCGCGATCGACCACGGCATCGATGCCGGACGAGGTCGAGAGATCGGCCGACTGGGTGCCGACGTTGCCCGCCGCCGCAAGTGTCTCGCGGGCGGTCTCGAGCTTGCTGGTGTCGCGGCCGATGATCAGCACGTCGGCGCCCTCGCGCAAGAAAGCTTCCGATATGGCCAGGCCGATGCCGTCCGAGCCGCCGGTCACCAGTGCTCGCTTGCCAGAAAGTCTCATTGAAGGCCAAGTCGCATCGAATGCTCTCGCTGTTGCCCGCGTCACGAAGCAATGCCGATCGGCGAGGGCGGTCAAGCCGCCGGCCTATCGCTCAGTATGAACTTCGGTTGGCCGTGTGCCGATCCGGTTACCGCAGCAGCGACTGCGACGTCGGCGTCAGGCGCAAGGTTTCGGTCCGCCACGTCACATCGGCCGCTTGCCATTGGGGCGAAGCGGCAACTGCGGCTTCGTAACTGGCATGCGCCTCGGGACTGTCGAAACCCGTCACCGCGATAAAGACGTTTTCGCTCAAGCGCACCGGCAGGCGGGGAAAGCTGTTTTCAGCGTGCTCGGTGATGAAGGCGCCAAGCAACCGTCCGCCGGCGCCGATAAGGACCGGAACGGCGTCCGTTTCGAAATTGCCGGCGAAATCGGCTTCGGCGCCAGACCGCAGATGATGAATCTGGATGACAACAACACCGGTCAAGCGGTTGTCTGCGCTCAACTTTCCATCCGCCGGCATGGCGCCTCGCTGCGCGCCTGACAGATCGAAGCCGGCGCCTGGCCATGCCGGCTTCAAGAGCAGTACATCGTCGGAATCGATCATCGTCGCATTGGCGGCGTCGCGGTGCGCCGTCCACACCGGCCCGTCATAGAAGGCGGTGAGCGCCTGCTTCCGCGCTTCCATGCCATCGAAGCCGCGCAGCCAGACGAACATGTCGGGGCGGTCGAGGTCACGGAACTGTCCGATGATGGTCATGCCGGCGTGTTCCTGGCCTTCGATGAACCGACTGTCCAAGATGTCGATCAGCGTCTCGCGCCGGCCCGGCTTCAGCGTGTACTGCCGCAACTCGACGACAGGCGAAGCGAGCAGTTTTGCCGCCGCAGGCGCATTCAGGGGTACGGTCATTGTGTCGTCTCCAAAAAACAGGATGATCATCCGGTTTATAAAACAGACCGGTTGTCCTGTTTTGTCAATCTGCTATCGTTGGCAAATGTCAGCAGAGATTGCTCGGGCTCCGAAAGGGCCGCCGCGAAAACGCACCAACGATCCCGAAGGGCTGCGCAACAAGGTGCTCGATGTCGCCGAAGCGTCGTTCCAGGCGCGTGGCTATCATGCATCCGCTCTTGGCGAGTTGATGACGACCGCAGGCGTCAGCGGCGGCGCGCTGCATCATCATTTCCCGACGAAGAAGGCGCTAGCTCTCGCGGTGATCGAGGAGCGCGTGGCAGCGGCCCTCGATGAAACCTGGATCAACCCTGTACGGGCGGCAGGCTCGGCGCGCGAAGGCGTGCGCGCGGTGTTCGAGGCGGTGGCGACCGAGCTTGAGCAGCAAGGCTTCGTGCGCGGCTGTCCGCTCAACAATCTGGCGCATGAACTGTCGCTCGCTGACCCGCATTTCCGCGCCGCTTTGGCCGGCATCTTTGCCGGATGGCGTCAGGCGGTTGCCGACAAGGTGCGAGCCGACCAGCAGTCGGGGAGGGAGCAGGGCACCGACCCCGAGCGCTTTGCGGCACTCGCCATCGCCGCCTATTCCGGCGCCATGTCGATGGCCAAGGCGGCACAGGATGCCAGCGTGCTGCGCGATTGTCTGGCCGAACTTCAGGGCAGCTCAACGCCGCCATTCCCGAGCAGAGCGAAGCGGCGTCGCAGGATCCTGCTGCGGCCGGGAAAAGCTTGAGGCCGGAACTGCGCTGTTCTAGTCGGAAAGCGGCTTGATCGTCTCGTAACCGTTCACCGATTCCGCGCTGGTCCCTTCGTCGTAGCGCCGGGCGAGGGACGCCTGCAGATCGGGCGCATAAAGCGCGGTAAATGTGTCCAGCGTTTCGCCGGCGCCGTTCTTGAAGGTCTCCGTGACCGCCAGCACGTTGTATTTGCAGCCGCCGACGTTGAACGTCTCCTTGCCCTTGACGACCAGGCTCAGTGTCTTGGTGCTCTTCGGCTGCTTGTTCGGCGACAGCTCGACGAATTCGATCGTGCTCTTGGCTCCCGTCTTCAGCGGAAACAGTTTTCGCAGATCGGAAAACGGGATCGTCGCCACCCGTCCGGTATCGCTGTCGCGAAACACTTCGACCAGGCCGGCAAACAGGAACTGTGTCTGCGGCGATTGCGATTCGTAGGTGTTGGCAACGGAGACCATGCCGCCGGCCACCGGCCGAAACTCGCTGCGGACGCCGGGCATTTCCAGAACGAAGCCGGCCTTGGCCGATTTTGCGTCGACACAATCGGCGGCATGCACCGCAGCCGCCGGCAGCAACCCAGCCAGCACCACGCCTATCGAAAAGGCTCTCATGAAATCCTCCCCCTCTGCTTGTATTTGCTGCGCGCCAGCATGACCCAAGAAATGCCAGAGCCACAGTGCCGTGTCGACCTGCCATTCCTGGCAACTGGACGGTGGGGCGCCGGCTGTGCTGAATTTCAGGTCATGAATCGCAAGCTCGTCCTCTCCCGTCGCAATTTCCTCGCACAGGCAGCCGAACCTTACCATGGCTGGCATGCTGCCGCGCGCCGCGCTTGGCCAGACCGGCAAGCGCATCCAGCCCATCGACGCCACCTTTCTGTTCATCGCCGACGTCCATGCCTGCCGCATGTCGAGCGGCCTCAGCCCCAACTGCCTGGAGGAAGGCAAGACCGATGCCGCGCTGTTGCGCAATGTCGCTGTCCTCAATGGCTTGGCCGGCCGGCAATGGCCAGTCGAGATCGATGGCGTTGCAACCCGCCTGCGTTCGGCCGGCAGCCGCATCGATGCGCCGCTCGGCCTCGTTGTCGGCGGCGACATCACCGACGATGGCGGCGGCCAGATCACCGAGCCCAGCGAAGGCACGCAACTGTTGCAGTTCAGCCAGCGCTATCAACAAGGCGTCGGCCCGGACCGCGTGCACATGCCGGTCTATGTCGGGCTCGGCAACCACGATCTCGACCAGAACGGCTCGCCGCCCCATGTCGACTGGTATCGGCGTGAACTGCGCGACTATGTCGAGGTCAACCACCGCCCCGGCGTGTTCTTCAAGCCGCCGGTGCCGGCCACCGAATACGATGTCGACACCGACTGCTATTCCTGGGACTGGGGCGGCCTGCATCTCGTCCAGACCCACCGGTTTGCCGGCGACACCGGCCACGGCGCGGTGAGCAGCCTGCCGTGGCTGAAGCAGGATCTGGCGACCTACGCGGCGGATGGCCGTCCCGTCATCCTGTTCCAGCACTATGGCTGGGACACTTTCTCGGTCGAGCGCTGGGACCCGGCCAAGCGCACCTATGACGATGACGGCGCAGGCGCGCCGCATTGGTGGAGCGAGGCCGACCGCCAGGCGATGCTGGCGGCGCTGAAGGGCTACAATGTCATCGCCATCTTCCATGGCCATCAGCACGAAGTGCCGATGATCTACAAAAGCGATGGCCTCGACCTGTTCAAGCCGAAGGCTGCCTATTTGGGTGGCTTCGCGCTGGTGAGGGTAACCGGGGACAGCATGGACGTGGTGCTGGGCGAGGCGGCCGGCGACCACGGCGAGGTCAAGTTCACCAGCGCCTTCAGCAAAAGCCTCAGCCTCTGACAAGAAAAAGGCGGCCTTGAGCCGCCTTCCTCATTGCCTCCAAGATCGAATCAGAGCGCCTTTTTGATCTTGTCCTTCACGTCGCCATAGACCTTCTGCACCTTGCCGGCGGTCTTGTCGGCCGTGCCTTCGGCCTGGGTCTGCCTGTTGCCGGTCGCCTTGCCGCCGGCCTCCTTGACCGAGCCCTTGACCTGCTTGGCCACGCCGGCAACCTGATCCTTGTTCACCATCTTTACATCTCCTGGGATTCCGGGGATTCATTCGCAGGAGGCAAACGGGCCGGCTTGGCTTAGGTTCCCTGGGCGGCGATCATCGTCGCATCTGGTCGCTTATATGGTCGCCGAAACGCTTTGCCGCGTCGTATCGTGTGACTAGTGTGACGAAATTTTGGGGAGACCGCCTTGGCTGAATTTACGCTCATCATCGCCAACAAGTGCTTTTCGTCCTGGTCGCTGAGGCCATGGGTGGCGATGAAGCATCTGGAGATCCCGTTCGAGGAAGGTTTCGTGCGCCTGCGCACGCCCGAAACCTTTGCCGCTCTGGCGAAAGTCTCGCCCACCGGCCTTGTGCCAGTGTTGAATCACAATGGCAGGATTGTCTGGGAAACCCTTGCCATCCTTGAATATCTGGCCGACCTGTTTCCGGAGAAAAAACTTTGGCCGCAGGATATCGGCGCCCGCGCCTTGGCTCGCTCGGTGGCGACCGAGATGCATTCCGGCTTTCGCGAGGTGCGCTATGGCTGGCCGATGAATTTGCGCCGGCCGAAGGGCCACAAGCCGCTCGACGCCGAAGGCGAAATGCAGCGCGCGCGCATCGAAACGATCTGGCGCCAGTGCCGGGAACAATACGGCAAAGGCGGCCCCTTCCTGTTCGGTCATTTCACCGCGGCCGATGCCATGTATGCACCTGTCGTCACCCGCTTCGACACCTATGGCGGCAAGCTCGCGCCCGACACGCGCGCCTACGTCGACGCCGTGTTGGCAACGCCGGCGATGCGGCACTGGTATGCGGAAGCAGCGAAGGAGACTTGGCCGGAACCCGGCCCGGACGAATAGGACCACTAATGACATCACGGTGAGTGACCGATGGCCAGCAATGATGGACCGCGTGAGACTACCGCGCCAACAATCTTCCACTGCCGGCTGATCCCGCCTCGGCCGGACTTCGCCTTCACCCTGACGGAGGAGGAGAGGGAGTTGATGGGCCGGCATGCCGACTATCTGCGCGGCAAGCTTGCCGAGGGCGCCATGATCCTGGCCGGGCCGGTCGCCGACCCGGCCGGCCCTTGGGGTCTGCTGATCCTGCGTGTCGGCAGCGAAGCCGAGGCAAGAGCGGTCACCGACGGCGATCCGGTGTCGAGCTCCGGCCGCGGTTTCCACTACGAGATCCTGCCGCTGATCAGCGCGATCCTGTAGGCGAGCGTAAGTTTATGGATGTGAAACGGTTTTCACTTGGGAATTGTGTCAGACAACGGCACATACAAGAACGCCTCTCGCACCGTTTAATGTGCGGGAGGCGTTCTTTTGCCAGCATTACCGAGATTGTTCTCTGAATTGCTGACATCACGGAAATGCGCCGGCTTGCGATTGGTTCCGGGGCGTGGAATATTTTTTGGAACGCCTTGCGCTCCGCCACCTCGTCAGTTGAGGCTTATGCCTCAGGCACCCTCAGGTTGAATTTGGGCTCCGGCCAAACCAGAAATTGACTCGGCGCTAAAAGAAGTCTATAAGAAACATGTCGATATTTGTTTGACCGACTTTTGTTATCCGCGCATGATGCGCGCCTTTGACGAACTTCCCCATCAAAAATCGAGACAAAACGCTGTTGTGCAGTCGCACGATGGTGAACGAATATTTGCCAGGGAAAGGGTTCTTCATGGCCACCGGCACAGTGAAATGGTTCAACGCCACCAAAGGTTTTGGTTTTATTCAGCCTGACGACGGCTCCGCCGACGTTTTCGTCCACATCTCGGCCGTAGAGCGCGCCGGCATGCGTGACATCGTCGAGGGTCAGAAGCTCGGCTACGAGATGACCCGCGACAACAAGTCGGGCAAGATGTCCGCCGACCAGTTGAAGGCGGCCTGATAAGGAATTCGGCCTTCCGGTGACCACGGATGTACTGGCACCGATGAAAGGCTGAAAGGAGCGCCTTGCGCATCCAACTGGATGCGCGGCGCTTTCATGGAAGGTCAGGCGGTGCCTGGCCTTTTTCATTTTGTGCGTCATGCCGCTAAAAGTGCGCCGCACGCCGGCCGGAACGTGCTAAGGGACGCTCCAGCAATCTGAACCGCCCATACTGCCCCGCTGCCGTATTGCTTTGGTCGTAATCGAAGGCCTCTCTCGCTCTATCGGCACCAGGCTCCCGACAGGAGAAAGTTTTGACCACTCAATCGAAGACCGCCGAACAGGCCGGCTCGCTGTTCAGCAAGACGCAAACCCAGTCGATGTCACTCAACCGCATCCTGTCCGAGCGTGATGCCGTCAGCGAGGCGCGCGAAGCCAAGACCGCGCGCTTGCGCGAACTGCGCAAGGAAAAGGAAGCCGACGACATGGCAGCGGCCGCAGCCCTTGCGGCGCTGCCGAAGCGGGCAGGCAAACGCTGATGGCCACCAAGCGCGTACCGCCGACGCCGATCGATGCCGATGCGACCATAGCGTCCATGGTCCCGGGCCTGGACAAGCCGGTCGAATATGTCCGCCGTGTGCTGGAAAAGCTCGAGCGCTGCAAGCGCGCGCATGGCGATGCCCAGGTGCGCGTCGGCGTGCGCGGCCGTGCCGAAGCCCCGAACTATCTGGTCGAATATGTCCGCGAGGACAAAAAGACCCAGGAGCGCGTGACCTACCAGGATGCCGCCTATAGCGGCAGCACGCATCGCGAACTGGCGGCGCACCACATTGCCGAGGCGAGGAACTGGTCGCCCGAGGAAATGAACATCACAGCGGTCTCGGCGCTGATCGGCCGCTTGCGCAATCCGCGCGCACCATCATCCCGCTTTTCCGACGAGGACTGACATGGCCATAAAGTTTTCCACCAAGGATCAGCCGGCAGCGCCGGCTGCTGCCACTGCAAAGCAGGCCAAGCCCGCTGCCGCGCCAAAGGCCGCCGAGGCCACAGAGGCTGCGACCGACCTGTTCAAGTCGCCGGCGGACGCGCCGAAGGGCAAGAAGAAGAAATAGCGCCTTGCCGCAAGATGCCGGTCGTCGGTCCATAGCGCCTGCCGGCCTGGCTGGCGCCACCGACTTTTTGTCTGGCGACGAGGACGCCGGCGCGGCCGCAATCTTCGATTGCCAGAGCTGCGGCGCCTGCTGCTCCTACTCGGCCGAATGGCCGCGCTTCTCGACCGAGGACGATGCGCAACTTGACCGGATTCCGGAAAAGTTCGTGTCCGCCGACCTGTCCGGGATGCGCTGCGAGGGCGTGCGCTGTTCGGCGCTTACGGGCGAGATCGGCAAGCACACGGCCTGCGGCATCTACGAGATCCGCCCGGACGTCTGCCACGCCTGCATGCCTGGCGGCGACGATTGCCTGATGGCGCGCAAGGCGCACGGGATGCCAACGATCTAGCCGACGCCCACCTTGCCTCATCCCACATCCCCCGATAGCTTCCACCACGGGCAGGGCGTTGGAGGAACCATGAGCATCGAATTCCTGTTGACGTCGCTGATCGTCGTGGCTTCGCCCGGCACCGGCGTTCTCTACACGCTGAGCGCCGGGCTTTCGCGAGGCGCGCGCGCCTCGATCACTGCTGCATTCGGCTGCACGCTTGGCATCATCCCGCATATGGCCGCCGCCATCACCGGCCTGGCGGCGCTGCTGCACACAAGTGCTGTCGCCTTCGAGACGCTGAAATATCTCGGCGTCGCCTATCTCCTCTACATGGCCTGGAACACGCTGAACGAGAAGGGCGGCCTGAGCGTCGATGAAAACGCGGCACCCCGCTCGGCAGCCAAGGTCATCACCTCCGGTATCCTGATCAACATCCTGAACCCGAAGCTGTCGATCTTCTTCTTTGCCTTCCTGCCGCAATTCGTCAGCACGACCGAACCGAACGCATTTGCCAAGATGCTCGAACTCTCGAGCGTCTTCATGCTGCTGACCTTCGTCGTCTTCGTCGCTTACGGCATCTTTGCCGCCTCGATCCGCAGCCATGTCGTGTCGCGGCCGATGGTGCTGACCTGGATGCGCCGCACCTTCGCCGGCGCCTTTGTCATGCTCGGCGCCAAGCTGGCGCTGGCTGATCGATAGAACAGGAGCTGCCAGGCCTCGGCCTACTCTTCGTCGGTTCCGGGTCCGGTCCGGATGCCTAGACGCCAGGCCGAGGGCGGAAGGCCGATCATCTTCTTGAAGGCGCGGCTGAACGCTGCCTCGGATTCGTAGCCGATTTCAGCGGCGATGCTGGCCATGTTGCTGGAGCCGGCGCTGAGCAGCTCCGAGGCGATCTGCATGCGCCATTTGGCGAGATAATGCATTGGCGGCATGCCGACCAGCCTGGTGAAGCGTTCCGCGAGCACGCTGCGCGACAGCGCGGAGTCTTTCGCCAGCGCCTCCACCGTCCAGTTATGCGCCGGCCGGTCGTGGATCAGCGCCAGCGCCCTCGCCAGGTGCGGATCGCGCAGGCCAGCCAGCCATCCCGTGGTTTGTGGCGGCAGCGATTCCAAGTAACGGCGCAACACGTCGACAAACATCAGTTCGCTCAGTTTGGTGAGCACCGTTTCACTGCCTGCGCGCTTTTGCGCCACCTCCGTGACAGCCAGGTTGATGAACTGGCTGAGCCAGCCGCCATCGCCTTTGGCATCTTCGGCCTTGATCACCGGCGGCAAAGCCTCGAGCAGTGGATTGAAAGGCTGTGCATCACAGGCGAGATAGCCGCAAACCAGCCTGGCCGAGGCCGCGCCGTCGCCGGCGCAGTTGATGTAAAACGGCATCCGGCCGGCTGTTGCGATGTCGAGAACGTCGGCTGTCGGCGGATCGGCGCGCAACGCCGGATTGCTGGACATAATGTGCGGGTCGCTCCTGGTGAAGACGACGACTTCGCCGGCTTCCAGCGCGATCGCTTCCTGGCCGATGATGCGCGCGAAGCAGCGACCGGCCGTTACCACATGGTAGGAGATCAGATGGTCCGCACCGGGCAGGATCTTCGGCAGGATGGACGATGGCGCCGGCGAACAGACGGCCCACGGCTCGTGGCCCTCAATGTCAAAAAACGTCGCGCCGGTAAGGCGTACCGTCCTCAACAGGTCAGACAGAGCATCCCCGGCCATTCCGTTTCGTCCCGCACCCGGCTAGCCGGTGAGCCATCCCTTTCGAGTTCCGGACGCGCTGTCAAGCGAGGCGGACGCCGTATCATTCAGTTCGCGGCCAGAACTCCTAAACCTGCACCGGTGCTCAAGCGCTGCCGAGAGTGGGCGCTGAGTGCTGTCGAAACCAACCAGGGACAAAAGTCATGACGGTACATAAGGGCGGGTGTTTTTGCGGCGCCGTGGAAATCGAAGTGCACGGAGCCGCCGAGGCAATGGGCTATTGCCATTGCGGTTCGTGTCGATCGTGGTCGGCGTCTCCCGTGAACGCCTTCACGCTGTGGAAGCCTCAGAACGTCAAGGTCACCAGGGGCGCGGAGTTCCTGTCCGGGTTCGAGAAGACCGAAATGAGCGATCGCCAGTTCTGCACGAAATGCGGTGGTCATCTGATGACCGTTCATCCGCCGCTCGGCCTGGTCGATGTCTATGCGGCAACCATACCAGGCGTGAAATTCACGCCTGGGGTTCACGTCAACTACGCTGAGACCGTGCTGCCGATGAAGGACGGGCTGCCCAAGCTCAGGGACTTTCCGGCTGAGCTCGGCGGCTCCGGCATCGCGGTGCCGGAATAAGGCCCGGCCACTGCTCGCCATTTTTGACAACGACAATTCAAGACAGGAGATTGTTCATGGAAATCGCAACATTTCGCGCCACGCAGGAGCCGATCAAGGATCTCTATCGCAGGGATTCAAAGGCCGCGTTCCTCACCTTGAAAGCCAAGGGCGTCGCCGACGCGTCCACCGTGACCTGCAAGGTCGAGACCGGACGCGGGCTGGCGCTTGCCGGCATTCATCCGATGGCCGGGGGCAGCGGCCAGGAACTGTGCTCCGGCGACATGCTGCTGGAGGCGCTGATCGCATGCGCCGGTGTCTCGATGCGCGCGGCGGCGGCCGTGCTCGAAATTCCGATCAGGTCCGCCGAAGTTTCCGCGGAAGGTGACGTCGATCTTCGCGGCACGCTCGGCGTGACTGCGGGTGTTCCAGTCGGCTTCAAGGAAATCCGCTTGCGGTTCGACATCGACACCGACGCTCCCCAAAGTCAGCTCGACCAACTGCTCGAACTCACGGATCGCTATTGCGTGATCTTCCAGACCATCCAGAACAGTCCCAGCACCACGGTGAAGCTGCACCGCGTCATCCAGTGACCAGAAAACCGGCCCGGAAACTCGACTTGAGCGAGATTCCGGGCTGGGAACGGGAGTGCCGTATCGGGCAACGCTTCTATCCCTTGACGTAACCCATCGCCTCGACGATCAGCCCGTCCGCGACACGCATCAGGTTGACGCCGCGGAGGGAGTTGCCGTCGGCCATGAAGTAGCGCCAGCGGATCGTCGCCCGTTCACCGGCGACGAAGGTTTCCTCGAGGTCGAAGCGCGTGCCGGGCTGGGTGGCGATCGCCGACCATAGGTCAATGCATGCCTCTTTGCCGGCATGGCGGGCGCCGTCCGGCGCCGGCACGGTGTTTTCGATAACGCAATCCTGCGCCACCAACTCGGCAAGCGCGGACGGATCGTGCAACTGGAACACATCGTTGAAGCGACGCATGATCTCGGCCGTCTGGCTAGAGTGGTCGCCCGGATGAATGCTCGTGATGCTGTCCTGGCTCATCTCATACCTCCTGGTTTTCATTGTTCCGTGGCAGTGGTGGCGGCCAGCTCGGCCTTGAGGGTGATGGTTGTAACGCCGGCCAAAGCGCGAGAGACAAGGCAGGTCGTCTTCGCCGTCTCCGCCATACGCTGGAATTCGGCAGGCTGAAGGCCGGGAATCTCTGCTTCCGTTTCGAGCTCGATGCGGGTGATCGTCGGCCCGGCGGCGGTCGCGCCGAGATGCACCTTGGCGACGGTGCGGATGGTGCGGGCGACGTGGCCTTCCTGGCCGAGGATGAAGGTCAGCGCCATCGAGAAGCAGCCGGCATGTGCTGCCCCGATCAGCTCTTCGGGATTGGTGCCCGGACCGTCCTCGAACCGCGACGGAAAGGAATAGGCGCCTTCGAAGACGCCGCTGCCAAGCCGCAGACGGCCGCCGCCTTCCTTCAGCGTGCCTTGCCATTCTGCGGAAGCTTCACGGATGGTCATGGTCGTTCTCCTGATTCGGGGTTGAAAAGCGGGCAATTGGGTCAGGCGCAGTCGATGACAACCTTCCCGAACACGTCGCCCTGCTGGAAGTGGCGGTACGCTTCGGGGGCTTCGGCAAAGGGGAAGACCCTGTCGACAACGGGCTTGAGGCGATGCTGCGACACGGCGCGCAGCATGGCCTCAAGATTGCTGCGGCTGCCGACGAACAGGCGGCTGATGGTGGCGAGGCTGCGCTGATAAAGCGCTGCCGGCATCTCGATCGATCTGCCACTGGCGTCCTGCAGCGTCAGCAGCACGATGTGTCCATAAAGCGTGCTGGCAATCAGCGACTGCGCGAAGGTGGCCGGGCCGCCGGTTTCGACGACGAGGTCGACTCCGCCTGTCTGCTCGCGCGCCCAGCCGCCCCATTCCGGTATGTCGGTGCTGGAGACAACGAGGTCGGCGCCCAGCGCCCGCAGCCTGTCGGCCTTCTCCGCGCGCGATGTGATGGCGACAACCCGGCAGCCGAGCAACTTGGCGAACTGCAGAGCAAACAGCGAAACGCCACCCGAACCGATGGTGAGAACCCATTGACCAGGCTTCGGAATCCGGGTCCCGGTCACCGCGTTCCAGGCCGTCACGCCGGCGCAGGTCAGCGTCGCCGCTTCGTGCCAGCTCAGATGATCGGGCAGTCGCGCCGCCCATTGTTCGTCGAGCACGGCAAACTCAGTCAGCATGCCGTCAAGCGTACAGCCGAGCTGGTCGATCAGACCGGCATTGATGCGGCCATCGATCCAGCGGGCGAAGTAGCTGCCGGTGACGCGGTCGCCGACGGCAAAACGGGTGACGGCATCGCCGATTGCGACGACGTCACCGGCTCCGTCGCTCAGCGGCACGATGCCTTGCCGCGCCGGCAAGGGATAGGTGCCGCCAAGGATCATCGTGTCGCGCCGATTGAGCGAGGCGGCGCGGACTCGCACCACGATCTCATGCGGTTTCGGTTCCGTCCGCGCCTCGTCGCGCATCGCCAGGGATTCGGTTCCACCAAACCCTTCGAGACGGTAGCTGCGCATGTCACTCTCCTTAATAGTATATAGACTGATCCACATATTATATAGACCGATTGTCATATTCTTGGCAAGGCCTATAATGCGTCACTGCTGACAGAGGTTGACATGGCCAACGACACCCGCACCCGCATACTCGAGACCACAGGCCTGTTGCTCAGGCAGCGCGGCTATCACGGCACCTCGCTCAACGACATTCTGGGCGCCAGCGGGGCGCCGCGCGGCTCGCTCTATTTTCATTTCCCAGGCGGCAAGGACCAACTGGTCATCGAGGTGACGCGCAACAGCGTTGCCGACGTCACGAAAAGGCTGGGCGAAGCACTGGCAGCCGAGAGCGATCCTGCAGTGGCCGTCCATCACATCTACCAGTCGGTCGGGCGCATGCTGGAGGACAATGATTTTTCGCTGGGTTGCCCCATCGCGCCGGTGGTGCTGGATTCACCCACCGATGTGCCGGAACTGGCGGAACTCTGCCGATCGGCTTTCGAGCAATGGATCGGCTTGCTGCGACAGGCCTTTGTCAGGGCAGGAGTGCCCGAACGCCGGGCGCATGCCCTGGCACTGCTGGTCGAATCCTCGCTGGAAGGGCTGATGGTGATTGCGAGGGCCACCCGCGATCGTGGCCCGGTGCTGGTGGTGGCCGACGAGGTCGCGGCGCTTGTCGAGCAGGCGGTGCTTGCAGGCAAGGTTGCGCGGCAGGCGGACAGCGCCGCCTAACCATCCGCTTTCCAAAACAAAAAGGGCGCCTCTCGGCGCCCTTTCCGTATGCATAAGCCAGATAGCTTGGATTAGAAATCCATGCCGCCCATGCCGCCCATGCCGCCGCCGCCCATGCCGCCAGGCATGCCGCCGCCAGCAGACTCCTTCTTGGGGGCCTCCGCGATCATGGCTTCGGTGGTGACGAGCAGGCCGGCGACCGAAGCCGCGTCCTGGAGAGCGGTGCGAACGACCTTGACCGGGTCGACGATGCCCATGGCGATCATGTCGCCATACTCGCCGGTCTGGGCGTTGTAGCCGTAGGTCGCGCCCTTGTTGTCGAGGATCTTGCCGGCAACGATCGAAGCTTCAGCACCTGCGTTCGAAGCGATCTGACGGGCCGGAGCCTGCAGTGCACGACGAACGATGTTGATGCCGGCAGCCTGGTCGGCATTGACGCCGGTGACCTTGATGTTGGCCGAAGCGCGCAGCAGTGCGACGCCGCCGCCTGCAACGATGCCTTCTTCCACGGCCGCGCGGGTCGCGTTGAGGGCGTCATCGACGCGGTCCTTCTTTTCCTTGACTTCGACTTCCGTCGCGCCGCCGACACGGATCACCGCAACGCCGCCGGCGAGCTTCGCCAGACGTTCCTGCAGCTTCTCCTTGTCGTAGTCCGACGTGGTCTCTTCGATCTGCTGCTTGATCTGGGCAACGCGGCCCTGGATCTCGGCCTTCTTGCCTGCGCCGTCGACGATGGTGGTGTTCTCCTTGGAGATCGACACCTTCTTGGCGCGGCCGAGCATGTTGAGGCCGACATTCTCGAGCTTGATGCCGAGGTCTTCCGAGATGACCTGGCCACCGGTGAGAATGGCGATGTCTTCCAGCATGGCCTTGCGGCGATCACCGAAGCCCGGCGCCTTGACGGCGGCGATCTTCAGGCCGCCACGCAGCTTGTTGACGACCAGCGTGGCCAGGGCCTCGCCTTCGACGTCTTCCGAGATGATGAGCAGCGGCTTGGAGGTCTGCACGACGGCTTCGAGAACCGGCAGCATGGCCTGGAGGTTGGAGAGCTTCTTCTCGTGCAGGAGGATGTAGACGTCCTCGAGCTCGGCAACCATCTTGTCGGCGTTGGTGACGAAGTACGGCGAGAGATAGCCGCGGTCGAACTGCATGCCTTCGACGACTTCCAGCTCGGTCTCGGCGGTCTTGGCTTCTTCAACCGTGATGACGCCTTCATTGCCGACCTTCTGCATCGCTTCGGCGATCATGGCGCCGACCGACTCGTCGCCATTGGCCGAGATCGTGCCGACCTGGGCAACTTCCTCGGAGGTCTTGATCTTCTTGGCAGCCTTGCCGAGAGCCGCGACGACTTCGGTCACGGCCAGGTCGATGCCGCGCTTCAGGTCCATCGGGTTCATGCCGGCGGCAACCGCCTTGTGGCCTTCCTGGACGATCGACTGCGCCAGGACGGTCGCGGTCGTGGTGCCGTCGCCGGCGATGTCGTTGGTCTTCGAAGCAACTTCGCGGACCATCTGCGCGCCCATGTTCTCGAACTTGTCTTCAAGCTCGATTTCCTTCGCGACGGTGACGCCGTCCTTGGTGATGCGCGGTGCGCCGAACGACTTGTCGATGACGACGTTGCGGCCCTTGGGGCCGAGCGTGACCTTCACCGCGTCGGCGAGGATGTTGACGCCGCGCAGCATGCGCTCGCGGGCGTCGCGGGAGAATTTTACGTCTTTAGCAGCCATTTTTTAGCTCCTGGCAGGGGGCTTGCGATCAAGCCCGAAATTAGTTGACGGTGAGGCCGATAATCAGCCGATGATGCCCATAATGTCGGATTCCTTCATGATCAGAAGGTCTTCGCCATTGAGCTTGACTTCGGTGCCCGACCACTTGCCGAACAGGATGCGGTCGCCAGCCTTGACGTCCAGCGGGACCAGCTTGCCGGCTTCGTCGCGAGCGCCGGAGCCGACAGCGATGATCTCGCCTTCCTGCGGCTTTTCCTTTGCCGTATCCGGGATGATGATCCCGCCGGCGGTCTTGGATTCGGATTCGACCCGGCGTACGACCACGCGGTCATGAAGCGGGCGGAACTTCGACTTTGCCATTTTTTCTTCCTCGAATGAGAACGGTGAGAGCTGTTCCTCGATCCGGCGGTGCCGGATGTGCGTTAGCACTCACCTGGGGAGAGTGCTAACGTCGCGCTGAAATAAGCGCGTGGCTTTCGAGAGTCAAGGCGAACGGTGAGCACAATTGTGCCAATTGGAGCCGTGCCGCGATCCGACGGCAGACCCTACCGCCGCCGCGGCGATTCAAGCACCAGAAGCGGGCATCGTTCCGCCAGCCCATAAGCCCCTGTCGGTGCGAGGCGGACACTGTCAAAAAACCGGCTCGCCTCTTCGACCAGCGTCGCCGCCGGGGCGAAACTGTAGACAGTCTGCGAATTCGCATAGACATCGATGGTGCCGATGACCGGCATCTCCCATCCGGTCGTGGCGGCAAGGGCCTCCCGGTCGGCAAACAGCGCATCGAAGGCATCGAGGATCGCCCGCACCGGAATGGCGCGGTTGGGATCGCTGCCGGCACAAGCCATGGCAATGCGCCATTTGAGTTCGTGGAAGGTCGCGACACCACCGGAAAGCGTCAGCGCCCGGACCTCCTGCAGATCATCCTGTACCTGAGGACTTGCATAGGCGCGCAATGCAGCCCGCCCACCGGACTTCAGCACACGCGCGATCTCGGCAAGCAGCGCCTGCCGTGCAACCGAGGAGTCCAGCGCCGACAGGCAGCCGTCGCCGATCACCGCCCCGGCGCTTTCGTCGCCCAGCGGCAACTCCAGCCAGTTGCCGATCACCGCCTTGCGTGAGGCGGTATCGCCCGGCCAGATGCCCGATATCATGGCAGTGGACTCGTCGATCGCGAGCATGGTCCTTCCGAGGCCGGCAAGCTCCGGCGTGACCCCGAGCAGCACCACATCGACCGATTGCAGGCTAAGTTCGCGCTCATAGGCGGCGACAGCTTCCGGGGGCGGACACAGCGGCGACCCGAGAAGCCGCCAGTGACGGCGAATTGCGTCCCAATGCTCAGTCATGCGGAACGGTTTGGGGAAAGGCTGGACATATTTCCTTCCAGGCTGTTGGTTGCCTTGCGAGTTACCTCATGCATGGAAAGGCCATGGCCCGCATTGCCGTCATAACGCATGAATTTGACCGCTTCCAGAGCCGGCGGGGCCTCCTGCTGCGCCAGGACAGCCCCTACATGCTGTTCGACGTCCTGGCGGAGCTGAAACGGCGCGGTCACTCCGTGCAGATCATGCGTGGACCCTCGGCAAGTCATAACGCCGATATTGCCGTCCTGCATGTCGACGCGACAGTGACGCCATCGGACTATGTCGACTACGCGCGCGGATTTCCGATTTGTCTCAATCTTGGTGCGACCGACATTTCCAAGCGCCGCATCAGCGGTGCGATCCTCGAGGAGGGTGCCAACTGGAGCGGCCAGGTCATCGTCAAGAGCAACCTCAATCATTGGGGGACGCCCGAGGAGCAGCTCAACCGAAAATCCGTTCGCGCCGGCAAGGCAGTGCCTTTCCCGGGCGCGCAGACCTTCGACCGTTATCAGGTGCATGCCTCGCTGGCCGATGTGGCGCCGGAGATTTTCAGGCGTGCCGACCTGATCGTGGAAAAATTCATTCCCGAAATCGAGCCCGACGGGTTTGCGGCGCGGTTCTGGATATTCTGCGGCGATCGGGAGCGCTGCACCCGCTATGTCTCGCCACAGCGCCTGGTCAAGGGCGACGACACCATCCGCCGGGAGCCGGTTGCGGTTCCCGACGAATTGCGCGCCCTGCGTCGGAAGCTGGGCTTCGACTATGGCAAATTCGACTTTGTCGTGCATGAGGGCAGGGCCGTGCTGCTCGATGCCAACAAGACCCCGGGTCGCGCCAGAAACCTGTCGAAGATCGTCGCCGCCGGCGCCGCCAACCTGGCCGACGGCTTCGAAAACCTCATCCACCCGACCGGACGGGGTCGAATCGGGCGCTAGAGAAACAGTCCCAACTGCGTATGGATGATCGACCGGTAGTCCTCGATGGTGTGGCGGCTTTCCTCCTGGTCCTGGGTCAGCGCCATGCGCACGACGCCGCCGGCCAGCTGGAAGATCAGGAAAACCATACGGCCGAACTCATTGCGTCGCTCTGGCGCGAGAAAGGGGCCGACATGGTCGCAGAACATCGTCGCCTGGTGCCGGGTTTCGGCGATGTCGAGATTCTTCAGCGCCTTGTCAGCCTGGATGGCGTTTTGCAGGTCCTGAATGGCGGGGTCGCCGGCGACGCGCTCATAGTAGTCGTCGAGCAGCCGGTCGGCCGCAGCGATAACGTCGCTCAGCCCGCCGACGTCGGCAACGATCGCGGCAAGCCGGGCGCGGCTCACTTCGGAGAATCGCTCGTAGAGCATCGCCAGGATCGCCGACTTGTTGGGGAAGTAATGATAGACGGTGGCGATCGGCCCGCCGGCCTGTGCGCCGACTTCCTTCATGGTGACGGCGTCGATGCCTTTCTCGCCGATCAGCCGCATGGTCGTCGACAGGATGGCGTCGATGCGCTCGCGGCTGCGCTCCTGTTTGGGCCTGCGCCTCGGTTCGGTCGTCATCTGCACTGCTTCGTTCATGCCGCCATCCTCTCGATCGCCCAGACCATTCGATCGCCAAGACCATCCCCAGCCTTGTTGGTGCCAAGTCCCGCTACTGATTGACAAACGAATATGATC
Organism: Mesorhizobium sp. M0139; assembly: GCF_040322455.1. NCBI lineage: Bacteria > Pseudomonadati > Pseudomonadota > Alphaproteobacteria > Hyphomicrobiales > Phyllobacteriaceae > Mesorhizobium > Mesorhizobium sp. M0139. The sequence goes on from NZ_JAMYTN010000006.1 coordinate 208,113, forward strand.
GAGTATCAGTTTCTAAATGCTGACAGACTGTCAGTTTTTTTGCCGCCAGGCAAGGACGTTGGGAGGCGACCGTGACTTCTGCTGGTAACGCCGATGCCGGGAACGGCGACTGGCTGGTCGGCAACCCGACTGGGGCGCAGCTCGCCTCGGCATTGTGGATCGGCTCGGTCGGCCTGCTGATTCTCGGGCTGCAGCCGGTGCTTCTCGGCGCGCTCTACACCGAAGGACATGTCAGCGGTGACGAACTCGCGCTGGTGGCCACGGTCGAGATGATCGCCATAGGCATCGGATCGGCGGTCATCGCCATGATGCTGTCCGCCCACAATATGCGCTCGAAAAGTGCCTGCCTTTTGCTCTTGCTGGCGCTGGCTAACTGCGCGACCGCCTATGCGCTGACCTCGACCTCGCTGATTGCCGCCCGCGCGGTGGCGGGCCTCGCCGAGGGTGGGCTGGTGGCGGTCGCCACGGAACTGATCGCCCGTTCGCGCCGGGCCGAGCGCATCGGCGGCTTCTTCGTCACCCTTCAGACCCTGGCGCAATGCGCCCTTGCCCTGCTGCTGGCGCTTTACGTCATCCCGGCCGCCGGATCGGCAGGCGGCTTCATCGTCCTTGCCGTCGTCTGCATCGCTTCGGTGGCGGTCGCCTTCATCGTCCCCGATAGCTATGCCGACCTGCCCAAGGAGGAACAGTTCAGCAATGTGCTGACCGTTCCTTCGCTTGCCGCTTTGCTGTGCGTCTTCTGCTACTTTATGTTCTTCGGCTCGGTCTGGGCGTTTCTCGAGCCGCTTGGCGCACAATACGGCATCGATGGCCGCAGCGTCGGCCTGATCGTCTCGGCCAGCCTCGCATTGCAGGTGCTGGGCGCAATGACGGCTACCGTCTTCGAGGCGCGTATCGACTACCGCTTCGCCATCGTGGCGATCGGCGTGGTCGCCGTCGCCAGTTCCGTGGTGCTCGCCGGCAGCCCCGGCCTGACGGTTTTCTGGGTCGCGGCCTTGATCATGGGCTTCATCCTTCTGTTCATCGTGCCCTATCAGATCCGGCTGGCGATCACCGCCGACGAGACGCGCACGGCCGTGCTTCTGGTGCCGGCGGCCCAGCTTTTCGGCCTGGCGATCGGCCCGGTCGCGGCATCGCTGCTGATCGACGGCAAGGATTTTCGGCCGGTGCCGGAATTTGCCGCCGCCAGTGCTGCGGCCAGCGTCGTGCTGCTCGGCCTGTTCGTCCTGATCGCACGGCGCCGCCGCGCCATCGCCTGAGACACGACCGGGGGAGCATCTCCTCGATACTTGACTAAGTCAAATAAATGACCGATCGTTGATGGGCAGGAGGCTTCCCATGACGATCCATCATCAACCCGGCAAGGAGCGCATCGACGCGGTGCGGGCTTTCAACCGCTTCTACACCCGCCAGATAGGTCTGCTCGACGAAGGCCTGCTGAAAAGCGCCTTCTCGCTGACCGAGGCGCGGGTGCTCTACGAACTGGCGCATCGCGATGGCCTGACCGCCAGCGATCTCATTCGCGATCTCGGCCTTGATGCCGGTTATGTCAGCCGGCTCCTGAAGAAGTTCGAGCACCTGCAGCTGATTTCGCGCGCGGCGCTGGCGTCGGATGCGCGGCAATCGTCGATCACGCTAACGCCGGCGGGGCGGCAGGCCTTCGCGCCGCTGAACCGGGCTTCGCACGACCAGGTCGCCGCCTTGCTGGCGCGGCTTCCCGCTGCCGAACAGGACCGGCTGGCCAAGGCTATGCTGACGGTGCAGCAGCTCCTGGGCGAGGACGCCGAGCCCAAAGTGCCGTATGTGCTGCGCCCCTTGCAGGTCGGTGACATCGGCTGGGTCGTGCGCCGCCAAGGACAGATCTACGCACAGGAATATGGCTGGGACGAAACCTACGAGGCGCTGGTCGCCGAAATCCTCGGCGCCTTCGTAAAATCCTTCGATCCAGAATGGGAACGCAGCTGGATTGCCGAACGGCAAGGGGAGGTGGTCGGCTCGGTCTTCGTCGTGCGCAAATCCGACGCGGTGGCGAAGCTGCGCCTGCTCTATGTCGAACCATCGGCGCGCGGCCTCGGCATCGGCAAGCGGCTGGTTCAGGAGTGCATCGGCTTTGCTCGTGCCAAGGGCTACAAGACGCTGACCCTATGGACCAACGACATCCTGACCGCCGCCCGCCACATCTACGAGAGTGCCGGCTTCAGGCTGGTGGACGAAGAGCGCCATCACGCCTTCGGCAAGGATCTGGTCGGCCAGAACTGGAACCTGGAGCTGTAGCGGCGTTCAGGCCACCGGGACCCATATCTCCAGCCCGCCATTGCCGCTGCGCGGATCGAACTCCGGGCCGTAGCGCTCGAATTCGGGGCCGTCGGCTATATCGTGCCCCGAGGCCGGCAGCCATTTGTTCCAGATCGTGTTGACGGTGCGGCGGATGGTGGAGATGTGTTCCGCATGCGTGAAGACTGCGTATTTCTGCGTCGGCACGCGCACCCGGGAAAGCTCCTTCGGCAGGTCCGAGAAATCCGAAACTTCGACGCCGGCGATATAGTCGAAATTGCCGGCATCGTCGCCATTGACGCAGACGCCATAGGCGACGTCGCCGGTCTCGCCTGGAATGTTGCCGATATAGGGCCCAAAGCGCTGCCACTGCATCGGAATGGCCGCGCTGGTCTCGCAGCTGTAGCGCCCGCCGAGGCCGGCAATGAGGAAGGGACGGCCGGTCTCGAAGCGCGGCGGCGGCAGTGAGGCGAGGAAGGACTGGTCCATCAGGATCGGCTCCACGAGATCGAGATTGCTGAGGCTGCCCTGCGCGCGCACCAGTTCCGGCGTCGTGCCGAACTGATCGCGGAAGGCGCGGGTGAAGGCTTCGTGCGAGGCGTAGCCGGCATCGAGCGCGACCGCGAGGATGTCGGGCGCGCCGGAAGCCAGCTTGCGCGCCGCTTCGGTCAGCCGGCGCGCGCGCAGATAGCCCATCACCGAACGGCCGGTGGCGGCGCCAAAGGCGCGCGTCACATGAAAGCGCGAGACGCCGCTGCTTTGCGCGACATCCTCAAGCGAGATCGCTTCCGGCAAATGGCTCTCGACAAACCACAGCGCTTTCTCGGTCGGGTTCATGAGTCTCCTCGCATTTGGCGGCACATTTTGTCGGCTTTTTGCGAGGCCAGTTTGATCGAAATTGCGCCTGTCGTAAAATCGAAGGGCGCTGGTCGACTGTGGCAGGTCACCATCGTGGAAAGCCGTTGCTGGGCGGCCTCGGCCTGGCTCGCTGGGACAATATCTGGGCGCGCTGGGTGCGGGCACCATCCTTGCCTATGCGCTGTGGAACCACCGCCGGCTCGATGCCTTCGCCGCCGGCGAAAATGCCGCCGAAAGCCTAGGTGTGCCGGTGGCGAGGACGCGCAAGACGACCTTTCTCCTCGCGGCGTTCTCGACGGCAATTCACGTCACGGTCGGGAGGTCATCCGCAACCGTCATTGACTGTGCCATGACCGCATCTGCATGGCTGCCATCCCTCTTTTTCGGCTCTGGTGCAACGCGGCGCCTTGAATGGTAAGCACGCTTATAATATATACCGCTCATGGTTTCCGACGGCATAGATAGATTGGGCTTTTTGATCCACGACGTGCAGCGCCTTATGCGCAAGCGCTTCGAGGCGCGCGCCAGCGGACTTGGCCTTTCCTCGGCACAATGGCGGCTTCTGGTTCGCGTTGCGAAGGAGGCGGGCGTCGCCCAGGCTCGCCTCGCCGAACTTCTCGAAATCGAGCCGATCAGCGTTTCACGCCTCGTCGACCGGATGGAGGAGGGCGGCTGGATCGAGCGGCGCTCCGACGCAACTGACCGGCGCGTGCGTATGATCTTCCCGACAGCCAAGGCGAACGCGGCCTATGCCGAGGTCAAAAGCCTTGCTGGCGAAGTTTATGAGGAATCGCTGGTCGGCGTTTCGCCGGACGACCGCCGCGTCCTTATCCGGGCGCTGGACACCATCGTGCAAAACCTGGCGGACGGCGAGACGTCGTCCTTGAAGAGTACGGAAGGGGCAGCAGCATGAACGCGGCAGCCAAGCTAGACGAGAATGTAACCAAGATCGAGACGCCGGCAAAGCCGGCCGCCGAAGCGCCTGCACAGCCGGCCGCAGCACCTGTCGCGGTGGCTCCCCCGGTTCAACCCGCTCCGGCTCCGGTCAAGAAGCGCCGCCTCGGCCGCTTGCTGCTGATGGTCGCCCTGCCGGCCGCGCTGGCCATTGGTGGCGGTTATGTCTGGGTGACCGGCGGCCGCTATCAGGAAACCGAGAACGCCAATTTGCAGCAGGCGAAGGTGTCGATCGCCTCGGACACGGCCGGCCGCATCGTTCAGGTCGGCATCTCGGACAATCAGCAGGTCAAGCAGGGCGATGTGCTGTTTGCCATCGACCCCGAGCCCTACCGGATCGCGTTAGCCCAGGCCGACGCGGCGGTCGCAGTCGCACGCGTCGGAATCGAACAGCTGCGCGCCGCCTACAGCCAGGCGCTGGCGCAGGAAAAGTCCGATGCCAGCCAGGTCGACTACGCGCAGTCGCAGTATGACCGCGCCGCCGACCTTGCCCAGAAGGGCATCAACGCCAAATCGTCGCTGGACGAGGCCAAGAACGATCTCGACAAGGCCAGGCAGCAACTGGCCGTTGCCGAGCAAGGCATCATCAGGGCCAAGGCGGCTCTCGCCGGCAATCCCGATATCGAGACCGACAAGCATCCGACGGTGATGGCCGCACTCGCCGCGCGCGACAAGGCCGCCTACGATCTGGCGCAGACCACGGTCAAGGCGCCGGCCGACGGCGTCATCAGCCAGGCCTCCTCGTTCAAGATCGGCCAGTATGTCGGTTCCGGCACGCCGCTGTTTGCGTTGGTCGAGACCGGCGACACCTGGATCGATGCCAATTTCAAGGAAACCCAGCTTACCCACATGAAGCCTGGCCAGAAGGCCGAGATCGTCGTCGACACCTATCCGGGCAGAACTTTCGAGGCCACCGTCAAGGCGATCGGCGCCGGCACCGGCGCGGAGTTTTCGCTGCTGCCTGCTCAAAACGCCACCGGCAACTGGGTCAAGGTCACGCAGCGCATTCCGGTGCGCCTGGAGCTGACCGATGCCGACGCCAAAATGGCGCTTCGCACCGGCATGAGCGCCTCGGTTACGGTGGATACCGGCGTGGCCCGCGGGTTCCCCGCTATCTTCGGCCACGCCACCGCAGGCGAAGCACAATAGACTGTGAATGGACCGTGATCTCGAAAAGCAGGATCACGGCCCGGCAGAACGCCCGCCGCAGGCGAGGTGAAGTTGAGATGACAGGATCGGTCCGACGGCAGGTTGAACGAGGGGTGGATTGGACCGGGCCGCATCGCGGCCTGCCCAGAACCTGGACCATCTCGGCGCCCGTCCTTCGGACCTTGGATTTCCGGGCGGCAAGCGCCTGATGTGTCGAGACCTTCGATCGATGTAACCCCCACATCGATAGATCGCGTCCCACCGCGATGAGGGTCTCTTCACCAGAGAAGGCCTCGCCGCCCGGAAACCTAATGTACACGTTTTTGTTACCTGTCGGAAGTTCCGCATCATGACCACACCAGAACCTTTCAAGGAAGTGCCGCATCGCGGCCTGATCACCGTGGCGCTGATGCTGGCGACGGTCATGCAGGCGCTCGACACCACGATCGCCAATGTCGCGCTGCCGACCATGACCGGCGACCTCGGCGCGTCGCCCGACAACATCAACTGGGTGTTGACCTCCTACATCGTTGCCGCCGCGATCATGACGCCGGTGACCGGCTGGCTGGCCGACCGCTTCGGCCGCAAGGAACTGTTCCTGGCGGCGGTTGTCGGCTTCACCGTGTTCTCGATGCTGTGCGGCATTGCCTGGAGCCTGGAGAGCATTGTGTTCTTCCGGCTGATGCAGGGCGTGTTCGGCGCAGCCATCGTGCCGCTGTCGCAGACCTTCCTGCTCGACATCAACCCCAGGGAACGCCACGGCCAGGCGATGGCCATCTGGGGCGCCGGCATCATGCTGGGGCCGATCCTGGGTCCGACGCTGGGCGGTTGGCTGACCGAGAATTTCAACTGGCGCTGGGTGTTCTTCATCAATTTGCCGGTCGGCATCATCGCCTTCCTCGGCATGGCAGCCTATTTGCCGATCATTGCCCGGCGGATACGCAGCTTCGATTTCTTCGGTTTCGCCATGATTTCGCTCGGCGTCGGCGCGCTGCAGCTGCTGCTCGACCGCGGCGGCGAGGTCGACTGGTTTTCCTCGGTCGAAATCTGGATCGAGCTTGCTCTTTCGATCACCGGCTTCTGGGTTTTCATCATCCATACACTGACGGCGGAACGTCCTTTCATCGACCCCAAGATCTTCCTCGACCGCAATTTCGTCACCGGTCTGGCTTTCATCTTCGTCATGGGCGTGCTGATCCTGGCCTCGATGTCGCTGCTGCCGCCAATGCTGTCGACCATCTTCGGCTATCCGACCGTCACCATCGGCGTCGTCCTGGGGCCGCGCGGTGTCGGCACGATGATTTCGATGCTTGTCGTTGGACGGCTCATGAGCAGAATCGACGCCCGCATCCTCGTCGTCATCGGCTTTCTGCTCACCGCGCAGTCGCTCTACACCATGTCCTCCTTCACGCCGCAGATGGACAATTGGCTGATCCTCAGCTCCGGCGTCATCCAGGGTCTGGGCATGGGCATGGTGTTCGTGCCGCTGTCCACGGTGGCCTTCGCCACGCTCGACGTGCGCTTCCGCACCGACGCCACGGCCCTGTTCAGCCTGGTTCGAAATCTCGGTTCGTCGATCGGTGTGTCGGTGGTGACGGTTCTCATGGTGCGCAACACGCAGGTCAATCACACCGAACTGTCGGCTTTCATCAACCCGTTCAACCCCAATTTGTGGGCGGCCTCGCCGGCGGCAGCAGGCGGCGATCCGACGGCACTTTCGCAGGTGGACCGCATGGTCAACATCCAGGCGATGATGATCTCCTACGTCAACGACTTCAAACTGCTGATGGTGATGACGCTGGTTGCCATTCCGTTTGTCTTCCTGCTGCGCAAGCCGAAGACCGCTCCGGCCGGCGCGGCCGCTCCTGCCGCGCATATGGATTGAGGCGGGCGCCGGTAGCGCTGGCAGCAAGCTGGTTGCCCCTGATGATTGTTGCTCGGATGATCGTCAAAACCCCGCGTGTGCAAAAGAATATCGATAATGAGCCGTTGGAAGTTGATTTGAAATGACATTTGCACCTTTGGTATCTGGTTGCTGACGCCTCCAATTCCGTTACAGTTCATCTTGAATTAGCACATCTGTAACATTGTCAGTCGACTTTCGTCTGGCACGACAGAGGCCCTTTCTTGTTTCAGGTGCCAAACCGGAGGAGGTCTGTTTGGTCACGAAGTCATCCAGAAGATCCGTCGGGGCGCGCGGGCCGGTGGGCGTAGCCGCATTGGCAAGACTGGCTGACGTTTCCTACGATACGCTCGAGGGAGAACTTCGCACGACCATTGCGGGTCTCGAAGGGCAGACCCTGCGCTTCGAGACTGCGATCGAGAATATTTCGCAAGGCATCTGCTTTTTCGATGCCGATGAACGGCTGATCCTGAGCAACCGGCGCTATGCGGAAATCTACCGCATTGCGCCCGAGGAATTGCGGCCTGGCGTGACACTGAGCGAAATCGTCGAACGCCGCGTCGCCGCCGGCACGGCGGCGACGGCCGCCGACACCTATCTCGCAACGGCTCGCTCGATCAATTCGGGCAAGGCTTCGCGGCTCTGGACCGCCAAACTTGTCGATGGTCGCACAATCCAGATCCGTAACCAGCCCATGCCCGATGGCAGTTGGATCGCCACGCATGAGGACATCACTGAACTCCTCGCCAATCGGCAGATCGTCGACGAGCGCATTTCGCTGCAGGCGCTGATCGACTGGGTGCCCGATTACCTCTGGGTCAAGGATACGCAAAGCCGTTTCGTCGTGGTCAACAGCGCCCTTGCGACCGATAGCGGCCGCAACAAGACCAGCGACATGATCGGTTTGACCGATTTTGATCTCCACCCCCCGGAAGTTGCGCGGAAATTTCGCCTGGTCGAGCAGCGCCTGCTCAAGAGCGGACAACCAATGATCGACGCGGAAGAGTTTGTCGTCGATGCGTCGGGGAACGGCAAATGGCTTTCGTCGACGAAGGTGCCGTTGCGCAATCGCCAAAATGAAATCTTCGGCCTGGTTGGCATTGCCCACGACATCACCGCCCGCAAGCAGGCGGATGTCCTTCGCAGCGGGCAGGCGCAGATCCTCGAAATGATTGCCACGAGCGCGCCGCTGGAGGACGTGCTCGACCGCCTCATGCGCTTCGTCGAGGCTCAGTTGAAGGGGATATTCGGTTCCGTCCTGCTGCTCGACAAGGACGGCATTCATTTGCGTCACGGTGCGGCGCCGGGCCTGGCGAAAGCCTATACGAGCGCCATCGATGGGGCGGCCATCGGTCCCAAGGTGGGATCCTGCGGAACCGCCATCTACCGGCGGGAACCGGTCATTGTTACCGATATTCTGCAGGATCCGCTTTGGGACGATTACCGCGAACTGGCGGCACCCCATGGCTATCGTTCGTGCTGGTCAACCCCGATCCTGTCGCATCGGGGCGTCGTGTTGGGCGCCTTTGCCATGTATTCGATGACCGTGCGCGAACCCACCCATGCCGAGACCCGCCTGATCGAGTTCACCACACACATTGCCGGCATCGCGATCGAGCGCAAACTGGCGGAAGACCAGATCCACTTCATGGCCAACCATGATGCGCTGACCGGCCTGCCCAATCGCGCTTTGCTGGAGGATCGGCTTTCCCAGGCGGTCCTCTACGCGCAGCGATACAATCGCTGGATGACGGTAGTGTTCATCGATCTCGACAATTTCAAACTGGTGAACGATACGTTTGGCCACAATGCCGGCGACGAACTCCTCAAGACCGTCGCCAGCCGTTTGGTTGGATGCGTGAAGGCCACCGACACCGTCGTGCGGCTTGGCGGCGACGAATTTGTCATCGTCCTGTTCGACCAAACCACCAATGTCGATGTGGTCTCGGAAACCCTGCAGACGATCAGGGATGCGATCGCGGAACCGGTTCTTGTCGGAGAGCATCGGCTGAGAACGACGGCCAGCATCGGCATCGCAAATTACCCGAAGGACGGGACCAGCCCGGATACGCTGTTGGCCAATGCCGACGCCGCCATGTATCGCGCCAAGGAATTCGGCCGCGACAATTTCCAGTTCTATGCCCCGGAGTTCAACTCAACGGCACATGAAAAATTCCTGCTTCAGGAGGAATTGCGAAACGCGCTCGCCCGGTCGGAATTCGCTCTGCATTATCAGCCACAGGTGGATCTGCGATCGGGGCAGGTTTTCGCCGTCGAAGCGCTGGTGCGCTGGAACCACCCGACGCGAGGCCTGGTTTCGCCGGCGATGTTCATCCCGACCGCCGAGGAGACCGGGCTGATCGTGCCGCTCGGCGACTGGATCCTGCACGAAGCCTGCCGGCAGAACAAAGCCTGGCAGCGCGCCGGTCTGTCGCCCGTAACCGTCTGCGTCAACGTGTCGGCGCGGCAGTTCCGGGAGAAGAACCTGATCGACCGCGTCGTCAACGCATTGAAGGAAAGCGGCCTGGAGGCGAGGTATCTCGAGCTCGAAGTGACGGAAAGCCTCATCATGCAGGATTTCGAGCTGGCGGTCGCAACGATGAACGGACTGCAAAAGCTCGGCGTGCAGATATCGATCGACGATTTCGGAACAGGCTATTCCAGTCTCAGCGCTCTCAAGACGTTTCCGGTGGCGCGGCTGAAGATCGACAAGTCCTTCATCAACGATCTCGCGACCGACGAGAACGATCAAGCGGTCACTGGCGCCGTGATTTCCCTGGGGCAGAAGTTGAACCTTCGGGTGCTGGCCGAAGGTGTCGAAACGGAAGACCAGGTCGCCTTCCTGCGCAAGAACAATTGTGACGAGGTGCAGGGCAATTATTTCAGCAAACCCCTGTCGGCTGGGGATATCGGCGAGCTGATCGCGAAAGGCTGACGGCTGGCTCGCGCCGTAACCGCTGGCTGCTATTTTCCGAGCACCAGGCTCCAGTAGCGGATGGCGCTGTCGCGTCCGTCGCGTACATAGGCGAGGCCGAAGCGGCTGAAATCCGGATCGAGCATGTTGCGGCGGTGGCCAGCCGAATGCATCCAGATGTCGAACAGTTTCTGCTGGTCGAAGCGGCCCTCGGCGATGTTCTCGGCGGCGGCGCCCCGCACCCCATTGTCCTTCATCCGCGACGCGAAATCCTTTCCCCAGCCCGTCGTGTGGCTCATGCGTTCGCGTGAGGCCATATAGCCGGCCTGCTGCCGAGCGGCCTGCTCGAGCTGGGCGTCCGGCACCAGCGCCGGCAGTCCGGCCGAAGCTCGGATGCCGGCCAGCGTCGCGGTGGCCGAGGACGACACACCGGCGCCTTCGCCGGTCGGCACCGAGACCGTACTGCAAGCAGCGAGGCCGGCCATGGCTGCAAGGCCGATCAGCAGCAGGCGCCTGTTTGGTTTTGGACTTGCTGCGCCAGAGCGGGTTTGCGCGAGCGGATGATTGGTGGTGCAGATCATTGTCATGCCTGCCTGACTTAGCCGCGATCATGGCTTTTGCCGGGCAGGGCTGCGAAAATCTCAATCGCTGGCCTCCGTGCAGGTTCGGCCGGCCGATTCGAATGGGAAGGTCGGCGGCCGATGTAGTCTCGGCGCGCTGCGTCCGATCAGCGTTGCGCGTCGGTCGCCATTTTAAGCGCCAGCGCGGCGAGCACCGTGCCCATCATCCAGCGCTGGATGACCATCCATAGCGGCCGTCCGGCAAGGAAGGTGGCGATCGAACCGGCCGTTACCGCGATGATGGCATTGGCGGTCAGGCTGATCGAGATCTGCGTGGCGCCGAGCACCAGAAGCTGCGACAGCACATGGCCGTTGCCCAGCGAGATGAACTGCGGCAGCAGCGACAGATAAAGCACCGCCACCTTGGGATTGAGGAGATTGGTCATCAGGCCCATCGCGAACAGCTTGCGCGGCCTGTCCTTCGGCAGTTCGCGCACCTGGAATGGTGAGCGCCCGCCGGGCCGCACCGCTTGCCAGGCGAGCCATAGCAGATAGAGCGCGCCGGCAATGCGCAGTGCGTCATAGGCAAACGGCACGGCAAGCAGCAGCGCGGTGATGCCCAGCGCTGCCGATACGACATAGAACAGAAAGCCGGCCGCCACGCCGCCGAGCGAGATCAGCCCGGCCTTCGGGCCTTGCGACAGCGAGCGCGAGATCAGGTAGATCATGTTCGGCCCGGGCGTCAGCACCATGCCCAGGCAGACCAGCGCGAAGGCGAGATGGTTGGCGGTTTCGGGCACTGGCAATCTCCGGGAAGCGGTGACGATACCCACCACGCGTTTTGACCTCACCGCAAGAGCATGATGGCCGGAGCCTTTGCGCCAGCGTCGAAAATTGGCGAAAGCGGCGAAGCCGCCAATTTCCCCCGCAAGGTGGGGGAAGATCAGCAGCTTCAACCCTCAGCTCACCACGCGCAGGTTCGAGAGCTCGTTGGCGATTTCCTTGAAATTGTCGGACAGCGTGGCGCCGGTCGCGTTCCAGAACAGTTTTGCAGGCTTGCTCGGGTCGGCCGGATCCTTGCGGAAGCGCGAGTCCGACGAGCACACCTTCAGTGCCTCCATCGCGCTCTTGTCGCCGGCGTCGGTCGTCGACATATCGAGCGCCACCGTCATCACCATGATGTTGGCCGCCTTGGCGTTGTTGCACAGCGTCGCCATCTGCTCGTTGAGGGCGGCGGTGTAGTTGCTCGACGAATAGTTGAGCTGGCCGATGGCGCTCGACGTGCCGCCGAACAGGCGGGTGACCGCAGTGCCGTTGTAGCCGACGCCGGTATAGCCATAGGCGGCATAGGTCGACTTGTTGCCGGCGGGATCGCTGCTGGGCACCGCGTAGGTGTTCTCGCCGTCGGTGAGCACGATGACCACCTTGTCGTTGCCGCGCTCCGTCTCAGGACGTCCTCCTGTGAAAGGCTCCGTGCTGGAGACGGTGCGCCAGCCCCAGGCCATGCCCTCCGGCACATTGGTGAAGCCGTTCGGCGCCATCAGGTCGATCGCAGCCTTGATCTTGGTCAGCCCGGCGGTGTTGGAGACGTCGGTCAGCGGCGTGATCGGTGTCGTCGTGCAGCTGTAGTTAGGACCGGCACCGGCCGACAGCACCGGAGCATTGATCGGCCGCGGCTGGAAATACTTGGCCATGTTGGACTGCCTGGTCTTGCCGGAGGTGCTCGCCGGATCGTCGTTCCACCAGCTGTTGGCCGCGCCATAGGTCTTGGGGGCCACCTCGTCGGGGTCCTGCGTTATGTACCAATGATTGCCCGGCTCGTCTGGCGCGAACATCGGCACGAACATGGTGGCGGGATCGCCGACGCCGGTGCCGGTGTTGTTCGGTCCGCCGGAGGCCGGCGCGTCGGTGACATTATAGGGGTAGGGACGGACCTCGACGCAGCCCTGCCAGCTGGCGAACGGTCCGTATGTGTCGTTGTAGTCGTATTCGTTGTGGCTGTCCGAGCATGTATGATTGGCACGATATTTGTCGCAGACCACGCGTTTGCTGCCGACGATGCGCTCGTGGCTGGTGACCACCTTCATGTCGCGGTAGAGCGAGAAGCGGGTCAGCATCTGCCCCTCCTGCTCACCCCAGCCAGTGCCTTTCTTGTACCAGATGCCGCCGATCTTCTGGGCATATTTGTCGGCTGCGTTAAGCGTGGACCAGGCGAAATTCTCATTGTGGATGGGCGACAGCCCGTAGGCGTCGATCCACGACGCGTTGTCGTTGCTGGCGCCGACATTGACCGAGGCGGCGAACGGCACAAGGCTGAACTGGACCGGCTTGTCGATCTGCTTGATCATCGCGGCCTGCAAGGCAAGCGTGTCGACGAGCTGCTTGGCGGCTTGCTTGAGAAGGTCGATGCGCTTTTGTCCGGCACCCGTGCCCGTGTTCGACATCGACCCCGAATTGTCGAGCACCATGGCCACTTCCAGCGTGTTCTTCAGCCGGACTTGCGAACACACGGAGTAGGTGACGTTTTCCGACGTCCTGCCGATCAGCATCGCCGCTGCCGGCAGGAAATAGGGCTTGTAGACCAGGCTGGCGCACAGCTTGACGATGCCGCCGCCGGTCGTGCTGCTGGGCAGCGTAACGCTGAGCGTCGTGTCGGCGGGATCGACGTCGTTGAGGTTTGCCTTGAAGAAGTCGAGCGCATAGGCCCGCAACTGGTCGTCGGTGGCGCCTTCCACCAGCCGGCGCGCGGTGGCGAAGTTGGCGGCGTCGAGCGCGTTGACCACCCTCTGCTTCTCGCTGACCACGCCGGTGTAGTCGACGGCCATGGCCACGCCGCCCATCAGTGGCACCATCGCCACAACGGTCATCAAAGCGTAATTGCCGCGGCGGTCACGCCAGAAGTCACGCCGGAATGTGCGCCAGAGTTCACGCATGTGATGTAAGCGGCCCCGCCTGCGGATTCTTCAATGCCGCCACAGTTTCACAAAACGTTGAAGGATGGGTTTGGGAAACTGCTCGATTGCGCGGATAGCGCTTCACCAGGCGCTAACCAAATGCACGGACACGTGAGCAACGCCGCAACAAAACGCCCCGCCGAGGCGGAGCGCCGTGTTCGAAAGATCGCGCCGATCAGCTGACGATGCGCAGGTTCGACAGTTCGTCGGCGATTTCCTTGAAACTTTGCGACAAGGTGGCGCCGGTCGCGTTCCAATACAGCTTCGCCGGTTTGCTCGGGTCGGTCGGATCCTTGCGGAAGCGCGAATCCGAGGAGCATTTCTTGAGCGCGTCTATGGCGGTCTTTTCCGCCGGCTTGGTGGTAACCAGGTCAAGCGAGACCGTCATCAAGAGAATGTTCGAATTCTTCGCATTGGTGCAAAGCGTTTGCATCTGCTGGTCAAGCGCGGTTGTGTAGTTGGCCGCCGTATAAGTTGTCTTGGGGACGGTCGTGTTGACGAAAAGGCGGGTCGCGGTTTCCCCCGTTTTCGGGCCGGTATAACCATAGGCGGCGTAGGTCGATCCGTCCTTAGCATAGCTGCTGGTCATGTCGTTTGTGGGGCCGATGCTGTAGGTGTTGGCCCCGTCGGTCAGCACGATGACGACTTTGTCGTTGCCCCTTTCAGTGTTCGGCCGGCCTTCTGTGAATGGCTCGTTGCTCGACACCGTCCGCCAGCCCCAGGCCAGCCCTTCCGGCACGTTGGTGTTGCCCGTCGGGGCCATGGCATTGATGGCATCCGTCAGGATTTTCTTGCCTTCGGTGGTGGTTATGTCCTGCAACGGCGTGATCGCGGCGGTCGTGCATGCCGAATTGGGCCCATCATCGGCCGCAGTACTCGATGCGTCCCAGGGCTTTGTCAGAAAATACTTTCGCATATCCGCCTGGCGTTTGGTGACAGTCAGCGTGTCGGAATAATCGATCCACCAATTGTTGGCGTAACCCCAGGTCGATGTGCTGGTGCGAGTGGTGTCGGTCCAGAAATTGCCAGCTTCGTCCGGCGCGAACATCGGCACGAACATGGTGGCGGGCGTGCCAGTGGTCGGCGACGTGTCGTCGTCATTATAGGGATACGGCCTCGCCTCCACGCAGCCCTTCCAGGCTTCGTATTGGGCGGTCACAGAGGTCTTGCAACTGCCGTTCGAGTTCTTTTTCGTACAGGTCGTGGCCTTCATGTCGTTTGCAAAGAGACTGAACCGCGTCGCCGTGGTATTTTGGCCGTATTGCCCGGTGCCCCAGCCACTGCCGCGCTTCCAGTAAGCACTGCCGACCTTTTCAATGTATTTATTCGAGTCATAACCAGACGACGCGTTCTTGTACATGAACTGCCAATCAAAGTTCTCGTGATGGATTGGCGAAATGCCGGTCGTATCCATCCAGGTTGCGTCCTTGTTGGCTGGGCCAACATTGACCGAGGCGGAAAACGGGACCAGCGAGAACTGCACCGGCCTGGTGACCTGCCTCATTTGTGCGGCCTGGAGCGCCATCGTATTGACAAGCTCGGTAGCGGCCTTCTTGAGCAAATCTATTCGCGGCTGGCCGGTGCCGGAGCCGTTGATGCTCATGGAGCCGGAATTGTCGAGCACGAGAGACACTTCCAGCGTGTTCTTGAGGCGGATCTCGGAGCACGCGGAGGTTTTGGCATCGGTGGACGTTCTTCCGATCAGCATGGCCGCCACCGGCAGGAAATAGGGGTGGAACGTCAAACTGGCGCACAGCTTCAGCGTGCCGCCACCTGCGTTGTTGTTGGGCAGCGTCACCGTCAGGGCCGTATTGGCCGAGCTGACCTTTCCGAGATTGGCTTCGAAGAAATCCTTCGCATAGGCCTTGACTGCCGTGTCGGTCGCCCCGGTGACGATCTGCTGTGCCGTGGCAATCCCAGCGGCATCCAGCGCGTTCAGCATGTTCTGCTTTTGACGCAGGAGGTCGGTGTAGTCGATGGCAAGCGCCAGCGCGCCCATCAAGGGCACCATGGTGATCACTGTCATCAAGGCATAGTTGCCGCGTCTGTCGTTCAGAAATCTGCGGATCATGCCTTCAGCACCCCTGCCAGGACCCCAATATCGGTCCGAAGATGCCCACAAAATCGTTAAATTTCAGGTTGCTGAACTGCGTTCAACATAGGGCCATCTTTTCAAGGCTCGTTAACCACTCGGCCCTGGTGATCAGCGGTGCGACATTGTTTCGATCGACCGAAGCTCGGAGAAGGGTGGTTCCTGCCTGTTGCAACCTTCGATCAGCCCGTTGCGCAACAGCCTCGCAAGTGCCGAAAAGCTGGTGACAGGATGAAACGCTTCGGTTAATGCGGGGCCGGTTGCGGCGGACCGTCGGCTGCAGCTCTCGCAATGATCGTCACAGCAGGAAAACGGCATGGCGGATTCGCCTGACATCATCGGCTCGCTCGCGGATTTGTCGGGCGCCTACTCGGCCATCCTGTGCGATGTCTGGGGCGTGATCCACAATGGCGAATGGCATTTTCCAGCGGCTGCCGAAGCGCTTGCCGCCGCGCGTGCGGCGAAGGTCCCGGTCGTCCTGATCACCAACTCGCCGCGCCGCAATGCCGATGTGGTGGCGCAGATGAATGCGATCGGCGTTCCCGCCGCCGCCTACGATCGCGTCGTCACCTCAGGCGATGTGACCCGCGACCTTATCGCCGAAGGTCCACGAAAAATCTTCCATATCGGCGCCGACCGCGATTTCACCCTCTATGACGGTCTCGACGTCGAGCTCGTCGAGGAGTTCGAGGCTTCCGGCGTGGTCTGCACCGGGCTGTTCGATGACGAGGTGGAAACGCCTGAGGACTACGCCGATATGCTGCGCCGGCTGCGCGCCAGGAACCTGCCTTTCATCTGCGCCAATCCCGACATCGTGGTCGAACGCGGCGAGCGCATGATCTGGTGCGCCGGCGCCTTGGCGCGCGACTATGCCCAGCTTGGCGGCCGCACGCTGATCGCCGGAAAACCCTATGCGCCGGTCTATGACGTAGCGCTGCGGGAGGTTGCCGTGCTTCTCGACCGCGACGTCGCGCGCTCCGAGGTGCTGGCCATCGGCGACGGCATGATGACCGATGTCAAGGGCGCGGCCGACAACGGCATCGATGTGCTTTACGTCTCGGGCGGCATTCACGCGCGCGACTATGGCGATCCCATGCAGCCGGACCCCGCCAGGCTCGCGGGCTTTCTGCAAAAGCACGGCTACCGGCCGGTCGCCGTCATTCCGAGACTGCGGTAGGGTTGCTGCATGAGCGCAGCTTTCGAACACATTTCAGCAACCGCGCCGCTGCCGCCGCATTTGCGCCGCGGCGTGGTGGCGATCGGCAATTTCGACGGCGTCCATCGCGGCCACCAGGCGGTGCTCGATCGCGCGCTTGCCGAAGCCGGGCGGCGCGGCGTGCCGGCGCTGGTGCTGACCTTCGAGCCGCATCCGCGCAAGGTGTTCAGGCCGGATATGCCGCTGTTCGTGTTGACGCCGCCGCCGATGAAGGCGCGGCTGTTGTCGCATCTGGGCTTTGCCGCACTCGTCGAACAGCCGTTCACGCGCGCCTTTGCCGGCCTGTCGGCCGAGGCTTTCGTGACCGATGTACTGGAGACGAACCTCGGCATCACCCATGCCGTGACCGGCTTCGATTTCCACTTCGGCAAGGACCGGCAGGGCGGTCCTGCGTTTCTGATGGCGGCAGGCGAGCGCCATGGTTTCGGCGTCACCCTGGTCGACGCCTTTCGCGACGAGGGCGCCGAGGTCGTGTCGTCGAGCCGTATCCGCGAGCTGCTCTGCGAGGGAGAGGTCGCCGAGGCCGCAGGCCTGCTCGGCTACCGCTTCACCGTCGAAAGCGAAGTGATCGGCGGCCAGCAGCTCGGCCGCACGCTCGGCTTCCCGACAGCCAACATGAGGCTTTCGCCGGAAACGACTCTGAAGGAAGGGATTTATGCCGTCCGCTTTCGCCGCGCCGACGGCACGCTCTATGATGGTGTCGCCAGCTTCGGGCGTCGCCCGACTGTCGACGACAATGGCGCGCCGCTGCTCGAAACCTTCGTCTTCGACTTTGCCGGCGATCTCTATGGTGAGATCTGCGACGTATCGTTCTTCGGCTTTTTGCGCCCCGAGGTGAAGTTCGATGGGCTCGATGGGCTGGTGGCACAAATGAAGCGCGACGAGGCGGAGGCGCGCGCGCTGCTGGCCGGCGTCAGGCCGCTTTCGGATCTGGACGGCGCCATCGCTTTTTGAGCCTTCCGGCCGCTTACCTCTTCAAGCCCCTACTTCTTCAACGCCAGTCCGAGAGCGATGAAGCTCCAGCCCTGGAAGATCAGGTCGATGGCCAGGAACAGGCCGAGCACCCACAGGCTGTTGACCGGCCAGCCCATGGCGATGGTCAGCCCCGCCAGCACGCTGATCAGGCCCGCCGCGACGACCCAGCCCCAGCCCTTTTCCGGTCGGTGGCTATAGCCGACCCAGGCCCTGAGCGCGCCTGAAGCGACCAGCGCCACCGCCAGCAGCAAGGTCAGCACCGTCGAGGCCAGCAGCGGATTGTCGAAGGCAAAGAAACCGGCAACGGCATAAAGTAGGCCGCTGAGCAGCCAATAGAAGAAGCGACTCCAGGTCTTCACGCCGAAGGCATGCACGATCTCGATGATGCCGGCCATCAGCATCAGCCAGCCCACGACATAGACCGAGGCGACGGTGGCGATGAACAGATTGCCGAAGGCAATGCCGCCGAAGATGAGCAGCAGCACGCCGAGCGCGACGAACCACCCCCATTTGTCCCGTGTCCGGCCGATCGCATCTTTCAGGGTATCACCGTGCAGGGTCATGGCTGCATCTCCTCGAAATCGCCTGGCACCTTGCCGGGAGGTTAGCCCCGGCTGTAGCGGACGTCCAGCCGATGGCGACGGCTAGCAAACAAACAAAGCGTCGGTGGCTTGAGGTTCGCGCGTACGTGTCAATTTATGGCAGCCCACCCAGTCACAAGGACGAGGACAAGCGTGACGATCGCTCCAGAGACGTAGACGATCGTTCTGACACTGCCACCCTTGGCGGCATTGCCGCCGCGTAGGTAAACCCCCAGGTGAAGCAGGCGTATCGCCACATGAACCCAGACAATGGTCGCCAACGTGGCCGACCCAACGCCAACCATCATGGCCAGCACCGCCGGGACGACAAAAGGCGCCAGCGCCTCGACCGAGTTCATATGCACGCGGTCGATCCTGTAGAGGAGATTGGCGTCGTCGGCCGGGATCACCGGACCGGAAAGCGCTCCGGCAAATCCCTTGGACGAACCCGAGTAAACCGCCAGCGCGACTGACAAAAGACAGAGGATCAGTACACCGAGGATGCTTAGCCAATAGGGTTCCATAATTGTGCTCCTTCAGGTCACCTTGCTGGCAAAAAGATCTTGGAATCGCCTGAGATACAGCGGCCAGCCTCGATCACCGTCAATCCCAAAGCGCACGCCTTCCCAGCCTTCGCCATGACGTTCGAGATTGCGATGCTCGATCTCGACGCGGGTCCGGCTATTCGTCTCCGCCGTAAACCGGACTTCCCACTCGCTGGTCCTGTCCGGATTGGTCTCGATCTGCCATTGAGGGCTGATATCCCAACTCAGAAGCAGTCGGTTCGGCGGCTCGTAGGCCAGCACCCGTGCCCAGCGGCACTCGCTGCCATCCACACCGCGGTCGTAGACGTGACCGCCAACGCGGGGTTCGAAGATCGTCTCCGCGATCGGCACCGCAAGCAGGTTATGCTCTTTGGGTTTGAAACTGCCGAAGTCCTCGGTGAAGACCTTGAAGGCATGTGCGATCGGAGCCTCGACAAGGATGGAGTGCCTCACGGGCGGTTGATGTGTGCTCATTCCTGCTCCTTCAAGGGCTGTTCGACGACCACTTTGTAGGCCGCCAAGGTCTTGCTCCAGAACCGGTCGAGTTCGGCGCGCAGGCTGGCCAAGCCTTCCGGTTCGACCCGGTAGATGCGTTGCTTGCCTAGCCGTGTGTTGGCCACGAGGCCGGCGTCCTTGAGCACCTTCAGGTGCTGCGAGACCGCCGGCCGGGTGACAGGAAGCGCACGAGCCAATTCCCCGACCGAACAGGGTTGTTCGACCAGCAGTTCGAAGATCGTCCGCCTGGTCGGGTCGCCAAGCGCTGTCCATCTGTTCATGTTAGTCTGCACTAACGCGAATTTAGGCAACCTCGCTATTTCTGTCAACTCGCCACAGGCCCGGCGGCGCCCTGTTCAAATGGGCCACAGCGCAAAAAACAGGGTCGCAGTTGCCGCCACTGCTGTAGATTTTAAGTCAAATTTTACCGAACCGGCGCCATGGCTTTGGCTGCCGGGTGTTCTCTCCGTTTTGTTTCGCGTATGGGGTGGTGATGCGTATTGTCTGGACGATTCCGCTGTTTCTCGCCTCGGCGCTGCTCACTGTGTCCACCGCCAATGCGGGCGAGGGTGCCTTCGGCTGGATGTCCGGCGACTGGTACCTGACGCTTGGCGCCACCGGCATGGTCGCGCCGAAATTCGAGGGCTCCAACAGCTATCTGCTCAGCGCATCGCCGATCATCTCGCTGGGCAAGGCCGGCCCGGCCGCGCGCTTTACCTCGCGCAACGACAACATCTCGCTGGCGCTGGTCGACGATGGCGGCGTCCGCGCCGGCCTGACCGGAAAATTCCTGTTTTCCCGCGACAGCAAGGATGAGCTCAAGGGCCTCGACCCGGTGCGCTGGGGCGGTGAGGTCGGCGGCTTCTTCGAAATCTATCCGACGGACTGGCTGCGCGCCCGCGCCGAACTGCGCCATGGCATTCGTGCCCATGATGGCTTTGTCGCCGACATCGCCGCCGATGCTTTCTACGACGTGACGCCGACTGTCAGAATTTCGGGCGGACCACGCGTGTCCTTTGCCTCGTCGGGCTATTTCGACTCTTATTATGGTGTCAACGCCAAGGAGGCTGCGGCCTCGGGCCTGAGCGAACACCATCCTGGCGGCGGCCTGAAATCGACCGGCCTTGGTGGCGCCATCACCTGGAAGGTGACCGATCCGATGACCGCCAGCCTGTTCGGCGAATATGCGCGCCTGATGGGCCCGGCTGCCGATTCCAGCCTGGTCAAGGAGCGCGGCGACCGTAACCAGTTCACGGTCGGCGTCTCGACCACCTATCGCTTCGACTTCGCGATGTAAGTGAATCGAACAAGAGACGCTTTATTCCTGCGGCTTTCTCGGCTAAAAGCCCGGCAATGACGAGCTTTTCACGCCTTCGCGCGCTGACGATACGAATTACAGGCCCGGTGTTCCGGGCGGCCTGAGCGCCGCCGGAGCCGCCGGGAGTTTTGCGCGCCCCCTCGCGCTTTTCCAATCATGATAGTTCACGCCCGAGCTTTTACGCCCGCCGGGCAATGCACATGGCAGACCAATGACCGACACTGTTGAAACGATCGACTATTCCAAGACGCTTTACCTGCCGCAGACGGATTTCCCGATGCGCGCCGGCTTGCCTGAAAAAGAACCGCAGCTGGTCAAGCGCTGGCAGGACATGGATCTCTACCGCAAGCTGCGCGAGGACGCGGCCGGCCGCGAAAAATACGTGCTGCATGACGGCCCGCCCTACGCCAATGGCAACATCCATATCGGCCATGCGCTGAACAAGATCCTCAAGGACGTCATCACCCGTTCGTTCCAGATGCGCGGCTATGACGCCAATTATGTGCCGGGTTGGGACTGCCATGGCCTGCCGATCGAATGGAAGATCGAGGAACAGTACCGCGCCAAGGGCAAGAACAAGGACGAGGTGCCGGTCAACGAGTTTCGCAAGGAATGCCGCGACTTCGCCGCGAACTGGATCACGGTGCAGGGCGGCGAGTTCCAGCGGCTCGGCGTCGTCGGCGATTTCAAGAACCCCTATACGACAATGGCTTTCCACTCGGAGTCGCGCATCGCCGGGGAGTTGTTGAAGTTCGCCATGTCGGGCCAGCTCTATCGCGGCTCCAAGCCGGTAATGTGGAGCGTCGTCGAGCGCACCGCACTGGCCGAGGCCGAGATCGAATACCAGGACTATGAGTCCGACACGATCTGGGTGAAGTTTCCAGTTGTGTCAGGATTTTGGAGCGTTGAGCACTTTGTATCAGACGCTGCACCGTCCATGCGCGTTCCGGAAAGCGTTGCACTTTTGGACAACGCCCACGTCGTCATCTGGACGACAACCCCGTGGACGATCCCCGGCAACCGTGCCGTCAATTATTCGTCACGGATCGGCTACGGCCTTTATGAAGTTACCGCAGCCGAAAATTCGTTCGGTCCACAGCCCGGTGAGAAGCTGATCTTTGCAGATGCGCTTGCCGAAGACTCCTCGGCCAAGGCCAAGGTCACCTTGAATCGGCTTCGCAGCGTTTCGGTCGAAGAGCTTGGAAGCCTTACACTTTCACATCCCTTCAAAGGTCTCGGCGGTGGTTACGAATTCGCCGTACCCATGCTTGCCGGGGACCATGTCACCGACGATGCCGGTACCGGTTTCGTCCACACCGCGCCCGGCCATGGCCGCGAGGACTTTGATGCCTGGATGGATGCGGCATCGGATTTGCGCGCACGTGGCATCGACCCTGCCATCCCCTTCACTGTAGATGATGCCGGCTTCTTCACCAGGGACGCGCCGGGTTTTGGCCCGGATCGCGAAGGTGGCGCCGCGCGTGTCATCGACGATAACGGCAAGAAGGGCAATGCCAACCAGGCGGTCATCGACGAACTGATCAAGCGCAACGCGCTGTTCGCGCGCGGCCGGCTGAAGCATTCCTACCCGCATTCCTGGCGGTCGAAGAAGCCGATCATCTTCCGCAACACGCCGCAATGGTTCGTCTATATGGACAAGGACCTCGGCGACGGCACGACGTTGCGCAGCCGTGCGCTGAAGGCGATCGACGACACACGCTTCGTGCCGGCGGCCGGCCAGAACCGTATCCGCGCCATGATCGAGGAACGCCCGGATTGGGTCTTGTCACGCCAGCGCGCCTGGGGCGTGCCGATCGCCGTCTTTGCCGATGAGGATGGCAACGTGCTGAAGGACGAAGCCGTCAACCAGCGCATCATGGATGCTTTCGAACAGGAAGGCGCCGACGCCTGGTTCGCTGCCGGCGCCAAGGAGCGTTTCCTCGGCAATCACGATGCCTCCAAATGGAAGCAGGTGATGGACATCCTTGACGTCTGGTTCGATTCGGGCTCGACGCATGTCTTCACGCTGGAAGACCGTCCGGACCTGAAATGGCCGGCCGACGTCTATCTCGAAGGCTCCGACCAGCATCGCGGCTGGTTCCACTCCTCGCTGCTCGAAAGCTGCGGCACCAGGGGCAGGGCACCTTACGACACCGTCGTCACCCATGGCTTCACCATGGATGAGGAGGGGCGAAAGATGTCGAAATCGCTCGGCAACACCGTGGTGCCGCAAGACGTCATCAAGCAGTCCGGCGCCGACATTCTGCGGTTATGGGTGGTGACGACGGATTATTGGGAAGACCAGCGTCTCGGCAAGAACGTGCTGCAGACCAACATCGACGCCTACCGCAAGCTTCGCAACACCATCCGCTGGATGCTGGGCACGCTCGCCCATGACGATGGCGAGGAGGTGCCGCTGGACAAGATGCCGGAACTGGAGCGGCTGATGCTGCATCGGCTGGCCGAGCTCGATGAGGTCGTGCGCTCGGGCTACGACGCGTTCGAGTTCAAACGCATCACCCGCACTTTGCTCGACTTCATGGTGGTCGAGCTGTCGGCCTTCTATTTCGACATCAGGAAGGACGCGCTCTATTGCGAGGGACCCGCCAGCGTGAAGCGCATGGCCTCGGTGCAAGTGGTGCGCCACCTCTTCGACTGCCTGGTGAAATGGCTGGCGCCGATGCTGCCCTTCACCACGGAAGAAGCCTGGCTCGACCGTCATCCGGATGCTGTCTCGCTGCATCTCGACCAGTTCCCCGACATTCCGGCCGACTGGAAGAACGAGGCACTGGCTGAGAAATGGCGCAAGGTGCGGCAGGTTCGCCGAGTCGTCACCGGCGCGCTCGAGATCGCACGCGCTCAGAAGGTCATCGGTGCCTCGCTGGAAGCCGTGCCGGTTGTGACCCTCGACGATGCCTCGCTAGAAACCGCGATCGCCGATGTCGACATGGCCGAAATGGCGATCACCAGCGATCTCGTCATCGCCCACGGCAAGGCGCCGGAAGGCGCCTTTGCGCTCGACGATGTCAAAGGTGTCGCGGTGGTGGTCGAAAAGGCCGAGGACCGCGGCTTGGTCAAATGCGCGCGTTCGTGGCGCTATACCGCCGATGTCGGGCAGGACGTGGAATTCCCCGACGTGTCTGCCCGCGATGCCGCCGTGCTGCATGAACTCAAGGCTCTGGGACGTTTGTGAGTGCTCAAAGCCGGTGCACAATTGCCACGGCGGGCGGGTGAAAAGCGCCCGCGCGTTGCCCTTAACGAGTGGTTGAGATAAACACGCGAAACTCCGGAAGACAAATTGTCGCCGGAATTCCGTCGCAAGAGCGTGGACGATGGGGACCGGGCCTTTGGCCGGTGACGATCGAGAGGCTGTCTAGAGTGGGACTTTTTGGCATGATCGACAGAACTTCCGTGCGCGTTGCGCTGCTGGCGCCGCTTGTCGCGTCCGGCCTCGCTCTGTCCGGCTGCATGGGTTCGCCGACCTACGGCACCGACAAGACGGCTGGCGAGCAGCTTGCGGGCGACCTTTCCGGCGCCTTCGCGATCACGCCCAAGCACAAGGAACAGATCGACTACAGGCCGCGTCCGGAGCTGGTAAAGCCGGCGCCGGGGCAGAAGGAAGTGCTGCCGCCGCCTCAGGAAAGCATCGAGACGGCGAGCACCGATTGGCCCGAATCGCCCGAGCAGCGCCGCGCCCGTCTGCGTGCCGACGCCACTGCCCACCAGGACGACCCGTCCTATCAATCGGGGATCGTCGACGACGTGCAGACCGATCCGGCTTCTGTGAAGAAGGCGCTAGCGGATTCGGGCTCAAGCCACCCCCCGGCCTGGTCGCCGAAGGATTCAGACAAGGGCCGCGCCGCCGAAATCCAGCGCCGCACCGCAGAGCAAAAGCAGGGCGATCCCAACACTCGCAGATACCTGAGCGAGCCGCCTCTGGCCTATCGGGCTGCCTCCGACACGGCGCCGCAGGGCGAACTCGGCGAGGATGAATACAAGAAGGAACGCCGCCTCAAGAAGGAAGCGGCCGCCAAGGGCAAGAGCGGCGGGCTCTTCGACTGGCTGCCCTCCTGGTAGGAACCGTCGCCTTCGGTAGCTGAAGGCTCTACGTTTCGCGTCTTTCCCGAAAGAATTCCCTGAGCAGCAGCGCCGCGTCGGCCTCGGCCATGCCCGGATAGATGTCGGGCTTATGGTGGCAGGTCGGCGAAGCGAAGAAGCGCACGCCGTTGACCACCGCGCCGCCCTTCTCGTCGGCCGCGCCGAAATAGAGCCGGCGCAGCCTGGCGAAGGAAATGGCGCCTGCGCACATGGCGCAGGGTTCCAGCGTCACATAGAGGTCGTGACCGGTCAGCCGCTCGCTGGAGAGCGTTTGGCAGGCCGCGCGGATGGCGAGCATTTCGGCATGCGCCGTCGGATCGGCAAGTTCGCGGGTGCGGTTACCGGCGGATGCCACCACCGTGTCGCCGCTGGCGATGACGGCGCCAACCGGAACTTCTCCGCGCAAGGCGGCGGCTTGCGCCTCTTTCAGCGCCAGCGCCATGAAATCCGGCCGCTTCACGCGGTTTCCATTCCGATTATCTCCTCGCCACTTGGCGGTGATCCTGTTATGGAGCGCGTCAACCCGAATATCGGAACAGATTTTCGGAAATGATCATGCGCCAAATCAAAGTGCTATAGCGTCCTTTGCGCGCCCGAAAGGATGCGCCACGCTGTAGCAGCGCAACAAGGCAAAGGCCACATGGACGACAACGACAAGAAATCTCCGCGCCACAAAGGCCCGGGCAAAAGCGGCCCTGGAGCCGCGGGGCCGCGCCGCGATGGCGCCGCCGGCAAAAGCGGCAAACCCTCCTTCGGGGCCAAGAAACCCTATTCACCGCGCGGCGCCCGGCCGGCAGCGGCTGAGGGCGAGCGGCCCAAGCGCGATTTCAAAAGTGGCGACCGGCCATTCAGCAAGGGTCCTCGTCCCGAAGGCAAGCCTTTCGAAAAGCGCGAGGGACCGCGCAAGCCATATGCACCACGCGGTGACCGGCCGATGGCAGCCGAAGGCGAGCGCAAGCCTTATGAAAAGCGCGAAGGGCCGCGCAAACCCTATGCGCCGCGTGGGGATCGCCCTATGGCGGCCGAGGGTGAACGCAAGCCGTATGAAAAGCGCGAGGGGCCGCGCAAGCCTTATGCACCGCGGGGCGATCGGCCGGTTGCGGCCGATGGCGAGCGGCCAAAGCGCGATTTCAAGGGCGGCGATCGGCCGTTCAGCAAGGGGCCGCGTCCCGAAGGCAAGCCTTTCGAAAAGCGTGAAGGGCCGCGCAAGCCCTACGCACCGCGCGGCGATCGGCTTGCTTCCGCCGAGGGCGAAAAGCGTTTTGACCGTCCAAAGCGCGATTTTGGCGATCGCCCGCAGCGCGACGCCGGAGATCGTCCCGAGCGTGACTTCAGCGATCGCCCCAAGCGCGATTTCGGTGGTGACCGGCCGCAAGCATCTGGCGGCGCCTTCAAGCCGCGCCCGCGTCCGGCCGAGGCTGAAGAAGCCGGCGAGCGTATCGCCAAGCGGTTGGCCCGCGCCGGCCTGGCGTCGCGCCGCGACGCCGAAGACCTGATCGCGGCGGGCCGTGTCAAGGTCAACAACCGGGCTTTGACCTCGCCGGCCTTCAACGTCATGCCGGGCGACATCATCCATCTCGATGGCATGGAGATCCCGCCGATCGAGCGCACCCGCCTGTTCCTGTTTCACAAGCCTGCCGGCGTCGTTACCACCAACCGCGACCCCGAGGGCCGCAAGACCGTGTTCGACGTGCTGCCGGCCGAATTGCCACGGCTGATGACCATCGGCCGCCTCGACATCAACACCGAAGGCCTGCTGCTGCTCACCAATGATGGCGGTCTGTCGCGCGTGCTCGAACTGCCTGCCACTGGCTGGCTGCGCCGTTACCGCGTGCGCGTTCATGGCAAGGTCGAGGAAAGCATGCTCGCAGGCCTGCGTGAAGGCATTGCCGTCGACGGCGTCTTCTACGGCGCCATCGAAGCGACGCTCGATCGTGAACAAGGCACCAACGCGTGGCTGACGATCGGCCTGCGCGAAGGCAAGAACCGCGAAGTGAAGAACATCCTTGGATCGCTCGGCCTCGACGTGACGCGGCTGATCCGTATCTCCTACGGACCGTTCCAGCTCGACGATCTCGCCGAAGGCCATGTGCTGGAGATCAAGGGCCGCGTCTTGCGCGACCAGCTCGGCGAGCGACTGGTCGAGGAATCCGGCGCCAATTTCGACGCCGAGATCATCAAGCCGTTTTCCAACCAGCCGGTGCGGCGAGAGCGTGACGCGGAGCCGGAACGGCCGAAAGTCACCCGCGAGGGTGACCATCGGCCGATCGGCGAGGGCGGTCTGATCAAGAACCGCAAGCGCCGCGAAGGCAGCCGCGACGAAGCGCTCGGCAAGCTGTCGACCAGTCCCGAAAGGGGCGCGAGGCCGGAAAAGAGCTTTGGCGAACGCGGCCCGAGACCCGAGCGCAGCGAGTTTTCGGACAAGCCGCGCAGCGAGTTTCGCGAAAAGCCGCGCGGCGATTTTGGCGACAAGCCCCGTGGAGGCTTCGGCGACAAGCCGCGCGGCGCCTTTGGTGACAAACCGCGCGGCGGCAAGAAGCCCGAGCGCGAGCAGCGGCCGATCGATCCGCCGGGCCAGCGCAAGGCTAATGTCTGGATGGCGCCGGGCGCGCGTCCGATCGGCAAGGGCAGGGCGGAAGCCGATGCCGCCAAGGCGGCCGAGGCCAAGGCGCGCAAGGCGTCGTTCAAGCCGTCCTATGGCAAGCCGTCCTATGGCAAGCCGGCCTATGGCAAGCCGGGCGGAGCCAAGCCGTTCGGCAAGCCGGGTGGCGAGCGTCCGGATGGCGGTCGGGGCGGCGAGCGGCCACGCAACGGTCCCAAGGGCCCGAGGACCAGATGATGCCGGGACTTAAATGAGATCCGGCCTTAAATGAGACCCGGGCATAAATGAGAATCGTCGGCGGCCAATTTCGCGGGCGTCCGCTGGCGACGCCGCGCGACCATGCCATCCGCCCGACGACCGACCGCGCCCGCGAGGCCGTCTTCAACGTGCTGGCGCACCGCTTTGCCGACAAGCTCGAGGGCGCGCGTGTGCTCGACCTTTTCGCCGGCACCGGCGCTCTCGGCCTCGAAGCGCTGTCGCGCGGCGCTTCCTATGGCGTCTTTATCGAAGAATCGGCCGAAGGACGCGGCCTGATCCGCACCAATGTCGAAGCTTTTGGCCTTACCGGCCGCACCAAGATCTTCCGCCGCGACGCGACCGCCCTGGGTGAGGCCGGTACGCTTGCGGCATTCGGCCTGGTCTTCGCCGATCCGCCCTATGGCAAGGGCCTTGGCGAGCGCGCCCTGCGCTCGGCCAGGGATGGCGGCTGGTTGCTGCCCGGCGCGCTCTGCGTGGTCGAGGAAGCCGCCTCGGCGCCCTTCGAGATTGGGCCGGAATTCTCGGTGGTTGATGAACGAAACTACGGCGAGACGGTGGTCCGGTTCATCGAGCTTGCGTAAGGGTGGAGCGACCGGCGCCTTCAAAATGACGCACAATTCACTTTGCCTCCGCGGCTAACCTTGCCTATCGTCGCGCGATAACAACCGGAGCCATCAATGACATTTCATACTGAATGGCTGCGGAGAGCCTTGCTCGCCACCGCGCTGACCATGGCCGGCCCGGCCCTGGCCGCGGATGATGGCAAGGTGGCCAACTTCCTGCTCGACAATGGAATGGAGGTGGTGGTCGTTCCCGATCATCGCGCCCCCATCGTCACCCATATGGTGTGGTACAAGATCGGCAGCGCCGACGAGCCGCCAGGCAAGTCCGGCATAGCGCACTTCTTCGAACACCTGATGTTCAAGGCCACGACCAACCACGCCGCGGGCGAGTTCGACCGCGCCATATCGGCCATCGGCGGCTCCAACAACGCCTTCACCTCCTATGACTACACTGCCTTCCACGAGACGGTGGCGCCCCCGGCACTTGGTGAGATGATGAGCTTCGAGGCCGATCGCATGCGCAACCTCATCTTGACCGACGAGGTCATCAAGACCGAGCGCGACGTGATCCTGGAAGAGCGCCGCGCGCGCATCGACAGCAATCCGCAGGCGGTGCTCGACGAAGAGGTCGACGCGACGCTCTGGCAGAACCAGCCCTACCGCATTCCGGTGATCGGCTGGATGCAGGAGATGGAGCAGTTGAACCGCACCGATGCGGTTGCCTTCTATGACAAATACTACCGGCCCAACAATGCGGTGCTGATCGTGGCCGGCGACGTCGAGCCGGAGGTCGTGAAGGCGCTGGCCGAAAAAACCTATGGCAAGGTCGCGCGCGGTCCCGACCTGCCCCCGCGCATCCGCCCGGTCGAGCCGGAGCAGAACACCAAGCGGACGGTGACGCTCACCGATGGGCGCGTTTCGGTGCCGAGCTTTTCGACGCAATGGGTGGTTCCGTCCTACCACACGGCAAAACCGGGCGAGGCCGAGGCGCTCGACCTGCTGGGAGAGATCCTTGGCGGCGGCAGCCGCAGCCGGCTCTACCAGCAGCTCGTGGTCAAGCAAGGCATCGCATCGGCGACCGGCGCCTTCTTCCAGGGTACGATGCTCGACGCCACCAATTTCACCGTCTATGGCGCGCCGCGCGGCGACGCCAAGCTGAGCGACGTCGAGGCGGCCGTCGAGGCCGAGATCGCCCGCATCGTCAAGGACGGCGTCACCGCGGACGAGCTGGAGAAGGCCAAGGCCCGCTATATCAGGGCCATGATCTTCGCCCGCGACAAGCAGGACGAGATGGCCAATCTCTACGGCGCCGAGCTCGCCACCGGCGGCAACGTCAGGGATATCGAGGAATGGCCGGACCGCATTCGCAAGGTCACCGCCGATGAGATCAAGGCGGTCGCCGCACGCTATCTGCTGCTCGACCGTACGACGACCGGCTATCTCTTGCCGCAGCAACAGGCGGGGAATTGATGATGACAAGATTGAGCGTTGGCGCTGCCCCTCACCTGCCTGCCGGCATCCTCTCTCCGTATAGTGACGGGGAGAGGGGCGCTGTCATCGCCGATTTCGCCAACCATCAGCGTCGTAAGAAGAGCGCCAGCGTCGCGGCGAGACCCCTTCTCCCCGTCACTATACGGGGAGAAGTGCCCGGCAGCGCGATGAGGGGCGGAGCTGACCTTGGCGATCAATGGCCTGATGCGATTACTCATAGGCGCATCGCGGTTCTCCACGTCTTCGCCACACTGTTCCTCGGCATCTTCTTCCTCATCCTGCCGGCGCTTGCCGCGCACGCGATGGACATTCAGCCGGTGACCTCATCGAAAGGCGTCAACGCCTGGCTGGTCGAGGACCACTCCATTCCGATCGTCGCCATCCGCTTCGTCTTCGATGGCGGCTCGACGCAGGATCCGGCGGGGCGGGAAGGCTTGGTCAATCTGATGACCGGCCTGTTCGACGAGGGCGCCGGCGACCTCGACAGCGAGGCCTTCCAGATCAAGCTTGACGATGCCGGCGCAGAGATGGGCTTCGAAGCGGCGCGCGACGGCACCTATGGCGCGATGCGGATGCTGGCCGAGCAGAAGGATGCGGCCTTCGACCTGCTCAGGCTGGCGGTCACCAGCCCGCGCTTCGACCAGGCGCCGATCGACCGCATCCGCGCCCAGATCCTGTCCGGCATCATCGCCAATGAGCGTGACCCCAACACCGTCGCGCAAACCAAATGGCTGCGCGCCATCTATGGCGAACATCCGTATTCCAGGCCCGACCAGGGCACCAAGGACAGCATCGCCACCATCACGGCAGCGGATCTGGCTGCCTTCCACAAGGCCAATTTCGCCCGCAGCGGCCTGCATGTTGCGGTGGTCGGCGACATAGATGCCGCGACGCTGAAACGGAAGCTCGATGAGGTCTTCGGCGATCTGCCGGAAAAGCAGGTGCTGCAACCGGTTGCCGATACCGAGCTGAAGCTCGGCCAGCAGCTCGAGGTCGACTACGACCTGCCGCAGACCTCGCTGCAGTTTGCCTATCCCGGTGTGAAGCGCGATGCGCCGGATTTCTTCCCTGCGGTGCTGATGAACCAGATTCTCGGCGGCGGCACCTTCACCTCGCGCCTCTATGACGAGGTGCGGGAAAAGCGCGGCCTGGCCTATTCCGTCGATTCCAACCTGGTCGATCACCAGCATTCCAACGCGCTGATCATCACCACGGCGACGCGTTCCGACCGCGCCGCCGAGACGCTCGCCATCGTCAAGGACGTGGTCAAGAAGATGGCCGAGGAGGGGCCGACCGAGGCCGAGCTGGACGCGACCAAGAAATACATGGTCGGCTCCTATGCGATCAGCAATCTGGATTCTTCCAGCGCCATTGCCGCGACCCTGGTGGAATTGCAGCTCGACAATCTCGGCATCGACTACGTGCAGCGCCGCGCGGCCCTCATCAACGGCGTGACGCTCGATCAGGTCAAGGCGGCGGCGAAGAAGCTGCTGACGCCGGCGCCCGCGATCATGAGCATCGGGCCGAAGCTGGAGGCCAAATGACGAGCTCCACCTCGGGCCCCACCTTCGGCATCGCCTTTGGCGGCGGCGGCGCGCGCGGCCTCGCCCACATCCACATCGTCGAGGCGCTCGACGAACTCGGAATCAAGCCGGTGGCCATTGCCGGCTCCTCGATCGGCGCCATCATGGGCGCCGGCATGGCGTCGGGCATGAGCGGCAAGGACATCGAGACCTATGCCCGCTCAATCCTCGGCCGCCGCGCCGAGGTGGCGGCGCGCATGTGGCGCTCGCGTCCCGGCACCATCGCCGAGGCGATGCAGGGCGGCATCCGCGTGAGCCAGTTCAACATAGAGCGCATCTTGAAGGCGTTCCTGCCGGAAGCCATCCCGGAAACCTTCGCCGAGCTGAAAATCCCGCTGAAGGTGACGGCGACGGACTATTTCGGTCACAAGCTGGCCGTCTTCGACGAGGGCGACCTGCATTCGGCGCTCGCCGCCTCGGCTGCCATTCCCGCGGTGTTCCGCCCGGTGACGCGCGACGACCGCGTGCTGATCGACGGCGGCATCTACAATCCGGTGCCGTTCGACCTCATCGAAAACGCCGCCGACATCATCATCGCCATCGACGTCGTCGGCGCGCCGAGCGAGGCCGAGCGCAAGCACCCGACCACGGTCGACCTGATGTATGGCGCCACGCAATTGATGATGCAGTCGATCATCGCCCACAAGCTGAACCAGCGCCCCCCCGACATACTGATCCGCCCGCCAGTGTCAAAATACCGCGTGCTCGATTTCATGAAGATCGACACGCTGCTGGCCGAGACGCAGGAGGTCAAGGACGAACTGAAGCGCGAGGTGGAAAGAGTGGTCGAGGCGCATGCCAAGGGCAAGCGGGGGAAGAAAGCAGGGTGAGCTGCCGATCTCCCCCCTCGAGGGGGAGATGGCCGGCGGACCAGAGGGGGTCGTCTCGCGTGAAGCTCGACCTCCTACGGTCGATAGGAGGTTGCGTCAGGACGGACCGACCGCCTCTGTCGCCTTCGGCGACATCTCCCCTCAAGGGGAGATTACCCACCAGCGTCTCACACCCTCCCAGCCGCATATTCCAGCGCCACGACGCCATTGCTGAACTGTACGGTCGAGACAGGCTCCTTGCGACCGCTCTGCGAAAAAAATGCGCTTTGTTGAGCAGTTGTCGGGCGCTGGTCCATTCGCGCTTAAAGGGGGGCTTCGGACACCATCGACAAACGCCAGAACGACCACACACGGAGCAACGCAGTAAACCAGTCTCGCTCTGCGGCCCGTCTTCGTCACAGCGTCGCTTGCGTCGAGATCGACGGTGATGTCCTCATAGCCCAGCACTTCGCCATCAAGCGGGTAGGCGGCCTTGTAGACAGCTTCCTTGGCGGCAAAAAGGATGCGACCGGCAAGATACGGGTCGGTTGCGTCGATCCGGTCAGCGGGGACTGCAACCAGCGCGAAGATGTCGTCGGGCAGGGGCAAAGCGGGCTCGATATCGATGCCGAGCGAGGCGACGTGGGAGAGCGGCGCGACGGCCGCCACGGCCATCTCGTCGTCGTGAGCCAGCGACCCCGTTACTCCATGAGGCCATACCGGTGCGCCGGAGGAGCCGCGGAGGATAGCGACGTCGTTCAAGCCCATATCCGCCAGCAGCTCGTGCGCGATCCACCGCGCCGCGCCACTCGCCCGCCGCATCAGCGGCAGGCGTGACGGGATGGAGCGTGCTTCCTGCGGCAGCAAATGGTTCTCATCGCCTTCGCGGATCGTGCGGCATCCGATCCGAACGCCGGCCGGTGCCATGGCGGCCATCGCCGCCAGCAGATGCGCCGACAGGCTGGCGCCGGCATCGAGCGACCGTGTCATGGCTGGCCGCCCGGCAGAGCGAGTTCGGCGATCATTTCCCCGTCCTCGTCCAGTCCCTCTTCGACGAAACCGGCAGCGCGATAGAGGCGGCGTGCCGCTTCATTCCCAGGTTCGTAGCAGATCGAAACGTGGCTGATGTGGCCGAGCCGCATGATTTCATCCAGCACTTCGCGCAAAGCGGCCTTGCCGTAGCCTTGGCCCTGATGGACGCGATCGATCATGAAGCGGTAGATCCGCGCCTCGTCGTCGTCCTGCGGCGCCTCGTACATCAGGAAACCGACGACGCGATCGCCTGCCATGACGACGCGCGGCCGAGCGTCCCCGTCGGTTTCGGCTTCGTCCAGCGACTCCGCATTGCTGGCGACGAAATCCATCTGATCCGCAGCCATTTCCAGAGCCGCGACCAGGGCCCGGTTGGCCCCGGTCACCGAAACGAGGCGGATGTCTGCGCTCATCAAGCCGTTGCCTTGACGCATCCTCCGGCACCGGCGTGACGAAGCGATGCAGCTTGGCCGGGTTGCCCCGCCAGATCGAGTTGGGCTCCAGCTCTTCGCCCTTCATCACGAAGGAGTCCGCATCGACCATCGAGCCTTTGCCCATCACCACGCCGTAGTGGACAAAGGCGGAAGGCCCGAGCGTGCAGCCATCGCAGATGCGGATGAAATCGGACTTGAACGCGCCTTCTTCCAGCGAATGGGCCTGGATCACGCAGCCCTCGTTGAGCGTAACGTCGTCGCCGATCTCGACCAGCGAACGCTCGGTCAAATTGCTGCCGCCATCATAGACCCGGCTGCCGACCTTGACGCCGAGCAGGCGCAGGATCATCGGCCGGAACGGCGTGCCGGCGAACAGGCGCACGATGGGCGAATCCGCCAGCTTCCAGTGGCGTTCGTGGCGCCAGAAGGCGACGTCGTAGATCGTCGTCATCTGCGGCTTCAGCCGGCCAAAGCCAAGGCTTGCCCGCTCGACCAGAATGTAGAACGGAATGGTGATCGCCGAGGTCAAAAGCACGGCGGCGAACAGGGCGACCTCCGCCCATTCCGTATAGTAGTTCAGCGCCCGGTCCCAGATCGCCAGCGTGACGAACAGCATGACCCATTGCGTTGCCAGGAACAGAAGAATGGTCACCAGGTTGTGGCGGTTCTTGTGCGGGATGCGCCGGCGCCGGTCGGCCTCGTCGACGCCGGCGATAAGCTCCTTGTCGCGGTTCACCATGCGCGGGATTTCAAACGCAGGCGAACCGAGAAGGCCGACATTCTCGCGCACCGGCCCATCGATGGGGATCATCACCTTGGTGCCGAGCAGCACGTTGTCGCCGGTGCGGCCGTCCGGCGGATAGTAGATGTTGTTGCCGAGATAGTTGCGTTCGCCGATGCGCGTCGGCTCGAGCCTGAAGGCCGAGGCGGATTTGTGCATGTTGATCATGAACAGTCCGTCCGAGACCATGGTCTCGGTGCCGATCTCGCACAGAAGCGGGTTTTCGTGCTGCTGGTTGGAGCCGAAATTGGAGCCGGTCTGCACCACTCTGTTGAGGTTCCAGCCGATGGCGCGCATGTAGTGCACGATTGCCGAGCTGTCGCCGGCCAGGAGCCCGAGCACGCGGGAATTGCTGGCGAATTCGGCGACGGTCTGCAGCCAGTAGCGGAAACCGTAAAGCGTGTAGGTGCGGCCCGGCTTCAAGATCAGGCTCGTCAGGCGCGGCACCAGCGTCGCTGCGAGGAAAGCCGCCGCGATATAGCCGAAAAGCGTGACCGTGGTGCCGATTGCGACAAGGCCGATCGTCTCCTGATAGTCGTCGCCGACATATTCCCAGTAGCTGTGGAACAGGAGCGGCAGCGGGGTGACGAGGCCAAACAGGCCGATCAGCTGCAGCGCTTCATAGAGGAAGCGCCGGACCTGGTAAGGATTGACATTGCGCACCTTGCAATAGTCCGCCGTGGTCGGCACCGCCGGCGATCCATGCCAGTGCTCGCCGTCCGGGATGCTTTGGCCGCGATGCAGCGAGGACGAATGGCCGAGCTGGGCGCCGTCGCCGATCCTGGTGTCGATGTCGAGCGTGGAGCCGACGCCGACGAAGGCATCGCGGCCGATGGTCAGCGGTCCGGTATGGATGTAACCGGCCTCGGCCCTGAAGCCGAGGATCATCGATTCCTTGCGCAGGATGGTGTTGGCGCCGATGGAAATAAGATCCGTGCAGACGGGCACGGACTTCGATTCGATGACGGCGTTTTTGCCCAGCTTGGTGCCGAGCAGCTGCAGATAGAGGCTGTAGAGCGGGCTGCCGCGGAACAGCACGACGGGTGCGGTGCGGATCAACGTCTTGACCACCCAGAAGCGGAAGTAGCGCACGCCCCAGATCGGAAACGCCTCGGCCTTCCAGCGGCCGATGAGCACCCATTTCGCCAGGACGGCAAAGCCCGACATGCCGAAGAACACGGCGGCCGAGAGCGCCACGCACCGGATATAGAGCTGCAGCGGATCGTCGAGCGCGTCATACATCCAGTTGAGGCCGTCATTGATCGCCCAGAGCGCCACGTAGCTGTAGAGGCCGTAGAACGAAAGCTGCGCCGCGCCGCAGGTCCAGTAGGCGAAATTCGAGGCCCGGCGGGTGAGGACCGGCTCGTTGGTTGCCGTCGTCATCTCCTCCGCTACCCCCAGATGCAGCGCCAGGCGCGCCACTGTGGGATAGAGATAGATGTCGCGCATCGACGTCGTCGCCCATTCCTTCCTGGTGCGCACGCGCGCGCAGAAATGCGCCATCAGCAAGGAGTTGGCGCCGAGATCGTCGAAGAAGTGATCCTCGACCGACACCGCGTCGAATTTCAGCACCGTGGCCAGCGCTTCCGCCAGGAATCGCTCGTCCTCATTGCCGGGCGGCACCATCGTGCGATCGGCCGAAAGCCGGACGCTCGTCGGTTTCGGCAGTTGGCGCAGGTCTACCTTGTTGGAGACGGTCATCGGGATGGCGGGCAGCTCCTCCAGATAGGCGGGCACCATATAGTCCGGCAGCCGCCGCTTCATCGTCTGGGCGAGATCCGCACGGGAAACCGCCGCTACGCCGGTTTTAAGCGCGTAATAGGCAACGAGTTCGACGCGGCCGGGCTCGATCTCCCAGGTGGTGACGGCGGCCTGCGCGATCTCGGGCTGGTCGAGCAGCACCGCCTCGATCTCGCCGAGCTCGATGCGATATCCGCGAATCTTCACCTGCGTGTCGATGCGCCCGGCATACTCGATCTCGCCGCTATCGTTGATCCGGCCAAGATCGCCGGTGCGGTAGATGCGCTGCGACGGGTTGTTCGGCAGGCCGACGAAATCGGCGATGAATTTCTGGTCGGTCAGGTCCGGCCGGTTCAGATAACCGACGGCGAGCCCGATGCCGGCAATGCCGATCTCGCCCAGTTCACCGGGCTCGGCAAGTTGCGGCAGCGAAGCGTCGAGAATGACGATCGAGTAAGTCGGCAACGGCGCGCCGATCGTGACGGGACGGTCCGGCGTCAGCGCCCCCATCGTTGCGGTGACGGTCGCCTCGGTCGGCCCGTAGGTGTTGAGGATTTGGCGCCCCGGCTTCGACCAGCGCACCACCAGATTGTGCGGGCAGGCCTCGCCGCCCACCAAAAGCGTGCGCAGGCTGGGAACGTCCGATGCCATCGACGACAACAATGTCGGGCTGCAGGCCATGCAGGTGATGTCATGGAGGCGCAGGAAATCCGCCAGTTCCTCGCCCACCAGCGGCATCTGGCCAGGTGCCGGCACCACCGTCGCACCGGCGACGAACGGCACCCAGATCTCTTCGGAGGAAAAGTCGAAGGCAATGGTCATGCCCTGATAGACCCGGTCGCCCGGCCGGTAGCCATAGGAGGCGGCCGCGACGTGTATGAAATTGACGAAACTCTGGTGCGTGATGACCACGCCCTTGGGCTTGCCGGTGGTGCCCGAGGTATAGAGGATGTAGCAAATGTCGTCGGTCGCCTGCTGCTTCAGCGGCGCGGGCGACTGTGCGGAGATTTCGGCGGCCGCGCTGTCGATCAGCACATGGGGAACGGGCAGTTGACCGGCGCGCGACGCATAGGCGGCGATGGTGACGATCATGCTGACGGCGGCGTCTTCGATGATCAGCGCCATCCGCTCCTGCGGAAACGCGGTGGCCAGCGGCACGAAGGCAGCCCCCGCCTTCATCACCGCCAGCAACGCCACATAGGTCTCCGCCGACCGGTCGAGAATGAGCCCAACCCGGTGGCCCGGCCGCACGCCGTGCTTGATCAGCATGCGGGCGAACCGGTTGGCGCGGCTGTTCAGCTCCTGATAGGTCCAGACGCGCCCGTCGGAGATCACCGCCGGCAGTGCGGCAAACGTTACGGCGAGCTGCTCGAACACCGTATCGAGCCGCTCGCCCGGCTGCCCGGCAAAGTCGGCGCCCGTCAGGACCTGGCCGTTCCTTGCCGGGCCGCGAGCGATCCGTGCCAGCGCATCGATGCCTGGCAGGCCGCCGATCGGTGTTGCCGCGTCGCTGTCCAGTTCGGCGATATCGTAGTCCATTTCCATACTTTCTCGTCCTCGCCGGGCATTGCCCGGCTGTTCATGCCGCCGCCGCTGGAGGAGGCACTGCGCCGCCGCTGCGATTTTGTTGATGGAGGGCTTCCAAAAAGGAAGAACCCGGAATCCCGACCGGGAAGCTTATGCCACCCGATCTTTTCGCCGGTTTTTCCGAACTGTTGAATTTTGTTTCTGGAGTGTGTCTGGGCGGGGATTTGCCGGGGCCTCGTTGACCCTTGCGGGGAGGGGTTCAGCCTCCGTGGCGACCCGGAAAGAGACTATGAGCGAACCTCATGCAGACGGCGCCGGCGAGCTGTCTACAATGGAGCGTTACGGCGACCCAGCAGCAGAGCGATGCCCAACGCCGGAAGCGTTGCCGCCGCAACGGCGAAGAAGACGAATTGCAGCCCGGTCGACGCGGCGACCAGGCCGAGCGCCGGACTGCCGAAGCCGAGCGCCACGTCGAGGAAGACGGTATAGAGTCCCATTGCCAGGCCGCGGCTGCGCGACGGAAGACGGCTTACGGCCTCGGCGCCGAGGCCGGGATAGACCAGCGAGTAGCCGAGGCCAGTCAGACCAGCTCCAATCGCGGCGACAACAGGCCCGGTCGCAAGCCAGATCAGCATCAGCCCTGCCGCCTCGACCGCGACGAAGATCACAGCGACGCGTGCGCCCCCAAGCCTGTCGGGCAGGTGGCCGAAGCACAGCCTTGCCACGATCAGCGACGCGGCATAGGCCGTGAAGGGAAGCCATACCGGCTGCCAGCCCCGCTCGGCGAAGAGCAGGGCGGCGAAGCCCAGAATAGCACCATAGCCGAGGCTGCTGAAAGCAGCTCCGACGCCAGGAAGCCAGACCGCTTTCGCCACGCTCCTCCACGACTGCGGCGCGCTACTCGCGACAGCGCTGGTGCCGCGCATCGGCAGGATGGCAAGCAGCGTCGCCAGCGGCAGGATGATCGTCGCGAGTGCGATCGCGGTGAAACCGCTCGCTGCATAAAGCGCAGATCCGGCCGGCGCTCCCAGCGCGAGCGCCGCAAACATCGCCGTGCCCACCCAGGCTATGACTTTTCCGGAGTTCTGTCCGCCCGCAACGGAGAGGCCCCAGGCGACGCCGCCGGTGATGATGAAGCTCTCGGACGCGCCCAGTACCGCCCGTCCGGCGAACAGCGCGGATGCGGACGCTACCGGCCGGTCGAGCAATGCCAGCGAGCCGAGGTAAAATAGCCCGGCAAGGGCAGCGGCAATGAGGCCGATGACGACGGCGCGCTTGCCGCCGCGTCCATCGGCATAGTTTCCAGCCCCGATGCGCGACAGCATCGAGGCGACGAACTGGCTGCCCGTCACCAGTCCCACTGCGAAGGGGCCGAAGCCGAGCTGCTGGTGAAGATGCAGCGGCAGGACGGGTAGCGCCAGGCCGATCAGCAGGAAGCCGGCGAAGACAGCCGCCATGATCGGCGCCAGTGCCGCCATCACGCCATTTCGGTCTGAAGTCCCCGCCATTTTGGCCATCGGTAGCACGTTGAAACCCAACTGTTCAGATCAGTAGCGTTCGTAGGTTACGCGCCAGCCTTCGGCCGGGTTGTCCGGCGTGAGGACCAGTTCGTTGTCCGAGACCTCGAATTTGCGTTTCATGCTCTTCCCGACAAGGTTGCGGACCAGGGAGGACTCGATGGTGATGACGAAGGTCTTGTCCTGGTCGTTGATGGCGACCGGCCCGTAATAGGCTTCGTAGCCATTCGCCGTGTAAGGCGTGTCCGGCGCCTTGGGGTCTGGGTTCTGCGCCTGCACCGAGAGGGTGCCGGCCTCGGTGAAGATGACCTGGCCGGAATAGGGCACGGGCTTCAGGTTTCCCTCTGCCCCGGCCTCGAGCGAAATCATCCGCCATGCGCCGATGATCGCGGACTCTTGCGAGAAAGCCGGCGTGGCGACCGAAAGCG
The DNA here is from genome assembly GCF_040322455.1 of Mesorhizobium sp. M0139. Lineage (NCBI taxonomy): Bacteria > Pseudomonadati > Pseudomonadota > Alphaproteobacteria > Hyphomicrobiales > Phyllobacteriaceae > Mesorhizobium > Mesorhizobium sp. M0139. The sequence goes on from NZ_JAMYTN010000006.1 coordinate 247,764, forward strand.
CAAGAGCAAGGGCGGCAATCTTCAATCTCATCGTAATATGTCGTTGTTCCTTTTCTGAGTTGTGGGAGCGCACAGACCGTCCGCCCGATCTTGCTCACACCGAAAGCATGACCTTGATGGCGCGACGCTCGTCCATGGCGCGATAGCCTTCAGCGACCTCGGCCAACGGCAGCTTGAGGTCGAAGACCTTGCCGGGCTTGATCCGACCTTGCAGCACACGGTCCATCAGGTCGGGCAGGAAGCGGCGCACCGGCGCCGGGCCGCCCAGCATGCGTTTCTGGCCGAAGAATAGTTTTTGGCCGTCGAAGTTCACGCCATGCGGCACGCCGACATAGCCGATGGTGCCGCCGGGGCGGGAGCAGGCCAGCGCCTGGTCGAAGGATTCTCCCGTGCCGACGCATTCCAGCACGGAGTCCGCGCCGACGCCCTTGGTGAGTTCCTTGATGCGGGCCACGCCTTCCTCGCCGCGCTCGGCGACGATGTCGGTGGCGCCGAACTCGCGGGCGAGCTTTTGGCGGCTGGCGTGCCGGCTCATGGCGATGATGCGCTCGGCGCCCATCTCCTTGGCCGCAAGCACGCCCATCAGGCCGACCGCACCGTCGCCGACCACCACCACCGTCGATCCTTCGCGGACCTCGGCTGCGTCGGCCGCATACCAGCCGGTGCCGAGCACATCGGACACAGCCAGCAGGTCAGGGATGAGGTCGGCCGGCGGGACCTCGGTGGTGGCGACCAGTGTGCCATCGGCCAGGGGTACGCGAGCGTAAGGCGCCTGCGCGCCCGACATGAACTCGCGCTGCACGCAAGACGACTGGAAGCCGAAGCGGCAATGCGGGCAGGTATTGTCGGAGAGGCAGAATGACCCCACGACGAACTGGCCGGGGCGGACCGTGCGCACCTCTGCGCCGACCTCGACGACGATGCCGCAATATTCGTGGCCCATATGCATCAGCCCGGCGACCGGCTGCAGCCCGCGATAGGGCCACAGGTCCGAGCCGCAGATGCAGCTTGCCGACAGCTTGATGATGGCGTCCGTCGGCCGCATGATTTTCGGATCGGCGATTTCCTCGCAGCGTATGTCGCCCGGTTTGTGAAGAACGGTTGCAAGCATGTTGGTTCCTTCCGAGGGGAGAAGATCAGCCGCCGTAGTCGGCGTCGCTGACATGTTCCAGCCAGTCCACGACCTTGCCGTCCTTGACCTCCTGGAGGGCGATGTGGGTCATGGCGGTCCGAGGCGACGCGCCGTGCCAGTGCTTTTCGCCGGGAGCGAACCAGACGACATCGCCCGGATGGATTTCCTCGACCGGGCCACCTTCGCGCTGCACGCGACCGAGGCCGGAGACGACGATCAGCGTCTGGCCGAGCGGATGCGTGTGCCAGGCGGTGCGGGCGCCGGGCTCGAAGGTCACCTGTGCGCCTTGAACCCGCTCGGCGTCGAAGGGATTGAAGAGCGGATCGATCCGCACCGTTCCGGTGAACCAGTCAGGCGGTCCCTTGCCGGAAGGCCTGGTGCCGGCGCGAAGAATGTCCATGGTGATCTCCTTTGCGTCCTCAAATGCGTTCGATGCGAAGCGGGAATTTGCCGCGAATGTGCAGGGCCTGCTCGCCCTCGTCGAAGCGGCCAAGCCTGATCAGCCCCGGATGGCGGTAGTCGGCGTAGAACATGGCCAGGTTGCCCCACGGCATGAAATAGCACAGGTCATAGGGCTGCTCGTCGGCGAACGGACCGCTTCCCTCCTCGGTCAGCTTGCGCGGCAGATAGGCGATCTTCTCGTTATGGGCGTAGTCCTCGATTTCGAGGTCGAGCGGCAGCATGGAGAAGAAGTCGTGCGCCGACGGATTGTCGTAGAGCGTGGCGGTCATGGTGCGGCCGTTGAAAACCATCCTGATCTTCATGTCGGTGGGCTCCTGGCTGACGGGAGATTGGCCTTCCTGGCCGGCGGCTGTGCGAGGCAGGGCCGCCGCCGCGAGCGCGGCGCCGAGCAATGTCCGGCGGCTGAGCGGCGCACGTTCGATCGTCATGGGAAAGACCTCCGGGCCATATACGCTGCGGCAAGGGCGGCGAGCGCCGATCCGCAGAGCAGCACCGCGCCCAGAGTGAACGGTCCCCACCAGCCGACCGTATCGAACAGCGTGCCGCCGATGGCGGCGCCGCCGGTGATGGCGAGCTGGATGACGGCTACCTGCAACCCGCCGCCGGCCTCCGCGTCGTTCGGCAATGTTCGGCTGAGCCACGTGCCCCAACCGACCGGCGCGGCCATGCCGAAGAAGCCCCAGGCAACGACCAGCAGCGCTGTGGGACCCGGGAGTGTACCGAGGGCGATGAGCGCGGCGGCCAGCGCAGCCATGACCAGCGGGATGACGGTGAGGATGCTGAACAGACGCGTGCGCAAAAGCCGGCCGACGCACCATGTGCCGAGCACCCCCGCCAGCCCCATCGCCAGCAGGACCGCCGAGAGGGCGGCGATGTCGAGCCGGGTGACATTCTCGAGGAAGGGCCGCAGATAGGTGAAGAGCGCGAACTGGCCCATGAACAGCATCATGATCGACGCCATGCCGGTGGCGACGGGAAGACGGCCGAGCAGCGCCAGCGGATTGCCGGCACGATTCCTGCGGCGCGGCGGCAGCGCCGGCAGGCTTGTCCACTGCCAAGCCAGCGCCAGGAGGCCAAACGGCACGACGAGGAAGAAAGCGCCGCGCCAGCCGACATAGGCGCCAAGAAAACTGCCCAGCGGCGCGGCGATGGTGGCCGCAATGGCATTGCCGGCGTTCAGCATGGCGAGGCCCTTCGGAACCATGGCTTGCGGCACGAGGCGCATGACGATCGCGGTCGACATCGACCAGAACCCGCCGATCGCGATGCCGAGCAGCGCCCGGCCGACCATGAGGAACGCGTAGTTCGGGGCGAAGGTGACAGCCAGACCGGACACGATGAGGAGGAAGGTGAAGCCGGTCACGACCAGTCGGCGGTCGATGTGGCGCGTGAGGCCGGCGACCAGCAGGCTGGTCACGACGGCGAAAGCGCCCGAAATCGAGATCGCCTGTCCCGCCCGGCCCTCGGTGATGCCGAGATCGGCCGCTAGCGGCGACAGCAGGCTGACCGGCATGAATTCCGACGCGATGAGCACGAAAACACACAGCGCCATCGACAACACCGCGCCCCATGCGGCGCGGTCTTCGACCAGCCTCGTGTCGTACGTCGTTTCCATGACTGGCATCCTTGCAAGGCGACCGGGCGGATCAGCCGCCAATCCCCGTCGTGATGCCAGAAGATATTGCAGCGGAACCCATTCTACTAGACTAAGTAATTCGCATGGACTTATCGGCTCATGATATCAATGTCCGACGGGAGGTGCCCTATGCAGCGCGATGGCATGAAGGATCTGCTCTGGTTCGTGGCGGTCGCCCGCGAGCGCAGTTTCACCAGGGCGGCGGCAAAGCTCGGAACCTCGCAGTCGACCCTGAGTTCGACAATCAAGGAGCTTGAAGCTCGCCTTGGCGTCCGCCTGCTGACGCGTACGACGCGGAGCGTCTCTCCGACCGAGGCCGGCGAGCGACTTTTCCAATCTCTCGTTCCCCGCTTCGAGGAAATCGAATCCGACCTCGCAAGCCTGGTGGCCTTCCGCGACAAGCCCTCCGGAACGGTTCGCATCACCCTGTCCGACCATGCGCTCCAGACGACCGTCTGGCCGAAGCTCCAGCCCTTGCTCAACGACAATCCCGACGTGCGCGTGGAGCTCTACAGCGACAACGGCATGAAGAACATTGTGGAGGAGCGCTTCGACGCAGGCGTGCGGCTTGGGGAGAGCATCGACAGGGATATGATCGCAGTGCGCATCGGGCCGGATTGGAGGCTCGTGGCCGTGGCTTCGCCGGACTACTTTTCCCGCCACCCGGTTCCGGCCGCGCCCCAGGACCTGGTCGATCATGACTGCATCAATATGCGGCAGGCGACGTTCGGCGGATTGTATGCCTGGGAATTCGCCAGGGATGGCCGCGACCTTCGTGTGCGGGTGGAAGGCCAACTCACCTTCAATTCGTCCATTCCCATGATCGAGGCTGCGACAAGCGGTTTCGGGATCGCCTATGTCCCGGAAAACCTCGTCAGCCACCACATCGCCGATGGACGCCTCAGGCTCGTGCTTGACGACTGGAGCCCGCCTTTTGCCGGCTATCACCTCTATTATCCGAGCAGGCGACAGCTCTCCCCTGCCATGGCGGTGATCATCGACGCGCTCCGCCATCGCATCTGACCCCTGTTTGGGTCATGAAGCTGAGCTGGGTGAATGGCAGGTTCTACCTGGGCATCGCCCGGCTTCATGCTGCCGCTGGAGCAGGCGCTGCGCCGCCGCTGCGATTTTGTTGGTGGTCCAAAAAGGAAGAACGCGGAATCCCGACTGGGAAGCTTATGCCACCCGATCTTTTCGCCGGTTTTTCCGAACTGTTGAATTTTGTTTCTGGAGTGTGTCTGGGCGCGCGCGCTCAGAGATCGGCGTTCATCGGCGCTACGGCCGAGAGCCTGCTTCTCAAAGCGGACCTCGCCTCAAGGCATCAACCGCCCCGGTGACATCTCCGAGTGGACTGCGCCCTCCACTTCACCGGCAAAGAGTGCAAATGTTGTGCACCCCGTGGGTAAGTAGCCGTTATTCCTTGCTCCACGGTCTACGAATATTCTACTTTTGTTTCCATGTAGGTTATTTCTGACGGAAAGATTTCGCCAGAGGCTTGGTGGTTTTCGCCAGAGGCTTGGTGGTTGCAGAGTTCGAGGGGGTAGATGGTAGCGCTAAGACTGAATGGTGTTCCAATATTGTGCGCAGCAGACGTAACGGTCGCCGTCGCAAAACTACCCTACACCAAGGAATCTCTCGACGAGTTGCGCAAAGAACATGCGGGCCGATATTTAATCCGGCGCGGTGGTGATGACGGGCAAGAAATTATGTCGGTCCCGCTATTGGCCGACGCACCTCAACTCAGCGATGCAGTCGTAGAGGTAAAATTATCTGAGGCACATTGGCTTCTTGCGTCACTCGCGGTTGAAGCCCTGACTAGATTATTCACTGAGTTAGGTCGACCCATTCTGCGATCGAGGCCTTTACGCCTGCTATCCCAGAAGCCAGCCAATCTGTTTCCTGAGAATGTTGGGCTGCCTGACTGGCTTCAACGCCGCGTTGTCTTGGACCTCGAGACCAGAAAAATCTGGAGGCAAGATGGCGATCCTACACTTGTGTTGCTGTGCGATGTTCGCACACAAAACTTCATAGATGTCCCAACCGACAAGCTGATGGCGACCGGAGTATCGGTGATGGGGCGTTACGTCAGTCGCATGGTGTCGAGCGATGATCCCAGAATAACTTCACATCTAAAACTGGCCGGGAGAGTCATTTCCATTGAAGGCGATAGACTGCTTCTTGCCGACTTCGGTGAAGGCCCGGATTCAATCTCGATCGCTCACGCTTACCTGGAACGGCGGAGAGAGAACGTTGATTGGTGCGTGCAGCAACTGAATCCAGCGAAGGCTGGCCAAATCCTTATGTCCGTCAGGCTGAAGCCGCGAAGTTCTTAAATGGACCGGGCCGCTTTGAGCTCATCAAGCGGACTTTCGACTACCTTCGAACGCAGAGCATCGAGCTCGTTCCAGATGTCAAGCTTGAGCTTGGCGATCTGATCGGTATGGGTGCTGCACGTTGGCCTTTTCGGCAAGAAACAATCAAAAAACCAACTCTCGTCTTTGATCCTAGTGGCGTAAAAACAGACACGTGGAACGAGCGCGGCCTCGACAAGCATGGACCCTACGACCAACGCACCTTCTCCCCTAAGGAGATGAGAATTGCGGTCATTTGCCGTGAAGCAGATGAGGGCCGGGTCGAAGGATTTCTGGCGAAGTTCCTAGACGGAATGCCTCACGTAATTGTTGGCGAGAACCGAAAGCCGTATGAGAAAGGGTTCATTCGCCGCTTTGCCCTGTCTGCGCCAAAGGTCCACACCTTTACCGCTAAAAGCAGCTCGGTACCCGACTATCTCAATGCCTGCAGGGCTGCCTTAAAATTTGCGCATGACCAAGGGTTCGAATGGAGCCTGGCAATCGCACAGATCGACAAAGACTTCAGGGAGTTACTTGGCCCAGACAATCCCTATTTCGCAATCAAAGCTGCGTTTCTGAAGCAGCGTGTTCCCATTCAAGAATTGACGTTGGAGACCATGAGCACGCCCGATCGGCAGCTTGTCTATATTCTCAACAATATCAGTCTTGCGAGTTACGCCAAGATCGGCGGCATTCCGTGGCTGCTAAAATCTGGCCCGACGGTTGGCCATGAACTCGTCATAGGTATTGGCTCCCAGACAGTCTCATCCTCACGTTTGGGAGAAAAGCAACGGGTGGTAGGCATCACCACCGTTTTTACGCACGATGGTCGGTATCTACTCGACGATCGGACACGCGCGGTGCCATACGGTGAGTACGAGGCCGCACTTTCGGAGACATTGACGCGTGCTATTGAGCGTGTTCGCACTGAGGACAACTGGCGAAGCACAGACGCCGTAAGACTGGTGTTTCATGTCTTCCAGCAGATTAAGGACTACGAGGCAGACGCGGTAGGCAAGCTCGTGGAGAACCTTGGCTTCTCCGACGTGAAGTATGCATTCGTGCACGTGGTGGACTCGCATCCATACACGTTGTTCGACGAGCATATGCCCGGAGTAAAATTTGGATACGAGATGAAGGGTGCTTACGCCCCAGAACGAGGCCTTTGCATCTCGCTTGGAAGAGACGAAAGGCTCCTATCTTTCACTGGCAGTCGAGAAGTGAAACAGACGCATCACGGGCTACCAAGACCAACGCTTTTGCGCCTGCACAGGAACTCTACCTTCCGGGATATGACCTACATTGCGCGTCAGGCGTTCGATTTCGCGAACCACTCGTGGAGAATGCTGACACCGGCTCCACTGCCGATCACTATCCACTACGCGGAGCTGATTGCGCGCCTGCTTGCAGGCCTAAAGGACACGCCAGGTTGGGATGAGGACACCATGTTGGGTCCCGTTGGACGAACGCGTTGGTTCTTATGACTGATGAGCCAAACATACATGTCGAACTGCAGCAGCTAGCTAGCGACGATCCAAATCAGCCCGAACATGCGCGAGCCTTTTCGTACTGGATTCAAAATGATGTCTTCACTGGCGATTCCGTTCTGGATGCTGTGGCGACGGCCGCCGCGAGGGCATCGGGTCCTGACAGGCGTACGTCGCATGTTGCAGTGCTCGGCTACGCTGCTCACTTCGATCGTAAATTCACGGGCGCCTTTGTTGAAGGACTTAGGTGGCTTCAGGAACGAAGATATTTTGTAGTTGGTCGCCCGCGAACGTTTGAAGCTGATGGCTTGGCCCTCTTAGGCGTTGCAGTTGGAGTTTCGTTATTGCCAACACGCGACGCAGGCCAGTCGCATGCCTGGCTTGCGGACCTGGTTAGGAGGTCGCTGGTGGATGCAGCGGCGATAGACTGGAATGGATCTCTAATAAGCGCGGCGTCCGTTGTGCTAAAACTGCAAACGAATTCCAGGCCGCTCCCAGAACTGCTTGTCGCTCTTCAAGCAAAAGGATTGGCCGAAGCGACCGCTGATCAGAGACAGGAAGGGTGGCGTCACGCGTTCGACGTGAGAGGCAACGAAGATGGAATGTCGAGAGCATCGACGCGCGTTGCCGTAATCAATTTTCTTTCTCGTGATGCACCCGCTATTCGTTTCGACAAAGCAAGCGTCACTGATGTTGCCCGGGTTCTGCACGGGCTAGAGCGATCTTTGCGTCACTGGACATGGGAAGACAAGCCACGCACGCCGAAGTCGCAGGTCGCGCGGTGGGATGTGGAAAACGAGTACCACGTTCAGAACCTGCTCTGGGCCCTACTAGCTCCGATCTTTTCCGATCTTGATGACGAGGAGTGGCTAAAATCTTTGGGCCAGCACCATCCACGCGGCGACTTGGCGATCCCCTCACTCAGAACGATAGTGGAAGCTAAGTTTCTGAGGGTCGGGTCAGGACAATTCTCCAAAGTCATCCAGGAAGTAGCGGCGGACGCTACGACATACCTCGGAGACGGTAGTGGATATGATCACCTGATTGCCGTGGTTTGGGACGATCTCGCACGAACAGAAGAACATGCCGAGTTGCGTCGAGGCCTGTTAGCGCTGCGCGGCATCAACGATGCGATAATCTTATCCCGCCCGTCCTTCATGCGACGGATTCCCCTCGCATTGAAAAAGAAGCTGGATGGGGAAGCGGAGGAGAAGGTTGAAGAGACCTAGGCGCGCGCCAACTCTGAGACAAACTGACCAAAATGCAATTAATCTACTAGGGGACGTGGTATGAGCCAAATCGTCATAAAGAAATCCAGTGAGCTAATTGATCCACAGGCACAGCTCATTGTAAATTTTCTCAAAGAGATGGGGTTGCCGTACGACAACATTATCGCCGATCAGACGCAACGGGCTATCATTGGTGACAATATTCAAGGCCTCGTGGCGGCACTTCCGGCTGAGGTCAAGAAGGACGCCAGATATCTATCTCGCTTCGTTATAGGGGCGGGCATCGGGTTATTTGACTATTCCCTGAATGCCGTTTGGAATGAAGTGGTCCTCAATCTTCGCAAAAAGGCCGTTATGTACGGCCTTGACATCTTTTTTGACGGAGCAGTAGGCGGCAGCAAGGCGCGAGAATATTACTCGACTGAAGAGGATCTATCCTCCTTAAAGGACTCCGTGCTCTTAGACACGAGTCGAAAGTTGGAGCTCATATCCGATACAACCTACAAGAAGCTCAAACACATACTGGAAATGAGAAATGACACGGGCATTTCACATCCGAACAGTTACAGTATTAACGCCTACGAACTTCTGGGTTATTTGCAGAACTGCATTCAGGATGTTCTAAACGACAACCCTACCGAAGCTGCCCTGCAGGTTCAGGCGTTTATCAAGAACTTGAAGACAACGACTGGTGCGCTGGACAACGCCACAGCCCAGGGAATTGAGAAGCGTATTGCAGAACTTCCCAGCCACCTATGTGGGAGCCTGCTTCGCACTGTGTTCGGCATCTATGTCTCGGCAGACACCGATCCGGTTGTCCGCAAAAACATATCTCTGATAGCGCCCGGAATATGGAAGGCCTGTCAGGACGAGGCGAAATATAAACTTGGGATCGTACTCGAAGGCTATAACGTCAATCTTTACAAGGACAAACATGCCCTTGGCCAGCAATTCTTCGATGTCGTTGGCGGCAATGCATTTCGTTCGCCATCCGAGCGCGTCATAATCGTCGATGAGCTAATAACAGAGCTACTCGACAAGCATAACGGATGGGATAATTTCCATCACGAAGCCCCGGTCGCGGCGCAGCTATACTCGTACGTGCCCGACCAGGCGGCAATCTTTGACAATCTTTGCATGCGATTGTTCAAGGTAATATTGATGTGCCGGATCGGCCGCGGCGTTGCCTATCTAGAAGGCGTGTCACCGGGTGGCCGACGATACTATGATGCAATCCTCGCCATAGCAGGAGACAAATTTGCCCCGTACGTCATGGCTTCGCTCGGTCACTACGAGATCACGGCGAAACTCGGCAACCAACTTTGTCGCAAGCACGCAAAAGCGGCACTGCAAATCGTCCGAAAGACCGTGATTAATGCTCGCCTCATTGAATGTCTTGACTACTTGATTGCTAATATTGAGGGCACCGCAAGCTGCGTAAACAATGCTGAGTTCAGGAAGTTGTCCCAAGGGTACATAAACTGGCCGTAGCCGCTGCTAACCAGGCAGGCCGTTCGCTATCCGCTGCGCATCTTGCTGTCCGCAAAGGCCCGACCGCTCGCCCGCTCAAGCCAAAGTGCTTGACCTTGCGGTATTTCTGACGAACGACCGGTCTTGGGCAGCAAAGGCGGAGCGTGGACGGCCTATTCGGGTCGTTAGGGAATGGCAGCTTCCTGGCTGGATCGTTCCAGAAGCGCACCGTCTGCACTCGGCCCTAAGGCGCCATCAGAATGTCTGCTCACCATGACCGCTCCTAGCGCAAAGCGGTGATGACGAACAACCGCGTCGATCGCGTCGCCAACTCGCCACCCCCTTGCCATCGCCAAATTCTCATCCTAGTCTCCCGTTGAGAAAACCTTTTCCCAAGCCCACACCATACATCGACCACCCACCTCGACACGCTACAGCCCAGTAAGAGAAAACCTTTTCCCAGACCGAGGACCGACACCCGCAAAATGGCCTCCGACACGCCACCACCACCCAAACAACCCGTCACCCTGCGTGAAGTCGCGGCGATGGCTGGTGTCAGCGTGGCCACGGCTTCGAAGGCGCTGAACGGGCAGGGGCGGATGACCGCCGAGACGCGGCAGCGCATTCGCGAGACGGCGCAGCGGCTCGGCTTTCGCCCCAACAGCCTGGCGCAGAGCCTGCTGCGGCGGCGCTCCTTTACAGTCGGCCTGTTGACCAACGATACCTATGGCCGCTTTTCCCTGCCGGTCATGTCCGGCATTTCCGATGCGCTGGTCGATGCCGGCGTGTCGGTGTTCATGTGCAATGTCGAGGACGACCCGCGGCTGGCGCAGCTGCATGTCGAGGCGATGCTGGACAAGCGCATCGACGGCATCATCGCCAGCGGCAAGCGCATCGACCGCCATTTGCCGGTCGACCTCGCCAATCTCGGCGTGCCCGTCATCTACGCCTTCAGCCAGCCCGATCCCGATGCCATCGCCTTCGTCTCCGACGATGCCGGCGGCGCGCGGCTGGCGGTCGAGCATTTTTGCCGCCTCGGGCGGCGGCGCATCGCCCATATCAGCGGTCCCGAAAGTTTTGCCGTGGTGAATGAGCGGGCACAGGCTTTTCGCGATGTGCTGGCCGCGCACGGCCTGCCGGTCACCGAGCCCTTGCTCGGCTCGTGGTCGGAAGCCTGGGGGCATGAAGCCGTCGGAAAGCTGTTCGACGGCCCAACGCTCTTCAACAAGAAGGGAGAGAAACCCGACGCCGTGTTCTGCGGCAACGACCAGATCGCGCGCGGCGTCATCGATGCGCTGCGCGAGCGCGGCTTAGGCGTGCCCGGCGATGTGGGCGTCATCGGCTTCGACAATTGGGAGATCGTGGCCGAGGCGACCCGCCCGCCGCTGACCTCGGTCGACATGAACCTGGCAGCGCTCGGCCGCGAGGCCGGCCTCACACTGCTTTCGCTCGTCGGCGGCCAACCCGCCGCGCCGGGCATTCGAAAACTGCCGTGCCGGCTGGTGGTGCGTCAGTCATGCGGCCGTCCATTGGGCGGCTAGGAGAACGCGGGGCGCGATCTGGGAGAGCGCCGCAACAGGGAGGAGAACAGAACCATGAGGAGGAAAACCATGAAGACCATGATTACCGGTTTCGCGCTCGCCGCGAGCATTTTTATTGCCTTGCCTGCAATGGCCGCCGACACCGCCAACATCTGGGTTCGCGCCGACGGCTCGAACTTCATGCCGCGCATCGTCGATGCCTTCAACAAGGGCCATGAGAACCAGGTCAAGCTGGACATCATTCCCAATGCCGAGATCATCCCGAAATATGGTGCCGCCGCCGCCGGCGGCACGGCGCCAGACGCGCTGTCGCTCGACCTGATCTACACGCCGTCCTTTGCCGCCGCCGGCCAGCTCGAGGACATCACCGACTGGGCGAAATCGCTGCCTTATTTCGCCAGCCTGTCGCCGGCGCATGTCAAGACCGGCACCTACAAGGACCACATTTACGGGCTGCCGTTCTCGGCCGACGCCTCGGTGCTGATCTGGAACAAGAAACTGTTCAAGCAGGCGGGGCTCGATCCCGACAAGGGGCCGGCCAACTGGGCCGAGATCGAGGCCGATGCCGAAAAGGTCAACGCGCTCGGCGGCGACATCAAGGGCTTCTACTTCTCCGGCAATTGCGGCGGCTGCAACATCTTCACCTTCACGCCGCTGGTGTGGGCATCGGGCGGCGACATCCTCTCCGAGGACGGCTCGAAGGCGACGCTGGACAGCCCGCAGCTGCGCGGCGCCATCGACCTCTACCGCTCGATGGTCAAGAAGGATCTGGTGCCGGCCGGCGCGCAGACCGACACCGGCGCCAACTTCTTTGCCGCCTTCGCCACCGGCAATATCGGCATTTCGCCGTCCGGCGCCTTCGCCATCGGCGCGCTCAACACGCAGTATCCGGATATCGACTATGGCGTCACCTTCCTGCCGGGCAAGGACAGCGGCTGGTCTTCGTTTGCCGGCGGCGACAATTTCGTCGTGACCAAGGGCACCAAGAAGCTCGCCGTGGTGAAGGAGTTTCTCGACTTCGCCTATTCGCTAGAAGGCCAGACCATCCTGGCCAAATACGGCAGCCTGCCGGTGCGCGGCGACATCGCCAAGGAGGCGCTGAAAGATCTCGATCCGCGCTACCAGATCGCCGCCGAAGCCATGGCCAAGGGCCGCACGCCCTATTCCGTGGTGTTCAACGACCTGATCAACTCGGCCAACGGTCCGTGGACGCAGATGATCAACGAGGTTGTCTTCGGCGACGACGTCGATGGCGCCATCGCCAATGCCCAAGAGACCATGCAGTCGATCATCGACCAGGCGCAGAAATAAGGACTGGCCGGCGGCGAGGCGCATGACCCCCCTGCCGTCGCAGGTCCTGATCCGGCCGCCCGATCCGTCTCCCTGGACGGGCGGCCGGCGCTCCTTACCCTCCCCACAAGGGGGAGGGTAAATGACCGCCATCACCACCACCCCGCCACGCGCCAGAAAACTCGTCGGCGCCGGCCGCCGGCAGTGGATCGGCCTGCTCTATGTCGCGCCGGCAGTGGCACTGGTCGTCGTCTTCTTCATCATCCCACTCGGCATGACGGCGTGGATGTCGCTGCACAACTGGCCGCTGATGGGCGAGCATTTTTACATCGGCTTCGACAATTACCGGGCGATCCTGCGCGACAATCGCTTCTGGAACGCGCTGAGCTTCACCGCCTACTACACCGTGATCGTCACCATCGTGATCTTCGCCGTCGCCTTTCCGCTGGCGCTGTTCATCGAAAAGCCCAGGCGGCTGACCGGCTTTTACCGGACATCCTTCTTCATGCCGGCGGTCGTCGGCTTCGCCTCGGCCAGCCTGCTGTGGTCGTGGCTGCTCAATGTCGATTCCGGCCTGTTCAGCCCGGCCGCCTACGATTTCGGCCTGACGGCGAAAAAGTTCAACCTCCTGGCGACGTTCCAGCCGGCCTTCTGGTCGATCATCGCCATGGTCGTCTGGAAGGTGGCGGGCTTCACCATGATCATCCTGATGACCGGCCTGCAGTCGATCCCGACCGATCTGCAGGAAGCCGCGATGATCGACGGGGCAGGGCCGTTCGCGCGCTTTCGCGCCATCACCCTGCCGCTGATGCGCCGCACGCTGGCGCTGGCGCTGATCCTGTCGATCGCCGGTTCGATCCTCGCCTTCGACCAGTTCTACATCATCCTGCGCGGCGGCCCCCGCAACCAGACGCTGACCGCCGTCTACTGGATCTTCAACCAGTCCTTCGTCTCGTTCAAGCTCGGCTATGGTGCGGCGCTGTCGATGATCCTGCTCGCCATACTGGTGGCGCTCAGCCTGGTTCAGCTGTGGCTGCTGCGCAAGCCGGAGGGCATCGACTGATGGCGCAGGCAAGAAGCCGCAGCAGCCGCCTCTGGCTCAGGATCGCCGAGCATTCGACCGGCATGATCGCCTCAGTGCTGTTCATCGCGCCGATCGTCTGGGCCGTGCTGTCGACCTTCAAGCCGGCGCAGGAGGCGCGCCAGCCGCCGCTGCCGCCATGGCCGACGACAGGCTTCTCGGTCGAGAACTACCGCACGCTCGATACCTTTGGCGACGGCCTCTGGCTGCCGGCGCAAAACAGCCTCTATGTCGCCTCGATGACGGTGATCCTGTCGGTCGTCGTCAGCGTGCTCGCCGGCTACGGCTTTTCGCGCTTCCGCTTTCCGATGAAGGATGTGCTCTTCATCGTCATCCTGTCGACGATCATGATCCCGTTCCAGTCGATCCTGACGCCGATCTTCCTGGTGCTGACCAAGGTCGGCCTGCACAACACGCTGACCGGGCTGGTCCTGGTCTACACCACGCTGCAATTGCCGTTCTCGATCTTCATGATGCGCAACGCCTTCGACGCGGTGCCGCGCGAGATCGAGGAGGCCGCGCGCATGGATGGCGCCAACAACGTCACCATGCTGTTGAAGGTGATGCTGCCGCTGGTCTGGCCGGGCATCGTCACCATCGCGCTGTTCGCCTTCCTCGGCGCCTGGAACGAATTCCTGGCCGCACTCGTGCTGATGACCGACCAGTCCAAATTCACGCTGCCGATTATGATGACCGCACTTCAGTCGGGCCGCTTCGGCGCCATCGACTGGGGCGCGGTGCAGGCGGGCGTCACCGTGATGATGGTGCCGTGCCTGGTGCTCTTCCTGTTGCTGCAGCGCTTCTACATCCGCGGCCTGATGGCCGGCGCGGTGAAATGACCCGCCGTGAAATGACCAATATCCAACGGAGTGACACGATGACCGTTCAACCATCCGCCAAGCCCGGCAAACTCGCCTTCCGCCCACTGCCGGTGCCGCAGGTCGATGTCCGCGGCTTCTGGGGCGACCGTGTCGATGCCGTGGCGTCGCGCACCGCCGACATTCTCTACGAGCGCTGCGTCGAGGCGCGCATGCTGGAGCAGATCGACCCGGACCGGCCCTCGCCGGGCGTCGTCATTCCGTTCCATTCGCCGTCGCCCGACGAGGCGGCCAGCCCCGGCTTCACCGGCTCGACGGTGACGACGCAGATGTTCTGGGACTCCGATTGGGGCAAGACCATCGAGACCGCGGCCTATTCGCTCTACCGGCGCAAGAACGCGGCACTCGAGACGAAGATCGATGCCGTCATCGACCTCTACGGCAGACTGCAGCAGGAAGACGGTTATCTCTCCAGCTGGTACCAGCGCATCCAGCCCGGGAAGCGCTGGATCAATCTGCGCGATTGCCACGAGCTCTATTGCGCCGGCCATCTGATCGAAGGCGCGGTCGCCTACTACCAGGCCACCGGCAAGCGCAAGCTGCTGGATATCATGTGCCGCTATGTCGACCATATCGCCGACACCTTCGGTCCGGAGCCGGGCAAGAAGAAGGGCTATTGCGGCCATGAGGAGATCGAGCTGGCGCTGGTCAAGCTGGCGCGGGCGACCGGCGAGCAGAAATACATGGACCTGGCCAGGTATTTCATCGACCAGCGCGGGCAACAGCCGCATTATTTCGACGAGGAGGCGCGTGCGCGCGGCGCCGACCCGAAGGCCTATCATTTCAAGACTTATGAGTACAACCAGTCGCACAAGCCGGTGCGCGAGCAGGACAAGGTCGTCGGCCATGCGGTCAGGGCGATGTACCTCTATTCCGGCATGGCCGACATCGCCACCGAATATGGCGACGATACGCTCAGGGTAGCGCTCGACCGGCTCTGGAACGATCTCACCACCAAAAACCTCTATATCACCGGCGGCCTCGGGCCGTCGGCGCACAATGAGGGCTTTACCAGCGACTACGACCTGCCCAACGAAACCGCCTATGCCGAGACCTGTGCCTCGGTCGGCCTGGTGTTCTGGGCCAGCCGCATGCTCGGCATGGGCCCCAACGCCCGCTACGCCGACATGATGGAGCGGGCGCTCTACAACGGCTCGATCTCCGGCCTGTCGCTCGACGGCTCGCTGTTCTTCTACGAGAACCCGTTGGAGAGCCGGGGCAGGCACAATCGCTGGAAATGGCATCGCTGCCCCTGTTGCCCGCCGAATATCGGCCGCATGGTCGCCTCCATCGGCAGCTATTTCTACTCCCTGTCGGACGACGCGCTGGCCGTTCATCTCTACGGCGACAGCACCGCGCGCTTCGACATATCGAACCGGGCGGTCAGTCTGATTCAGACCAGCAATTATCCCTGGGATGGCGCGGTCTCGATCCGGATCGAAGCCGAAGCGCCGGTCGAGTTCACCTTGCACCTGCGCGTCCCCTCCTGGTGCGGCAAGGCGGCGCTCAAGGTCAACGGCGCCGCGGTCGATCTGGATGACATCACCAGCGACGGCTATGCCGCGATCCGGCGCGAGTGGCGCCAGGGCGACCGGGTCGAACTCGATCTCGAAATGTCGATCGCCCGTCTGTTCGCCAATCCGGAGGTGCGTCAGGACATCGGCCGCGTCGCACTTGCGCGCGGTCCGCTGATCTATTGCGTCGAGGAGACCGACAATGCCGGCCAGTTGCATCGGATCGCTCTGCCGCGAACGGCAAAAATCGAGGCGCATGCCGAGCCGAACCTGCTCGGCGGCATCGTCACGCTTTCGGCACTTGCCAGCAAGGAAGCGCAGGAAAACTGGGAAACCGGGCTCTATCGCACCGATCCGCCGGCGGTGAGCGAAACGAAAATCACCGCTGTCCCGTACTTTGCCTGGGACAACCGCGAACCTGGTGAGATGCTGGTCTGGCTGCGGGACGGATGAGTTACAGGCTGACGAACGCCGTCAGCGGCAAATGATCCGACGCAACCCGCGACAGCGGCGTGTCATGGGCTTCCACCGACGAGACCATGCCGTGCCGGTTGGCCATGATCCGGTCGAGCGCCAGCACCGGCAGGCCTGAGGGAAAAGTCGGCACCGCCGCCGGCGTGAAACCAAAGGTGGCGTGCAGCGTCTTGAGCGCCGAGCGGTTGCCCAGCCGCCATTCGTTGAGGTCGCCGAGCAGCAGGGTCGGCCTTTCATCCTGGTTGCTCATGATGTCGAGCACGACGCGGGCCTGCTCCGAACGCGAGCGGCGCAACAGGCCGAGATGCGCGGCGATGACGCGCAGAGTGCGCGTTTCGTCGAGGTCGATCTCGGCAACCAGCGCGCCGCGGGGCTCCAGTCCCGGAAGCTTGATCTGATGGACGTCGCGCACGGTGCCGCGCTTGAACAAAAGCACGTTGCCGCGCCAGCCATGGCCCTTGCCGCTTCCGGAAACCGGCACCGGCACAAGCCCTGTTTCGTGTTCGATCCGGGCAAGGTCGAGCAGCCCGGCGCGATCGCCGAAGCGGTTGTCGGCCTCCTGCAGCGCGATGACGTCGGGGCCGATCTCGCGGATGACGCGAGCGGTCCGTTCGGGGTCGAACCTGCGGTCGGTGCCGATGCATTTGTGGACGTTGTAGGAGGCGACCACCATCTGGGCCCCTTCAATGTGCTTGCGCGGCGTCGCGTTCGCCTTGCGCGCTTTCCTGCCGCGGATCGACAGGAGCACGGTTTCAGGAAGGCTGCGTCCGTTTATATCCATAGGCCTGCGTTCAATCTGTCCTGATTCTAAAGATAGGGCGATCCCAGCCATAACAACCGGTCAAAAACCCGGATGACAAATGGCCGCGCTCTTAGGGTTGCGAGTGTGACGGGTTTGGCGGAAGCGATTGCCGCTCCGATGCGCCCCTCGATCTCGGCGGCAAAGCCGGTATCCAGCACCTCCAGGTCGATTTCGAAATTCAGCCGCAGCGAGCGGGCGTCGAGGTTGGAGGAGCCGACATAGGCCCAGACGCCATCGACCGACAACAGCTTCGAATGGTCGAACGACCCCTCATGCCGCCAGACGCGGCAATAGTGCTTCAGCACCTGGTCGTATTGCGCCGTCATGGCGCGGCCGACCAGAAAGAGATTGTTGACCGCGGGCACGACGATGTCGATCTCGACGCCGCGCCGGGCCGCCGTGACCAGCGCGCTGACAAATTCCCGGTCCGGCAGGAAATAGGGCGACATGATGCGGATCGATTTGCGGGCGACGGAAAATGCCCCCGTCAGCAATTTGTGGTTGGTTTCGATGCTGGCGTCCGGCCCCGACGCCACCGCGCGCACCAGGATCGGCTGACCGGGAGGCGGCGAGGGCTTTTCTACGTGCCAAACCTCGTCCTTGAGGGCCTCGTTGCCGGCAAAACGCCAGTCCTCGGCGGCAACCGCGAACAGGTCGGCCACGACCGGCCCCGTGACCTGGAAATGCGTATCCGCCGAGCTGGCAGTGCCAGCGAACTCAGCCGAGAACCCCTTGCGGATGTTCATGCCTCCGGTGAATGCCACCGCGCCGTCGACGATCAGGATTTTCCTGTGCGTCCTCAAATTCGCATAGGGAAGTCTCAGGCCCATGACGATGTTGCCGTTGAACAGATCGACGGTGACGCCGGCTTCCCGGAGTGTCCCAAGAATGCTGGGCACGGAATAGCGCACGCCCACCGCATCGATCAGCACGCGAACCGTCACACCGCGCCGGACCGCTCCGGCCAGCGATCCGACAAAACGTCGTCCGATCTCGTCATTGTCGAAGATGTAGGTCTCGAGCAGAATGCTGCGCTGTGCACTGTCTATCGCCCGGCACATTGCTGCGTAAGCTTCGTCGCCGGTCCTGAGGATCGTGATCGCGTTTGCCGACGTCAGTGCGCGCCGCGCCACCCTGTCGCCTAGCGTCTTCAGGCCGGCAAAGCGCTGGCCGAATTCGGCTGAAATGAGTGCTTCGAGCGCAATGTCGTGGTCGTGTTTGGCTGTCTCGGCTTCACCGGCGACGGGCCGCATGGCGCTGATGGTGGCGCGGCGGATGCGGTTGATGCCGGCAATGGCATAGATGATCGCGCCAAGGAACGGCGACAAGATCATCACGCCGACCCAGCCGGTGGCGGCGCGCACGTCTTCCTTGGTCATGATTGCGTGGACGATGCCGATGGCGGCCATCAGCATCGGAATGATCACAAGGATCAGAGGCCAGTAGGTCACAAAGGTCTGCCACATCGGCAGGACTATCGAGCCAGCGGCCGCAGAAGGCAATGCAACGGATCAACCAGGACGGAGGCGCTCGCGCGTCAGTCCTTCGCCCGCTCCACATAAGCGCCATCGGCCGTCATCACCACCACGCGGGTGCCCGGCGCGATGTGCGGCGGCACCAGCGTGCGCACGCCGTTGGAAAGCACGGCCGGCTTGTATGACGAGGACGCCGTCTGGCCTTTGGTCGTCGGCTCCGTCTCGACCACTTCGAAAGTAGCGCGCTGCGGCAGCACCAGGGCTATGGCGATGCCGTTGAACTGCGAAATCTGCACCGCCATGCCTTCGAGCAGGTAGGGCGCCATGTCGCCGACCACGCTTTCCGGCACCGCGACCTGATCGTAGCTTTCCGGGTTCATGAAGTGATACCCCTCGGCGTCGGCGTAGAGGAAGGTGTGCTCGCGCTCCTCGACATAGGCGCGCTCGACCTGCTCGGTGGTGCGGTAGCGCTCCGAAACCTTCACCCCGTCGGAGATGCGGCGCATGTCGAGCTGGGTGACCGGCGTACCCTTGCCAGGGTGGATGTTTTCGGCAAAGAGGATCACGTAAAGCTTGCCGTCCTTGTCGACGACATTGCCTTTACGGAGCGAACTGGCGATGACCTTCACCACGGTTTTCAATCCTAGACTTCGTTGGCCTGAAACGATCGTTCGGCGCAAATCGGCTGCGAGAGCCGTCGCCGTAGCGCATCTTGGCCCGAACCGCCAGCCCTGTCAGCAATTCCGTTGCCCGGCAAACCCATGACTGGCGCTTCGCCCTGGTGGACGCCGGATGTTCACGCCGACCGCCGGCCGCGGCTGATGGCCCGCAACGCCATAGCTGCCGCCATGCGCGGCTGGTTTGGCGAGCGCGACTTCATCGAGGTCGAGACGGCGGCATTGCAGATTTCGCCCGGCAACGAGGCGCATCTCTCAGCCTTCGCCACCGAGGCGATCGGCGCCGACGGCGCGCGCCGGCCGCTTTATCTCCACACCTCGCCGGAGTTCGCCTGCAAGAAGCTGCTGGCCGCCGGTGAGCGGCGCATCTTCAGCCTGGGCGCCGTCTGGCGCAACCGCGAGCGCGGCCCCTTGCACCATCCCGAATTCACCATGCTGGAATGGTATCGGGTCGGCGAAACCTATGACAGCCTGATGGCCGATTGCGCCGAACTGCTGAAGCTGGCAGCCGAGCGGGCCGGCGCCAAAACCTTCCGCTTTCGCGGCCGCGAGGCCGATCCGTTCGCCGAACCGGAACGCGTGAGCGTGGCGGAAGCTTTTGCGCGTTACGCCGGCATCGATCTTCTTGCCACCGTTTCTGCCGATGGCGGCACAGACCGCGCCGCACTCCATGATGCTCTGGTCAAGGCCGGCCTGCGCACGGCCGACGATGACAACTGGGCCGATTTGTTCAGCCGCGTGATGGTGGAAAAGGTCGAACCGATGCTGGGGCAGGGGCGGGCCACAATCCTCTATGGCTATCCGATCTCCGAGGCCGCCTTGGCCCGGCCGAGCGCGGAGGACCAGCGCGTGGCCGAGCGCTTCGAGCTCTATTGCTGCGGCGTCGAGCTCGCCAATGCTTTCGGCGAACTGACCGATCCGGCCGAGCAGCGCCGGCGCTTTGCCGCCGAGATGGACGAGAAGGAGCGCGTCTATGGCGAGCGCTATCCGCTGGATGAGGATTTTCTCGCCGCCCTCGCCATCATGCCGCAAGCCAGCGGCTCGGCGCTTGGCTTCGATCGGCTGGTGATGCTGGCAACGGGCGCGACGAGGATCGATGACGTGATCTGGACGCCGGTCGCCACTCCTTGACGGAAATCGGCCTCGGTTAAACTCACAAACCGGTCAAGCCGCGCGTCTGTGGCGGCCGCCGCGGATGGGCTTTGCGGGCCGCTTGGGCGCTATGCCGCAGCGGGACAATTGCCCGTGCGCCATTGCACAAGCCGCATTGGGACAATAGATGGTGCAACAGCCGCTACCGCCCGGCGCGGCTTCAGCCAGGACCATGCGCATGACCGATACACCAGAGGCAGCGAAATTGACCGACCGCGTCGCGGCACTGGTCGAGGCTGCCAAGCGGGCCGGCGCCGACGCCGCCGACGCGGTTGCCGTGCGCGGCCGCTCGATCGGCGTGTCGGTGCGGCTGGGCAAGGTCGAGAACACTGAGGCGTCCGAGGGCGACGATGTCTCGCTGCGCGTCTTCGTCGGCAACCGGGTGGCGAGCGTCTCGGCGACGGCGGCATCGGACCCCAAGGCATTGGCCGAGCGCGCCGTGGCCATGGCCAAAGTCTCGCCCGAGGACCCCTATCAGGGTCTCGCCGATCCGGCTTTGCTGGTCGGCAAGGTGCGCGACCTCGATCTGTTCGACGCCACCGAGGTTTCGGCCGATCAGTTGAAGGAAGCGGCCCTGGCCGCCGAGGAAGCGGCCCTTGCAGTCAAGGGCGTCACCAATTCGGCCGGCAGCGGCGCCAGCGCAGGCCTCGGCGGGCTGGTGCTTGCCACGTCGAACGGCTTCGTCGGCCACTATGTCGCGTCGCGCTTTTCGCGTTCGGCCAGCGTGATTGCGGGCGAAGGCACCGGCATGGAGCGCGACTACGAATACTCTTCGAACCAGCATTTTTCCGATCTGGACGCACCGGAATTGATCGGCCGCAAGGCCGGGGAGCGCGCCGTGCGCCGCCTCGGCGCCCGCAAGGCGGCGACCGGTCCGGTCAACGTGGTGTTCGATCCGCGCGTCGCGCGCGGCATTGCCGGTCATCTCGCCGGCGCCATCAACGGCGCTTCGGTGGCGCGCAAGACGAGTTTTTTGCGCGAGATGATGGGCAAGCAGGTTGCGTCGGCTGCCATCACCGTCACCGACGAGCCGCTACGGCGTCGCGGCCAGGCCTCGCGCCCGTTCGACGGCGAAGGCGTCGAGGGCGAAAAGCTGTTGATGGTCGAGAACGGCGTGCTGAAGCACTGGTTCCTGTCGACGTCCGCCGCGCGGGAATTGGGGCTGACCACCAACGGACGCGGCGCGCGCAGCGGCTCGTCGGTATCGCCGTCTTCGACCAATCTCGCCATCGAGCCGGGCGACAGGACGCCGGAAGACCTGATCAGGTCGCTGAAATCCGGCTTTTATGTCACTGAAGTGTTCGGCCAGGGCGTCGACATGGTGACCGGCGAATACAGCCGTGGCGCATCCGGCTTCTGGATCGACAATGGTGAGCTTGCCTATCCGGTGGCCGAGGTGACCATCGCCTCCAATTTGAAGACGATGTTCCTCAATATGGTTCCGGCGAGCGATCTTGACCGCGATTTCGGCACTGCCGCACCGACGCTGCTGATCGAAGGAATGACCCTTGCCGGAGCGTGACCCGGTCATATCGGCCGGGGCCTCGGAAGACCTCGATCTGCTGCGCGACGCCGCCCGCGAGGCGGGCGCGATCGCCATGCGCTATTTCGGCAAGAACCCGCAAGTGTGGATGAAAGGCGGCACCTCGCCGGTCAGCGAAGCCGACCACGCGGCGGACGCCTATCTTCGCGAGACCCTGCTGGCGGCGCGGCCGGACTATGGCTGGCTGTCGGAGGAAACGACTGACGATCCGGCACGGCTTCTGGCGCGGCGCACCTTTGTCGTCGACCCCATAGACGGCACCCGCGGCTTCCTCGAAGGTCTGCGCTCGTGGTGCGTCAGCGTCGCGGTGGTCGAGAATGGCCGCACGCTCACCGGTGTGCTCGAATGTCCGGCCAAGGGCGAAACCTATTGGGCGCTGCCTGGCCATGGAGCTTTCCGCAACGGCAAGCCGATTGCCGTGCGCGGCCTGGGTAAGACGGTCGAGATCGGCGGGCTGAAGCAGTTGATCGACCTGATGCCGGCGCAATGGCAAAGCCGGGTGCGGCGCGCGGCGCACATTCCCTCTCTCGCCTACCGGCTGGCGATGGTCGCCAACGGCACGCTCGACGCAACCTTCGTCAAGCCCAACGCGCATGACTGGGATATCGCCGCCGCCGATCTCATCTTGCGCGAGGCTGGCGGCGCCGTGCTCGACGGCCATGGCCGCGCGCCGCTTTATGCCGGGGAGATCATCCGTCACGGCGCGCTGGTCGCCGGCAGCGGGCAGCTGCTGACCGTGCTTGCCGGCGTCATTGCCGATACGGAAGCGTGATCGAAGGTTCCAAAGTCGGCAGCTTTGGGCTAGACCTGTCGCAAACTCACAATATGTGAAGGACCGAAATGGCCGCGGAAGACGGAAAGAAACAGCTTTTGCACCTGGTGTTCGGCGGCGAGCTGAAGCAACTGGGAGGCACCGAGTTCCGCGATCTCGACGCGCTCGACATCGTTGGCGTCTATCCGGACTATCAAACCGCGCACACCGCGTGGAAGGCCAAGGCGCAAGCCAGCGTGGACAATGCCCATATGCGCTATTTCGTCGTCCATCTGCACCGGCTGCTCGACCCTGAAAGCAAGGCCGCCGGTTGACAGTGATGGAGCATGAAGCGGTGAAAGGGCAGCCCACCGGCGCCGCGGTCCGAAGAAGACGCGGCGGCAGTTCGAAGACGTTCTGGCGCAAGATCCGCGAGCCGTTGGCGCAGTCGCGAATCGTCAAGAGCATCATCGTCAGCCTGCTCGCCCAGTTCGTCCGCCTGGTGCGCCTGACCAACCGCGTGGTCGAAGGC
Organism: Mesorhizobium sp. M0139; assembly: GCF_040322455.1. Lineage (NCBI taxonomy): Bacteria > Pseudomonadati > Pseudomonadota > Alphaproteobacteria > Hyphomicrobiales > Phyllobacteriaceae > Mesorhizobium > Mesorhizobium sp. M0139. The sequence goes on from NZ_JAMYTN010000006.1 coordinate 271,241, forward strand.
TCGGCTAAATTTTCAGGCGGCGACTACGCCGAATTCGAACCCGGCATCATCGCGCTCTGGCATGGCCAGCATCTGCTGACCCCAGCCTATTATCCCAAGGGACGGCCGCTGGTCGCCATGGTCTCGCGCAGCGCCGACGCCGAACTCAACGCGCTGATGATCGAAAAATTCGGCATCGAGGCGGTGCGCGGCTCCGGCGGGCGTGAAAGCACGAAGCATCTCGACAAGGGCGGCGCCAAGGCGCTCATCGCCCTGAAAAAGTCACTCGTCGCCGGCAAGAACGTCGCCATGATCGCCGACATTCCCCACGGCACGCCGCGCGACGCGGGGCTTGGTATCGTTCTGCTGGCACGCCTTTCCGGCCGGCCGATCATGCCTGCCGCCATCGCCACCAGCCGCCGCAAGGTGCTGGAAAGAAGCTGGGACAAGACCACCATCAACCTGCCGTTCGGCCGCTCCTCGATCGTCATCGGAACGCCGGTTTTCGTGCCGGCCAATGCCGACGAGGCCGAAATGGAGCGCAAGCGCCAGGAAGTCACGGCCGCGCTCAATGCCGCGACCGCCGAGGCCTATCGGCTCGTGGACGGCAGGCCATGAGCGTCGGCTGGGCGCGCGCCTTCCTGGCGGCGTACCGCCTTGCCGGTGCCGCCGCCTATCCGCTGATGGGTCCCTATGTCGCCTGGCGCACATCGCAGGGCAAGGAAGACCGCAGCCGCAGCCGTGAGCGCTACGGCGTTGCCGGGCGGCCGCGCCCTGAAGGGCCGGTGATCTGGATCCATGCGGCAAGCGTCGGCGAGACCCTTGCGGTCGTGCCGCTGGTGCAAAGCATCCTCGACTACGGTGTCAACATCGTGCTGACGACGGGCACCGTCACTTCGGCGCAGGTTGCCGACGAACGGCTGGGCGACCGCATCATCCACCAATATGTTCCGCTCGACCTGAAGCCGGCCGTCAGCCGCTTTCTCGATCACTGGCGGCCGGACCTGGCGATCATCGCCGAATCCGAGATATGGCCGATGACCATCCTCGAGCTCGGCGCCCGACACGTGCCGCAGGTGCTGGTCAACGGCCGGCTGTCCGACCGTTCGTTCAAATCCTGGAAGAAGCGCGCCAACATCGCCGAGGCGCTGTTCGAGAACCTCGCACATGTCGTTGCCCAGTCGGATGTCGACGGCGAACGGTTTCGCGCGCTTGGCGCCCGGCCGGTCACCGTGTCCGGCAACCTCAAGGTCGACACCTTGCCGCCGCCCGTCGACGAACGGGCGCTGGCGACGCTGAAGCGCCAGATCGCCGGCCGCCCGACCTGGGCGGCAATTTCGACCCATGACGGCGAGGAGGTGGTCGCGGCGGAAGTCCACGCCACGCTCTACAAGCGCCACCATGGCCTGCTGACAATCATCGTCCCGCGCCATCCCGACCGCGCCGAAGCGCTGGCAGCACAGATTTCCGGCATGGGCCTGAAGCTGGCGCGGCGCAGCAAGGGGGACCGGATCACCGCCGACACCGATATCCTCCTTGGCGATACGATCGGCGAGATGGGGCTTTATCTCCGGCTGACGGAAATCGCCTTTGTCGGCCGCTCGCTGACCTCGGAAGGCGGCCAGAATCCGCTGGAGCCGGCCATGCTCGACACCGCTGTGCTGGCCGGCCGCAACGTCCAGAATTTTCGCGAGGCCTATCAGCGCCTGCTCGACAGTGGCGGCGCCAAGCTGGTGCGCGACCGCGACATGCTGGCCGGCGCCGTCAATTTCCTGCTGAGCAATGAAGTTGCGCGCCATGAGATGATGGCGGCCGGTGCCGCCACAGTCGACCAGATGCGCGGTGCGCTGGCGCACACGCTGAAGTCGCTCGAGCCTTATATCCAGCCATTGATCGTCAAGTCGCGCCTGAAGGGCGCCGACGGGCGATAGGTGGCGTCGGAAGCACCACCTTTCTGGTGGGAAGCGCCGGACTGGCGGGTCTTTGCGCTGTCGCCGCTATCAGCGGTCTATGGCATGGTCGCCGGCCGCCATATGCATCGGGCGATACGTCAAAAGATCGACGCGCCAGTGCTTTGCGTCGGCAACTTCACCGTCGGCGGCAGCGGCAAGACGCCGGTCGCCATCGCGCTGGCCAAGCAGGCCAGGCGCATGCAGCTCAATCCCGGATTCCTGTCGCGCGGCCATGGCGGCTCGTTTGCGCAGCCGCATGTCGTCGATGCCAGTCACGACGCCGCCAAGCATGTCGGCGACGAGCCGCTGCTTCTGGCCGAGCACGCGCCGGTTGCGGTAAGCCCGAACCGCGCCGCCGGCGCCAAGCTGCTCATGGAAGCCCATGGCTGCGATTTCCTGATCATGGATGACGGTTTTCAGAGCGCGCGCATCCATATTGATTATGCGCTGGTCGTCGTCGACGCCCGCTACGGCATCGGCAATGGCCGCGTCATTCCGGGTGGGCCGCTGCGCGCCAACGTCGTCGACCAACTGGTGTTCACCGATGGGCTGTTGAAGATGGGCGAGGGCACCGCCGCCGACCAGGTCGTGCGCCAGGCGGCGCGCGCCGGCCGGCCGATCTTCGAGGCGCATGCTGAACCGGGCGGCAAGGAGCGGTTCGCCGGCCGGCGGTTCCTCGCCTTTGCCGGCATCGGCCATCCCGAAAAATTCTTCGAGACGCTGCGCGGCACGGGCGCGGAAGTGGCGCTGAGCCGGTCGTTTCCGGACCATCATTTTTATGCCCCCGACGAACTCGCCGAACTGGCGGCAACCGCGCGCCGTGAGGGACTGGGCCTCGTGACCACCGCCAAGGACGCAGCCCGGCTGCGCCATGGCGCAGCCTCGGCTGAATTCCTTGGTCAACTCGACGTGCTGGAGATAGACGCCACGTTCGAACTCGACAATGTGCCGGAGCGGATCATCGATGAGACGCTGGATGCCTGGAGACAGCGCCGGCTGCGAGGGTAGGGCGCTCCCGCGTTGACACAGGATATTTCTCGCCGCTTATCACAATTATAAGTCAGACCGGCTTCAGCGCGGGGGGTGGAATGGTTAGGTTGCGGGCACTCTTTGTGGGCTTTGTTCTTGTGGCGATGGCGAACCCATCTTCGGCGCAGGCACCCACCGCGACCGACAGCGAATTTCTGGTCTCGGTCACCGAAGCGGACGGTGCTACCCACGTTCGGCCCTCAAACATTGTACCGCTTATCCCCGATAGCGCCTGCTTTGAATGGCGCGTACGTCTGGCGCAAGGCGACAGACTGGTATCGGTCACCGAGGTGTTCGCGCTTCCCGCGGAGCCCAGGCAGTGGGGTGGTATCGACGGAAACGAATACAGCTTGAGCAAGCTATCGGGCGATCGAAGGGTCTCCGAGACCACCATGTTCTACAAACCGCAGGACGGATGGATCTCGCATGGGTGGTGCATGGCCGAGGGTGATCCGATCGGGCCGTATTCCATCAAAGTGCTTGTCGGAGATCGGCTTGTTCATAAATTCGACTTTTCGGTCGAAAACGCGCCGGCATCCTCAAAGCCATAGTCCTGCAGGCGTTCCAGGAAAATCAGATCGACGGTGAGCCTTGCTTTCCGGTGTGCCGATCTAGCCCCGGCTGCGCAGGTCCGGATGCGTTTCGATCTCGCGGCGCAGCGAGGCGGCGGCGCTGACATAGGGCTCCTGCCTGGCGACGCTCCAATATTTGAGCTCGTCCAGCGGAATGCTCTCACCGGTCACAGCGCAGCGCACGAATGCGCCGGGGCTGGTGACCTGGAAGTCGCCGTCGAGATAGCGGATCCGGGCTTCCTTGCCGCCAGGGCCTTCGAAGCGGTTCATCATGGGGTGGTGCCAGAGTTCATGCTGATTTCATCGCCATAAATTGCCGGCAAGGTCAAGCTTGACGCAATGCTGAGGCGCTATTGTCGGCTCCAAACCATTCTTATGGGACCGGCATGGACATTTCATCCGCCCGCCTGACTGCGCTGCTGCGCGAGGCCATGATATTGGCAGCGGTGCCGTCGGCGAAGGCCGATCCGGCGAAAGCAGCACTTATAAAGGCGCTGGTGCAGCCGCCGACGCCATCCGGTGCGCCTTTGCAGCCGGCAGCGGCGCCGGCGCTGCAGGCGCTGTTGTCCGCAGCCGTCGCAAAGGGGCAGCAGACGGGTTCAGCCGAGATCCTGCAGGCCTATCTGGCGCTTGCCGAACCGGGTGACGCGGCGCCCGACGATTTCGGGCCGACAACGGCTGCGACAGGCAAGGCGACGCCAGCCAACGACGATGCACAGCGCGGTCTGCCGGTGCCGCCGGCCAGGGCCGATGATGGCGCTGCCGCAAAGCCGGCAGGACTGCCCTGGTTTGCGCTTCTCGCACCGGGGGTTTCGCCGCCGCGCCGCGCCTCCGCCACCGACGCGGCGGCGAAGCGGGGGCAGGCGATGTCTGGGTCGAATGACACGGTCCAGCCCGAAGGCCGGCAGCAGATGCGTGTCGGCCTGATGGCGCTGGCAGCCGGGTTTCTGGCCGTCGCCATTGTCGGGCTCGCCTTGCTGGTGCTTGGCTGAGCACCGAACGATCGCCGCTATCGCTCGGCTTCGAGGAAAGCTTCCATCTTGTCCATCGCCAGCCCCGCCTCGACAGCGATACGGCGTGAAAGTTCGGCGGCAGCCGTACGCGGCCGCCCCAGCGGCCGGTCCAGCCAGTACGACACCGGGTTCAGCGCCGTGCGCTCGTCGACGGCGACGATGCGGCCTGCCTCCAACTGGTGTCCGGTCAGCGGCGGCCGCGCCAGCGCGATGCCGAGCCCGTAAGCTGCGGCGTCGAGCACCAGATTGTAGTCCTCGAAGCGGCGATCCTGCGGGCGCGGGCGGTAGTCCATCCCTTGCGCGGCAAACCAGGCACGCCAACCCGAAGCGTCGGAATCGTTGATCAGTGGAAACCTCAGCAGCCGGGCCGGGTCGCCGCGGCCGATCTCGCGGGCAAGGCCGGGCGCGGCGACGGGAAAGACATGTTCCTCGAACAGCTTCACCGAGATGCGGCCCGGAATGCCCCCGCGGCCGCAGCGGACCGACAGGTCGATGCCTTCATCGGCAAGGTCGCCCTGGCGGATGTCGACGTCGAGCACGATGCGCAGCTTGGTTGGATTGTTCTCCAGCGCCGCCATGCGTGGCATCAGCCACAGCCCGCTGACGGAGGGTATCGAGGTCAGCCGCACCACGGCGGTGCCGCGCGGCTCGACCCAGCGGTCGGAATGGCTGGAGATCAGCGCAAAGGCTTCCGCCGTGCGCAGATGCAGGCGGTTGCCCTCGATGGTCAGCGAGACGCCGCGCGCGCCGCGGTCGAACACTTTCAAGCCCAGCCAGTCCTCCAGCTTGGCGATCTGCCGGCTGACGGCGCCGTGGGTGATGTTGAGCTTCTCGGCCGCGGCCGAAAAGCTCCCCGTTCGCGCCGCCGCATCGAAGGCGCGCAGGGTCTCGAGCGGCACCATTGTGTCTGAGCTGTGATCCATAGTCACAGGTGATCCTCGATTTGATCGTTTGTCAACGGCGCCGAAAAGGCGCTTTCTGCCTTTCAACACTCTGAGAACCCGAGGACAGGCAGATGAGCGCAACGACCAGCACGTCGAATCCGACACAGCGGATGGACACCACGGCGGCCATCGCCGTGGCCTTGACGGTGGTTGGCTGGGCCTCGGCCTTTCCCGCGATCCGTGCCGGCCTCGCCGCTTTCGGGCCGCTGGAACTCGGTGCGCTGCGCTTTGCCATTGCCGCGGTGCCGGCGGCGATCTTTCTTGCCGTCAAGCGCCCGGCGCTGCCGAGGCTCGACGAAGTGTGGCGCCTGGTGTTTGGCGGCGCCATCTTCGTCGCGCTCTACACTGTCATGCTCAATTTCGGCGAATTGACGGTTTCGGCGGGTGCCGCCGGTTTCATCATCAATGTCAGCCCGATCTTCACCGCCATTATGGCAATGGCATTGCTCGGCGAGCGCTTCTCAAGCTGGGCCTGGTTCGGCACGGCGATTTCTTTCGCCGGCATCGGTATCATCGCTGTGGCTGACGGCAATGGCTTGAGTTTCGACACCGGCGCGCTGCTGGTTCTTGGCTCCGCGCTGTGCTCGGCCGTCAACACGATCGTCCAGAAGCCGCTCTTTGCCCGCCATCACCCGCTGACCATTTCGGCCTCGAACATGATCCTTGGCGCGCTTTGCCTGGCACCCTTTCTGCCGAGCGGCTTTGCGCAGGCCGCGGTCGCCAACACGGCCGGTATCGGCGCCGTGATCTTTCTTGGCATCGTGCCCAGCCTGATCGCCTATGCCGCCTGGGCAACCGCACTGTCGCGTCTTCCGGCAGCGCGCGCCTCGAACTTCCTCTATCTGGTCTCGCCCATGTCAGCCCTGATCGGCTTCTTCTGGCTGGGCGAAGTGCCGACGCTACTTGGTATCCTCGGCGGCGCACTGGCGCTGGGCGGCGTGATCGTGGTGAATTTAAAGCGTTAAAACAAATGATTTGAGCTGTTTTCGGACTCAAACCGAGAACCGCTTCCATCAGAATGCAGACACCCAGAGGAAGGACAGCTATGGTACGCTGCGTTCACTGGGGGACGGAATGGGAAGACTGTTCATATCGGCAATTTTTTGCGTTTTGCTGCTGACCGGGAAAGCCGCCGCGGGCTGGTATCAGGTCGAAAACTACGAAGGCTCCATCGGACCTAACCCCGTCCACCTATCGCTGCAGAGATATGACAGTTTCGGCAGGGGGATTACGGTCGAGGGGAGCTATTTCCATGACGCGAAGCAAAGCCCGATAGCGGTGTACGGCAAGATCAGTGGCACCAGCGTCTTCCTTTGCGAGATTGCGGACGACCGGGTGCTGGTCATGGGATCGAAAACGCCCGTTGGCACCACCGGATGTCCGTTTTCTCTCGACCTTGGCGAAAGCGGCGCAACAGAGACTTGGAGCAAGGGCTCGGACAAGTTCCCGATCACGCTGAAGAAGGTCGCAAGCCTCGACGATACCGGTGAGGCGAAGGTTGACGGCACCGTCGAGATTCCCTTCTGGGCGCAGACAGCAACCCACAGATTTGCCGGGGTCTACGAGAAAGCGGGCTTTCTCGTCTGCATGAATAAGCTGCGGGTCATCGATAAGAAGAAAAAGAAGGTCGTTCAGGAGATCGCTTTCGATGACGACGATTGCGATGCCGGCATGCTGATGACTCCCATCTACATGAATGTTCAAAAACAGGTTGGGAGAAGCTTCGAGACAATCTCCGTGAATTTTCGCGGCGGTAGCGCCGGTTACTCACGGGATTACGTTTTCTCTCATAGGTTCAAGGATTATCGCCTGTTGGTGAATTGAGCGTGTGGCCTGACCTGGCTTGTGCTCACCGCCGCCCAAACAGCCGCTCTATGTCGGCGAGCTTGAGTTCGATATAGGTCGGGCGGCCGTGGTTGCAGGTGCCGGAGCCCGGCGTTGCTTCCATCTGGCGCAGCAGCGCGTTCATCTCCTCAGGCTTGAGCAGGCGGCCGGAGCGGACCGAGCCGTGGCAGGCCATAGTCGCGGCGATCTTGTCCAGTCGTTCCTTCAGCGTCTCGATCGTGTCGTTGTCGGCGATCTCGTCGGCAAGATCACGCACCAATTGCTGGACATTGGTTTCGCCGAGCATCGACGGCGTCTCGCGCACCGCCACCGCGCCGGGACCGAAACGCTCAATGGCGAGGCCGAACCGGGCCAGCGTTTCGGAATGCATGGCCAGCCGCTCGGCGTCCTCCTCCGGCAGGTCGACGATCTCCGGCAGAAGCAGCATCTGCGAGGGCACCGCGCGCGAGTGCAGGGCATTCTTCAGCGCCTCGTAGACCAGCCGCTCATGCGCCGCGTGCTGGTCGACGATGACAAGCGAATCCCTGGTCTGGGCGACGATGTAGTTCTCGTGCACCTGCGCGCGGGCGGCGCCCAGCGCGGTGCCGAGCAGCGTCTCGGCCGGCTCGGCTAAGCCGGCACGCGCATCGGCGCTGGCGAGCGGACCGGCGTCGAATGCAGCCTGGTCGTTTTCGCGGAAGCCGGCGCCGTCAAATCCCATATCCAGCGGCCGCTGTGGCGAGCGGTCAAAGCCCGAAAAGCCCGAGGCCCGGTAGGCCGCGTCATAACTGCGATGACCGTTGGCAGGACCCGCATGGGCGTAGGAGGCGGCTCCCGGCCGGAACGCCGCCACCATCCCGGCGGCCCCGCTGGTGGCGGCGCGGATGCCGGCATTGGCCAGCGCCTCGCGAATGGCGCCGACGATCAGCCCGCGCACCAGGCCGGGGTCGCGAAAGCGCACATCGGCCTTGGCTGGGTGGACGTTGACGTCGACGGTCGCCGGATCGAGCGTCAGGAACAGCACGGTCACCGCGTGCCGGTCGCGCGGCAGCACATCGGCGAAAGCGCCGCGAATGGCGCCGGCAATCAGCTTGTCGCGCACTGGCCGGCCGTTGACATAGGCATATTGCTGCAACGCGTTGGCGCGGGTGAAGGACGGGATCGAGACGTGGCCGGTCAGGTGCACGCCGTCCCGGCTGGCGTCGATAGCGATGGAATTGTCGGGAAACTCGGCGCCCATGACTTGCGCGACGCGGCGCAGGCTGCCTTCCGCCGTGTCGTCGGTCGCCGGCAATTCCAGCGTCGAGCGGTCCGAGCCGGCGAGCGTAAAGCGCACGGCGGGGAAGGCGATAGCGATGCGCTTGAGCACGTCGCTGGTGGCGGAGCTTTCGGCGCGCTCGCCCTTCATGAATTTGAGCCGGGCCGGCGTGGCGAAGAACAGGTCGCGCACCTCGACCGTGGTGCCGCGGTTGGCCGCCGCCGGTTTGACCGCCGAAACGCGGCCGCCTTCGATGGCGATCTCGGCTGCAGCGTCGCCTGCGGCCGTGCGCGAGCGAACCGACAGTCGCGACACCGAACCAATCGACGGCAATGCCTCGCCACGGAACCCGAGCGAGCGGATATCGCGAATGTTGTCGGCAAGTTTCGAGGTGCAGTGGCGCGCAATGGCCAGCGCCAGTTCCTGTTCGGGGATACCGGAGCCGTCATCGGTGACGCGGATCAGGTTCAGCCCGCCGCCGGCAGTGACGACCTCGACGCGGGAGGCGCCGGCGTCGAGCGCGTTTTCGACCAGTTCCTTCACCACGCTCGCCGGACGCTCGATGACTTCGCCGGCGGCGATCTGGTTGATCATCGTTTCGGAAAGCTGGCGAATGGGCATGGGGGTATTATAGGCGGATTCGAAGGGTGTGCGGAAGGCTTCAATGAATGCCGGACATTGGAGACGCCAGCGGGACAGCACCCCCCTCTGGCCTGCCGGCCATCTCCCCCGCAAGGAGGGAGATCAGATGTCACGACGGCTTTCGCCAATCTTCAATGCCTGAAGGGTGACGCGACGTATGAACTGCCAATCTCCCCCCTTGCGGGGGAGATGTCCGGCAGGACAGAGGGGGGTGTGAAGGAACTCCGCGATAGTGACTACGCTGCAACCGATTTCAAGCCTGCGCCGCCAGCCAGTCCCTGACTTTCCGCGCATTCTCGCTCAGCTCACGGTTCTTAGGCCAAACCACGTAGAACGCCTTGCCGGTTCTCAGCACATGGTCGGTCACCGGCACTAGCAGCCCCGAAGCCAGGAGCCGTTCGGCCAGATGCCGCCAGCCGAGCGCGATGCCCTGGCCCTCCATGACGCCCTGGATCACGAGGCCGTAATCGTTGATGCGCAGGCCGCGCGCGGTGTTGTCGAGGCTGCCGCCCGCCGACTGGAACCATTCGTCCCAGCTAGCCGCCTCGCGGTAGGGCTCCTCGAGGTGGATCAGGCGATGCGTCGCCAACTCCGCGACGCTCCTTGGCATGCCGAATTTCGCGAGATAGCTGGCGCCTACGACTGGAAAAATCTCCTCGTCGGCCAGCGGCAGCGAATGATAGTCGGCCCAGTCGCGCGGCTCGCCGCCGCGCACGGCGAGCGGGATGCCCTCGGCGATGATGTCGAGATCGCGGTCGGCGGTCTGGATGCGCAAGTCGATGCCCGGCAGTTCGTCGCGGAACTGCTGCAGCCGCGGCATCATCCAGAACGAGCCGAAGGCGGTCGACGCCGCCAGCGTGACATGACCGCCGGTCGCCTGCAGGCGCAGATCCTCCGCCGATTTGCGGATATGCGACAGGCCGAGTGAGACGTCGGCATGGAAGCGTTCGCCCGCTTCTGTCAGGACGACCTGGCGGTGGCGGCGCTGGAACAGCTGCGCGCCAAGCTGTTCCTCCAACCCGCGCACCGCATAGGAGACGGCGGCCTGCGTCATGCCAAGCTCGCGCCCGGCAGCGGTGAAGCTCGACAGCCGGCCCGCCGCCTCGAAGACGATCAGGCTGCCGGCCGAGGGCAGGAGGTGGCGCAGGCTTCGCATAAGCTGAGCTTATACAAGAGATCAGGATTTTCCAGCATCACATCCATATTTCCTCTCGCTAACTTGGTTGGACGGAATGAGGAGGCTCCATGAACGCACCGGCCACTGAACTGACCGAGCAAACCCACCGCCGCGGCGGCGGTCGCCTCGGACGCAAGGCGCTGAGGAGCGCCCCCGTCACCTCGTTCCCAACGCTGGTCCGCGAGATCCCCACCTACCAGATGGTCCCGGACGAGGCGGTGGAACTGATCCAACAGGAGTCACTCGCCATCCTCGAAGAGGTCGGTTGCGAGTTCCGCGACGACGAGGCGATCGCCATGTGGAAGGCGGCGGGCGCCGACGTGTCCGAGACACGCGTCCGCATCGACCGCGGCCTGCTGATGGAACTGGTCGCGAAGGTTCCGTCCGAATTCACCCTCAATGCGCGCAATCCCGAGCGCACCGTGCGCGTCGGCGGCAAGAACTCCATCTTCGCGCCGATGTATGGCGCGCCTTACGTGCGCGACCTCGACAACAACCGGCGTTATGGCACGCTTGAAGACCTCAACAATTTTCACAAGCTCGCCTACATGGCCCCGGCGCTGCATTCGTCGAGTTCGATCATCTGCGAGCCGATGGAGATCGCGGTGCCGAAACGGCATCTCCACATCATCCATTCGGCGCTGAAGCATTCCGACAAGCCGTTCATGGGCATCGTTACTTCCAAAGACCGCGCCGAAGACACGATGGCGATGGCGGGCATCGTCTTTGGCGAAGATTTCGTTCGCGACAATCCGGTGCTGGTGTCGATTACCAACTGCAACTCGCCGCTGGTGTGGGACGCCACCATGCTGGACGCGATGAAGGTCTATGCCCGCAGCAATCAGCCGCTGATCCTGGCGCCCTTTGCGCTGTGCGGCGCATCGACTTCGGCCTCGGCCGTCGGCGCGGTGGCGCAGGTCAATGCCGAAGCATTGGCCGGGGTCGCTTTCACCCAACTGCTGCGCCCGGGTTCGCCCCAGATCTACGGCCAGTTCATGGTGACGGTCGACATGAAGACCGGCGCGCCGATGGGCGGCACGCCGGAGGCTGCGCAGATGATGTATCTGATGGGCGCGTTGGCGCGGAAATACAAACTGCCCTGGCGAACCTCCGGCTTCCATGTCGGCTCCAAGCTCAACGACGCCCAGGCCGGCTATGAATCCAACATGCTGATGCATGCCGCCATCCTCGCCGGCGCCAATTATATTTGGCACTCCGCCGGCTGGTTGGAGGCCGGGCTGACCTGCGGCTATTCGAAATTCGCCACCGACTGCGAGCAGCTTGTCGGCTGGTACAAATATGCCGGCGGCCTGTCGTTCGACGACTTCAAGGAGGCCATGGCGGCGATCCGCGAAGTCGGGCCGCAGGGCCATTTCCTCGGCACCCAGCACACGCTCGATCACTACGAGTCGGCATTCTTCATGCCCACCATCATGGATTTCAACTCCTACGAACAATGGAAGGCTGGAGGGGCGAAGGACCACGACACGCGCGGCCGCGAGAAAGCCAGCAACATGCTGGCCGACTATGAAGAGCCGAAACTCGATGAGGGCATTGCCGAGGGCCTCAGGGACTTTATCGCGCAGCGCGAGGAGAGGCTGCCCGACAGCGTTAGCTAAGAGAACGACGAATGAGTTGATAACGGGCGAAGACCCGATGGGAACCGCAAGGGAGAAAGACATGACACTTTTCAAAAGCAATGGCGATCGCGTGCCAACGGCCATCGAGGCGATGGCGCAAGAGACGCGTGCTGGCCGTATGGACCGGCGCGAGTTTCTTGCATTGGCAAGTGCGTTCGGCGCATCGACGGCGCTGGCCTACGGCATGATCGGCCTTGCCGCGCCGGGACAGGCTTTTGCCGAGGAGCCGAAGAAGGGCGGCACGCTGCACATATCGATGTCGGTCAAGGCCCAAAAAGATCCGCGCACCTATGACTGGGTGGAACTCGCCAACATCTCGCGCTGCTGGCTGGAGCCGCTGGTCCGCTACACCAGGGAATTCACCTTCGAGCCAGTGCTGCTCGAAAGCTGGGACATCAATGACGACGCCACTGAATACACGTTGCATGTGCGCAAGGGCATCACCTGGAACAATGGCGATGCCTTCAACGCCGATGACGTGGTCTTCAATGTTACCCGCTGGTGCGAGAAGAAGGTCGCCGGCAACTCCATGGCCGCTCGCGTCGGCGGGCTGATCGACGAAAAGTCGGGCAAGGCCAGGGAAGGCGCGATCGCCAAGGTCGACGACAATACGGTCAAGCTGACGCTCAGCGCGCCCGACATTTCGCTGATTCCGAACCTCACCGATTATCCCGCGCTCGTCGTCCACCGCAATTTCGACGCCGAAGGCGCCGACCCGGTCAAGAAGCCGATCGGCACGGGCCCGTTCGAACTGGTCTCCTACGATGTCGGCCAGAAGGCGGTGGTCAAGCGTCGTGAAAACGGCAAGTGGTGGGGTGGTGAAGCGCCGCTCGACAGCGTCGAGTTCATCGACTACGGCACCGACTTCAACGCTTCGATCAACGCCTTCGAATCCGGCGAGATAGACCTCAATTTCGAGACTCCGGCCGACTTCATCGACATCCTGGATAAGATGGGGCTGGAGAAGTCCGAGGTTGCGACGGCAACCACGCTGGTTGCCCGCACGAACGTTACCCACAAGCCCTATGACGACCAGCGGGTGCGCAACGCGCTGCAGATGGCGGTCGACAACAATGCGGTGCTGGAACTCGGCTATGCCGGGCGAGGGACGGTCGGTGAAAACCACCATGTCAGCCCTATCCATCCTGAATATTTCGCGCTGCCCAAGAAGACGCGCGACGCGGCCGGCGCCAAGAAACTGATGGCCGACGCTGGGCAGGCCGATTTCGAGCACGAGCTGATCACCGTCGAGGACGATTGGCAGAAGAACACCGGCGACGCGATTGCCGGCCAACTGCGCGACGCCGGCATCAAGGTCAAGCGCACGGTGCTGCCGGGCTCGACCTTCTGGAACGACTGGACGAAATATCCCTATTCGATGACCATCTGGTACATGCGCCCGCTTGGCGTCCAGGTCCTGGCGCTTGGTTATCGCACCGGCGAGGCCTGGAATGAATCGGCCTATTCCAACCCGGACTTCGACGCCAAGCTGAAGCAGGCGCTGTCGCTGATCGATGTGGAGAAGCGGCGTGAGGTGATGAAGGATGTCGAGCAGATCCTGCAGGATTCCGGCGTCATCATTCAACCCTTCTGGCAGAAGCTCTACAGCCACATGAACAAGAAGGTGAAAAACTACGGCGTCCACCAGACCTTCGAGATGGACCTGCAGAACGTCTGGCTGGATGGCTGAGATGGTGTAAGCCGGGGCTTCATGAGCCGCAAAAAAGCCGATATGCAGGATGTCTGGTATTGCCGCCTTGCCGCCAAACGTCCGGAGATCCCGCATGAAACCGATAGTGCTTGCCGCTGCCTTTTCGATTGCCTTGCCAGCGACGGTGCTGGCCGGGCCGGCTTCCAACGCCGTGAAGTTCTTTTATGTGCCCGAGGTGAAATTCGAGGGAGATGCAAAGTACCGCGACCGCTTCACCGAGCCGGTGACCAAGCTGTTCGATCTCAACGACCAGGCAACGAAGAACAAGCCCGACGAAGTCGCCTGCCTCGACTTCGATCCCGGCCTCGACGCCCAGGATTTCGACCAGAAGTCGATTGCCAAGACATTGAAGCTGGCCGAGACCGTCAATGGCGATACGGCCGAAGTCACCGCCACCTTCAGCCTTTTTGCGGAAGGCGATGATTCCAAACGCGAAATGCTGTGGTCGCTGAAGGAAATCGACGGCAAATGGAAGGTCGCCGACATCACCTCCAAGACCAGCAACTGGACGCTAAGCGCGCTGGAATGCATGCCCGACAAAGCGCCGGAGTGATCCCGTGCTCCGCCGTCTTGCCTTGGCGCTGTCGCCCATGTGCGTGCTGTCGGTGGGTATGAGCGCAGCCGCAGCACAAGGCCTGTTGGGCCCGCCGCCAGCCAATGCGCCGGCCGTGACGGCACCGGCCGGCGCAGCACCGCCCGCAAATCCACCCGGGACAGCGGTGGAACCGGCGACACCGCCGGTTGGGTGGCCGCCGGCCGACGCCCCACCGGCCGCACCCATTCTGCCGGGATCCCCGACGGCGGTGGTGCGGCCATTTTACGATCAGGTGGGACTGGAGATCGATCCCGCGCAGCGCAGCCACTTCATCGACCCGGCAAAAACCGTTCTCGACAAGAGCGACGCGTTGCGCACATCCGGGCAGGGAGAATGTCTCGACCCCAACATGGCGCTCGACAATGCCGACTATGACAAGACCGAGATCGATAAGAGCCTGAAGACACTCGAAGCGATCAATGGCGACCAGGCCAAGGTCATTGTCGCCTTCGTCGTCGCCGGCAACCCGCATCGCCTTGAATGGAAATTCAGGAAAGTCGACGGCGACTGGAAGATATCCGATCTGCTTTCGGTGACCGGTGAATGGGCGCTCAGCCAGTATCAGTGCGAATAATGTTGATTGAGGGTCAGCGCCTGCGATCCTTCGCGCCCCCCTCTGTCCTGCCGGACATCTCCCCCACACGGGGGGAGATCAGCAGTTCCAGCGTCTCGCCCGCTCCGCATCATTTGAGATTAGCTAAAGCCTATGTGGCGGCCAATCTCCCCCGTGTGCGGGAGATGTCCGGCAGGACAGAGGGGGGCGCTGTCCCGCTAAAGTTCCGCAAAATAGCTTCAGCCCCTTCCGCGATAGGGGGCAACGCCGGTGTCGGGCAACCAGGCGCCTTCGGGCGGAGCGCCGGTCTGCCAGAAGACATCGATCGGAATGCCGCCGCGCGGATACCAATAGCCGCCTATGCGCAACCACAGCGGCTTCGTTGCCGCCACAATGCGGCGGCCGATCATCACCGTGCAGTCTTCATGGAAAGCGCCATGGTTGCGAAACGAGGTCATGAACAGTTTGAGCGACTTCGATTCCACGAGCGTGGCATCGGGTGCGTAGTCGATGACGATATGAGCGAAATCCGGCTGTCCGGTTACCGGGCAGAGCGAGGTGAATTCCGGGCAGGTGAAGCGCACGATCGCCGGCGGTCCGTCGCCGCGCTGGAACGGCACGGTCTCCAGGACCGCGGTCTCCGGGCTCTGTGGCGTCTCGACGTGGGCGCCGAGCTGGGTGAGGGTTTTGGTATCGATCATCGCGGTTTTCCTGGGGATTTTCCGCGCTCATTAGCACCGGACCGAAAAGTGTGCAGCGATTTTCGAATAAATTCGATGCTTAAGACAAGAACTGGAGCAGCACGCGCTGCTCCGACACAAATTGGAATGGCAGGAAGATGATGACCAGCAACGACCCGCTTCTCCAGCCTTACCAGCTCAAACACCTGACGCTGAAGAACAGGGTGATGTCGACCAGCCACGAGCCGGCCTATTCCGAGGACGGCATGCCGAAACAGCGCTACCGGCTCTACCACGCCGAAAAGGCCAAGGGCGGCATGGCGCTGACCATGACGGCGGGCTCGGCGATCGTCTCGCGCGACAGCCCGGCCGCCTTTGGCAATCTGCATGTCTATGACGACCGCATCGTGCCGTGGCTGGCCGAACTGGCGGACGCCTGCCACGAGCATGACTGCAAGGTGATGATCCAGATCACCCATCTTGGTCGCCGCACCGGCTGGAACAAGGCCGACTGGCTGCCGGTGCTGTCGGCTTCGCCGGTGCGTGAGCCGGCGCACCGCGCGTTCCCCAAAACCATCGAGGACTGGGACATCGAGCGCATCGTCGCCGACTATGCGTCGGCTGCGCAGCGCTGCCAGGCGGCCGGCCTCGACGGCATCGAGTTCGAATCCTACGGCCATCTGATGGACGGCTTCTGGTCGCCGGCCACAAACCATCGCGACGACGAGTTCGGCGGTTCGCTCGACAACCGGCTGCGCTTCACCGACATGGTGCTGGATGCCGTGCGAGCGGCCGTCGGTGAGAAGTTCATCGTCGGCATCCGCATGGTCGCCGATGAGGACTTTGACAAAGGCCTGTCGAAGGCCGAGGGCGTCGAGATCGCGAGACGGCTCGCCAATTCTGGCAAGGTCGATTTCCTGAACATCATCCGCGGCTCGATCGAAAGCGACGCGGCGCTCACCAAGGTTATCCCGGTGACCGGCATGCGCTCTTCGCCGCATCTCGATTTCGCCGGCGAGGTGAGGGCGGCAACAAAATTCCCGACCTTCCATGCGGCGCGGATTTCCGATGTCGCCACGGCGCGCCACGCCATCGCGACCGGCAAGCTCGATATGGTCGGCATGACCCGCGCCCATATCGCCGACCCGCACATCATCAAGAAGGTCATGGAAGGTCGCGAGCACGAGATCCGGCCTTGCGTCGGCGCCACCTATTGCCTCGATCGTATCTATGAAGGCGGCGAGGCGCTGTGCGTCCACAATGCCGCGACCGGCCGCGAGGCCGAGATTCCGCATATCATCCTGAAGACCGTAGGGCCCAGGCGGAACGTCGTCGTCGTTGGCGCTGGCGCTGGCGGGCTCGAGGCAGCTCGCGTGATGGCCGAACGCGGCCATCATGTCACGGTGCTTGAAGCCTCCGGTCAGGCCGGCGGCCAGGTTCGGCTGGCGACGCAGAACCCGCGCCGCAAGGAGTTGATCGGCATCATCGACTGGCGGCTGGCCGAACTCGACCGGCTCGGCGTCGGGATCCGCTACGACACCTGGGCCGAGCGGGACGAAGTGCTGGCGCTGTCGCCCGACGTGGTGGTGATCGCCACCGGCGGCCTGCCACAGAACCCGCCGCTGACATCAGGCGACAATCTCGTCACGTCGAGTTGGGACATCATGGCCGGCAGCATCAAGCCGGCGGAGAACGTGCTGCTCTTCGACGACAATGGTGGCCACCAGGGCATGGGCGCGGCGGAGCTGATCGCCAATGCAGGGTCAAAACTGGAGCTGGTTTCGCCGGAGCGCTTCTTCGCCCCCGAAATGGGCGGCATGAACCACGTGCCCTATATGCGCGTATTCCAGGAGAAGGGCGTCACCATCACCATCAACACCAGGCTGCGCTCGGTACGGCGCGAGGGCAACCAACTGGTCGCCGAACTCGCCTCCGACTTTGCCGATGGCTGGCGTGGCGAAAGGCGGGTCGACCAGGTGGTGGTCGAGCACGGCACGGCGCCGCTCGACGATCTCTATCTCCAGCTGAAACCGCTGTCGAAGAATGGTGGCGCGGTCGATTACGAGCGGCTGGTCGGCGGCGGCGATATTTTTCCTTCACGCAACCCCGAAGGCGGCTTCGTGCTGTTGCGCATCGGCGATGCGGTCGCCTCGCGCAACATCCACGCCGCCATCTATGATGGCATCAGGTTCGGCTTGCGGGTTTGAGCCTACAAGCCGGCCTACGGCTTGTTCCAAAGCTCGATCTCACCCTTCCGGCGGGCGCATCTCGATCGATCAAAGTGATGGGTGGCGCGCAGCCAAACCTCTGTGCGGAGAGCCACCTTGCACATCCGTCCGAACTGCGCGCCGCGGACGCCACCAGCCGAGAGCCAGGCGACGCACGATGCGGAATGGTCTTCAACCGGGAGGCGACGTGCGGCAGGGCTCAAATCATCCTGGCGGTCGCCATGCAAAGCACGGTGAGCACCAGCAGCCAGGCGGCGATGCGCTCGCCGCGGGCCATTTTGGTGCGCAGCGCCGCTTCCGTTGCGACGTCCGCGCCGGCAAGCTGCCGGCTGGTCTTGCGGACGACGACGCTGAGAACGCCGGCAGCGGCGAAGGCGGCCAGGATGCCTAGCGCCAGCACCATTTCCATCGAGCCGAAATAGGCGCCGTGGAAGAAATACCAGAGCAGGGCGCCGGTCACGAACACCATACCGGCCGAGCCCATTTGCGGTCCAATAAAGCGCTCCGCCCTGATCTCGGGGTCGCGGGCAAGCGTGATAGTGGTGCCGGCCCAGAACACACCGGCCATGACGTGAAGGCCGATAACGACGATGTAGACATATTGCATGACCGCTTCCTCCTTGCCCGCCGCCCGTCCTCGGATTCCTGTCGAATGCGGGATAATACGAACTCGGTAGATCGACACGCATGATAGTTAGCTATCAAATGGTTCGATGTCAATGTATAATGCCGCGTTCCATCGGCCGGCGCCTTGTTCTACTGTCGGCGCATGACTCCCTTTGACCGTCCGCCAATCGGCATGAATCTCGCGCGCACCTCCAAGCTGGTGGCGCAGGCCTTTGACGCCGCTTTGGTCGAGGCCGGCGGCACGCTGCCGGTGTGGCTGACCTTGCTTTCGGTCAAGTCGAGCGAGCTTGCCAACCAGCGCGAACTTGCCGGCATGATCGGCATCCAGGGCGCCACGCTCACCCACCATCTCAACGCCATGGAGGCGCAAGGCTTGCTGACGCGCCGCCGCGATCCGGACAACCGCCGGGTTCATCTGGTCGAGCTGACGCAGGCGGGCGAAACGATGTTCCTGAAGCTGCGGGCGGCGGCTCTCATCTTCGACAAGCGGCTGCGCGCGGGATTGCCGGACGACAGGCTGGCGGAGTTCGCCGAGGTGCTGGCGGCATTGCGGGCGAATGTCGCGCCGGCCAAATGACCGGCACCGGTGGGCAATAGTCTAGGCTAAATTGCCCTGAAGCACCTTCAGCTTGGCTTTCTTCGGGCTGCGCGCCAGCAGCCATTCGCGCGCTTTGTCCTGCGGCATCGGGAAGGCGATGGAATAGCCCTGCACCTGATCGCAGCCGATCGCCATCAGCGAATCGAGCTCGGCTTCGGTTTCCGCGCCCTCGGCGACGATCGAAATGCCGAGACCGCGCGCCAGCTCGGTGATGGCGCGCACGATCTTGGTGTTGTCGCCATTCTCGTTGATGTTCTGGACGAAGCGGCGGTCGATCTTCAGCCGGTCGATCTCGTTGGGATTGACATGGCTGAGCGAGGCGTAGCCGGTGCCGAAATCGTCGAGCTCAAGATGGACGCCGGCAGCGCGGATGTGGCGCAGCTTCGCCGCGATGCCCGTCTTCTCGTCGTCGAGAATGACGGATTCGACGATTTCCAGCGACAGTTTCTGCGGAGCAAGGCCCGCCTTTTCCAGCGTCGCGAACAGGAAGCGGTCGAAGTCGGGTTCGCGCAGCTCGGTGCCGGACACGTTGACGGCAAGCCGGCCGAAGGCAATGCCGGCGCGATCCCATTCGGCTGCTTGCTCGATTGCCTTGGTAAAGACGATGCGGCCGATCTCGGGCATGAAGCCGCATTTTTCGGCGACCGGAATGAACTCGCCCGGCGCAATCATGCCGCGCTCGGCATGCTTCCAGCGCACCAGCGCCTCGATGCCGCTGATGGCGCCGTTGCTCAGCGACACCTGCGGCTGGAAATAGACCTGGAAGGCGTTCTCCGAAATCGCGACCTTGATGTCGTGCTCGAGCTGCTTGCGGTAGTCTAGCTCGCGCCTGAGTTCCTCGGAGAAGAACGAGAAGCTGCCGCCGCCGAGCTTCTTGGCGGAATAGAGCGCGAGGTCGGCGTGGACGAGGAGATCCTCGGCATTGTCGGCGTCGATCGGATAGACGGCAATGCCGGCGCTGGCCCCTGGAAGGATGGTCGTGCCCTGGAAGGTAATCGGCTCGTTGATCTCCTCCAGGATGCGCCGGGCCAGCATGTTGATGTCCTCGGGGCCGCCGGCGCCATTGAGGATCATCACGAATTCGTCGCCGCCAAGGCGAGCGCACAGATCCGACGCACGGCAGGAATCGCGCATGCGCTGCGCGGTGACGACCAGAACATAGTCGCCGGCGGCGTGGCCGAGCGTGTCGTTGATCTGCTTGAACCGGTCGAGGTCGAGCTGGATCACCGCCAGCCTCTCACGCCGGCGATGCGCGCCCTTGATCAGCGTTTCGAAGTGATCGGTCAGGAAGGTGCGGTTGTGCAGGCCGGTCAGCCCGTCATGTACGGCGATGAAGGCCATCGAGTTGCGGGCATCGACAAGCTCATGGGTCTTGCGCAGGATCGCCTTCGACATCGGCCGGAAGATGAAAAGCGCCACCAGCACGATGACGCCGATGGTGGCGTAGAACAAGGTGCGATGGAGATCGAGGAGCTTTTCCGACCGCTCGTCTGCGAATGCGGCGATGCGTTGGCCGAGCGCGGCATAACCCGACAGCGTCGCATTGGCGACGGAAGCATCGAGATTGACGCGCTCGCCGCCGCCCTTGTAGGCGGCATTGCCGGAGAGCTGGGATTCGAAGGACGAGATCAGCCTTTCGCCATTGGCGACCAGCCCGACCGAGAAATAGTCGAGGTGGAACGGCTTGCCGTAAAGGACGCTCTCGATCGACTTTGGGTCGGACAATGCCGGCGACAGCGGGTCGGCTCCCGTCTGTTTGAGGAGCAGGTCGTAGTTCGCCTCGAACTCGGCGGTCGCCTGTTTCAGCGCGGCAACCAGGGCCGGCTGCTTGTCACGCGCGGCGGAGCCGGTTGCGCTGGTCAAAAAGACGATGCGCTGCGACAGCGCCTTCTGGGTGCTGACGATGTCGAGCAGAGTATGGTTGTGCTGTTGCGCCGCCATCATCTGCTGCAGCAGGATGAAGGAGGCCATCACCATGGCGGCGATGATCAGCAGCGCCAGCCAGTAGCCGCTCTTGATCAACAGGATGAGTTTGCCCGAGACGGTTTGCGCCGGCTGCTGCGACATATTCTAGGTGACCCCTCGGTCGAACTGATTCTGCCACCGATTCGTGGCGAGAAGACCATTGGCTTGAAAGGGTTAACAGGTCTGGAAGCCGGCGGAACTGTTGCTTCGGCAGTAAACGAAAGCTGCCGAGATGGTTATCATGTTCTTTCGCGGCATGGCCGTATTCGCGTGCCTGCTACTCCAGCATGCGGGCCATGCGATCGGGTCGCGCCAGGGTTGAGCCCGCCGTGCCACCGAAACGGTCGCTTTTGCGATGGATTTTTAGTGCGCGTAGCGCGACAGTCGCGCCAATCTCAACAGGACCTGATCCATGAGCGCGGCATTCCTCTCCCATATCGACAACGAACTGCAAGGGCTGAAATCCGCCGGGCTCTACAAATCCGAGCGGGTGATCACCTCGACCCAGTCGGCTGAGATCGAAGTCGGCGGCGACAAGGTGCTGAATTTCTGCGCCAACAACTATCTCGGCCTCGCCGACAGCTCAGAATTGCGCGATGCAGCCAAAGGCGCGCTGGACCGCTACGGTTACGGCATGGCCTCGGTGCGCTTCATCTGCGGCACGCAGGAAGAGCACAAGCAGCTTGAATCAACGATTTCATCATTCCTCGGCATGGACGACACCATCCTCTACGGCTCCTGCTTCGACGCCAATGGCGGCCTGTTCGAGACACTGCTCGGCGAGGAGGATGCGATCATTTCCGATGCGCTGAACCATGCCTCGATCATCGACGGTGTGCGGCTGTCGAAGGCCAAGCGTTTCCGCTACGCCAACAACGACATGGCCGATCTCGAAGCCCGGCTGAAGGAGGCGAAAGACTGCCGCTTCCGCCTGATCGCCACCGACGGTGTGTTCTCCATGGATGGCATCATCGCCAATCTTAAAGGCGTCTGCGACCTCGCGGAAAAATACGACGCCATGGTCATGGTCGACGACAGCCATGCCGTCGGCTTCGTCGGCAAAAACGGCCGCGGCTCGGCCGAACATTGCGGCGTCGAGGGCAGGGTGGACATCATCACCGGCACGCTCGGCAAGGCGCTGGGCGGCGCCTCGGGCGGCTACACCTCGGGCAAAGGTCAGGTGGTCGACTGGCTGCGCCAGCGCTCGCGGCCCTATCTCTTCTCCAACACGCTGATGCCGGCGATCGCCGGCGCCTCGATCAAGGTGTTCGAGCTGATCCGAAATGGCGACGCCCTGCGCCAGCGCCTCTATGCCAATGCGGCGCGCTTCCGGTCCGAGATGGGCAAACTCGGCTTCACGTTGGCCGGCGCCGATCACCCGATCATCCCGGTGATGCTGGGCGATGCGAGCCTGGCGCAGGAAATGGCGGCGCGCATGCTGAAGCGCGGCATCTATGTCATCGGCTTTTCGTTCCCGGTGGTGCCGAAAGGCCAGGCGCGCATCCGCACCCAGATGTCGGCGGCGCATTCCACCGCCGACATCGACCGCGCCGTGGCAGCATTCGCGGCGGTCGGCAAGGAACTGGGCGTGATTGGCTGAGAGTTTTACCCTCCCCCTTTGTAAGGGTCGACTTTCGACCGCTTGCGAAGCAAGCGGGCGGGAGGCGGGGTGGGGGTCTGCAGGGTCACGACCTCCGCCAGTTTTTGACCCCCACCCGGCCCTTCGGGCCACCCTCCCCACAAGGGGGAGGGTAAGGAGTTGTAGCATGTCGAACATGATGAAGGCGCTGGTGAAGGCCAAGGCTGAACCGGGCATCTGGATGGAAGAGGTGCCGGTGCCGGAGATCGGCCCTAACGACGTGCTGATCAAGGTCAAGAAGACGGCGATCTGCGGCACCGACGTCCACATCTACAATTGGGACCAGTGGGCGCAGAAGACCGTGCCGGTGCCGATGGTGACCGGCCATGAATTCGTCGGCACGGTGGCCGATTTCGGCGCTGCGGTCACCGAATACAAGGTCGGCCAGCGTGTCTCCGGCGAAGGTCACATCGTCTGCGGCCATTGCCGCAATTGCCGCGCCGGCAGGGGGCATCTCTGCCGTAACACGCTCGGCGTCGGCGTCAACCGCCCCGGCGCCTTCGGCGAATATCTGGCGATCCCGCAGCACAATGTCGTGCCGATCCCCGACGATGTGCCCGACGAGATCGCCGCGATCTTCGATCCCCTGGGCAATGCCGTCCACACCGCTCTGTCCTTCGACCTGGTCGGTGAAGACGTTCTGGTCACCGGCGCCGGGCCGATCGGCATCATGGGCGCGCTCGTTGCCCAATGTGTGGGGGCGCGAAAAGTCGTCATCACCGACATCAACCCGGTGCGGCTGGCGCTGGCCAAAAAGCTCGGCGTCCAGCATGTCGTCGATGCCTCGAAGGAAAAACTGCGCGACGTTATGCCGGCGCTGGGCATGACCGAGGGTTTTGACGTCGGCCTCGAAATGTCGGGCGCCGCGCCCGCCTTTCGCGACATGATCGACACCATGAACAATGGCGGCAAGATCGCCATTCTGGGCATCGCGCCGACCGGCTTCGAAATCGACTGGAACAAGGTCATCTTCAAGATGCTGCACTTGAAGGGCATCTACGGCCGCGAAATGTTCGAGACCTGGTACAAGATGATCGCCCTGGTGCAGGGGCCGCTGGATGTGTCGGGTCTGATTACGCACCGCATTGGGATCGACGATTTCCAGACGGGGTTTGACGCGATGCGGAGCGGCAGTTCGGGCAAGGTGGTGATGGATTGGTGAGGCACGTGTGGGTGCAAGATGGCGGACAATGAGCACGGTCGTATCATTGCCTCGCAGGCAAAGCTCGTACTGAAGCCGGCCGGATTTCGACGCAAAGGGCAGTCCCGAATCTGGATCGCCGATCGCGGCTTCTGGCTAAGTGTAGTCGAGTTCCAGCCCAGTTCCTGGTCCAAGGGCACTTACCTTAACGTAGCAGTCCACTGGCTCTGGGGTTCGCTTCCGGAAACGATTACCTTCGATCGCGTTGAGCGCATTGGACAGTTCGTTCCGTTCGAGAGCCCGCCACAGTTTCTTCTCGCGGTTGATCAAATGGCCAAGAAGGTCGTCGAAATCGATCAGGTTCACCGATCGATGTTCCCTTCCGTCCAAACGACAGCGAAAATCCTCGTGAGTGAATTGCAGCCGGGCGCCTACGGCGAGTGGGCGGCCTTCCACGCCGGGGTGGCGGCTGGTTTGGCCGGTGATTTTGAAACGGCAAGGCGACTGTTTGAAAGCGCTCAAAGACACGCGGCTTCGCAAGCGCAGGCGCTTCTAGCCTACATTGATGATCCGGCGGCATTTCGAAGCCGTGTCAGAGGCTTCATTGAAGCCGAACGCGCCTATTACGGTCTAGGGGCGTTGCCTGCCGCATTCGCGATCTGATTTCAGCGACGGTCGAACTTATGGGAAGATCTCAACCCAAGGTGAGTTTTGCCTCCAGCGCCGCCACCCCATTCACAATCGCCGCCCGCTCTTCCGTACCAAGCCTCTCCAGCAACTCCCGTTCAAACGCCCTCGCCAGCGGCACCATCTCTTGATAGGCGGTCAGCCCGGCCTTGGTCAGCGTCAGATGCTCCACGCGGCGATCGTTCTCGTCCGGCGTGCGGATCAGCCAGCGCCGCCGCTCAAGCTCGGCCACCGCGCGCGACACCTTGGTCTTGTGCATGGCCGACTGTTCGCCAAGCGCTGTCGCCGTCATGGTGCCGCGCTGTCCGAGCCCTGACAGGGTGCGCCATTCCGGCCGCGTCAGGCCGTGGCGGTCGCGGTAGATTTTTGAAAATTCGCGGCTGACGGCGTCGGCCAGCCGGTAGAGCCGATAGGGCAGGAAGCTTTCGAGTTCGAGGATTTCCATCTGCACCATGGATGCGGCATTCGCCCGTTGATAGTTACATTTTCGATGGTTACAAATGAAACCAGTTTGGTCAACATCGCCGGCAAGCAGCGCTTCGCGGGGCCGGGATCAGGGAGGATCGGATGACCTTTTCCTACATGCCGGGCTTCGGCAACGACTTCGAAACCGAGACGCTGCCCGGCTCGCTGCCGCAGGGGCGGAACTCGCCGCAACGGCCGGCTTACGGGCTCTATGCCGAACAGCTATCGGGCTCGCCCTTCACCGCGCCGCGCGGCACCAATGAGCGTTCCTGGCTCTACCGCATCCGGCCGAGCGTAAAACACACCGGCCGCTTCAAGGCAGCGAGCTATCCCTTGTGGAAGACAGCACCCAATGTCGGCGACCACGAACTGGCGCTCGGGCAGTATCGCTGGAACCCGGTGCCGATGCCGAAGGAGCCGACCGATTTCATTCAAGGGATGCGCACCATCACCACCGCCGGCGACGTGCTGGGCCAAAGCGGCATGGCGGCGCATGTCTATGTCGCCAACCGCTCGATGGTCGACGACCATTTCTTCAACGCCGACGGCGAGTTGCTGATTGTCCCCCAGGTCGGCGCCTTGCGCTTTGTCACCGAGATGGGCGTCATCGAGCTTCGGCCCGGCGAGATCGCCGTGCTGCCGCGCGGTCTGGTGTTCAAGGTCGAGCTCGCCGACAAGGAAGTGCGCGGCTATGTCTGCGAGAATTACGGCGCCAAGCTGACGCTGCCCGACCGCGGCCCGATCGGCGCCAACTGCCTGGCCAACCCACGCGACTTCAAGACGCCCAGCGCCTGGTTCGAGGAGAAGGAGACGCCGTGCCGGCTGACGGTGAAATGGTGCGGCAATTTCAACGTCACCGAGATCGGCCATTCGCCGCTCGACGTCGTCGCCTGGCACGGCAACTATGCGCCCTACAAATATGATCTGGCGACGTTTTCGCCGGTCGGCGCCATCCTGTTCGACCATCCCGATCCGTCGATCTTCACCGTGCTGACGGCGCCGAGCGGCGAGGAGGGCACCGCCAATATCGACTTCGTCATCTTCCCGCCGCGCTGGCTGGTGGCGGAAGACACGTTCCGGCCGCCCTGGTACCACCGCAACATCATGAGCGAGTTCATGGGCCTGATCCATGGCCAGTACGACGCCAAGGAAGAAGGCTTCGTGCCCGGCGGCATCAGCCTGCACAATCTGATGCTGGCCCACGGCCCCGACGCACCTGGCTTCGAAAAGGCCTCGCGCTCCGAGCTGAAACCGGTCAAGCTCGACAACACGATGGCCTTCATGTTCGAGACCCGATTCCCGCAAATGCTGACCCGCTACGGCGCCGAGCTTGAAACAAGGCAGGACAATTACATTGACTGCTGGACCGACCTGAAGAAGCGCTTCAACGGCACGCCGGAGGGCGACTGGTCTTGAGATCAGCTCGATGAGCGACCGGCTGGTGCTTCTCGGCTCGAAAGGCGGCCCGGCGTTGCGGTCGGGCGGGCCGTGGCCGAGTTCGTCGCTGCTGGAGCTTGGCGGGCGGACCATCGTCGTCGATTGCGGGCTGGGTGTCACGCGTGGCCTGGTCGATGCCGGCGTCAGCCTGAAGGCGCTCGACCTGATCTTCGTCACCCATCTGCATTCCGATCATGTGCTGGAACTGGGGGCGCTGCTCCACACCGCCTGGACCGCCGGTCTGGCCAGTCCGGTGACGTTGTTCGGACCGCCCGGCACCGGGCATTACTGGCGGCGCTTCTGCCAGGCGATGGAGTTCGACATCGAGATCCGAATCGTCGACGAAGGCAGGCCGGACATCCGCGAACTGGTTTCGATCGTTGAATTCGGCGAAGGCCAGGTTTTCGCACAACGCGGCCCGAAGGTCTCGGCACTGCGCGTCGACCATCCACCGGTAACCGACTGTTTCGCGCTGCGGTTCGAGCAAGGCGGTAAAAGCGTCGTCTTCTCATCCGACACCGCCTTCTTCCCGCCGCTCGCCGGCTTCGCCAAAAATGCCGACATCCTCGTCCATGAAGCCATGCTGGACGAGGGCATCGAGCGGCTGGTCGCCAGGACCGGCAACGGGGCGCGGCTGAAGGAGCATCTGCTCGCCAGCCACTCATTTGCCGAGGAAGCCGGCCGCATCGCCACCGATGCCGGGGTGAAGAGGCTGGTGCTCAACCACCTTATTCCGGCCGATGATCCCGAGATCGGCGGGGCCGACTGGGAGGTTGCTGTCAGGAAATCGTGGGTAGGTGACTTGACGATTGCCCGCGACGGCTTTGTTGTGGGGCTGGAGGCAAAGACGTGACGGATGAACAACACTGGGAGGATCTGCGGGCATCAGAGGCGCGGTCCTCGGAAAGCCTTCGATTGCTTCTCGACGATGTTCAGGATTTGCAGTCTTTCATCGGGTTCATCGACGGTCTGAGGCGAGATAGCGAGGATGCGGACCGCAAAGAAGCATTGAAACCGGCGGGACCCTATTCTTCAGGTTGGAATGGATGGGAAAACGGCTCGATCAGCGCCTTTCTCGAGCGGGCTGTCGCTTGGACTGAAGACAATCAGGGTGGCGATCCGGCATTCCTGGCTGATGAAAATCCTTGGAAGGCCGCTGCGAGAATTATCTACGCCGGCAAATATTACGAATAACCATTGGGAGGATGCATGAAGCTTGCCACATTGAAGGACGGGACGCGCGACGGAAAACTCGTCGTCGTCTCGCGCGACCTGACGCGCTTCACCGACGCCTCGTTCCTGGCGCGCACGCTGCAGGCCGCGCTCGACGACTGGCAACGGATTTCGCCGCATCTGGCGACCATCGCCGAATCGCTGGAGAACAATGCGGTGCCGTCGGCACGCTTCCATGAGCATGATGCCCATTCGCCGCTGCCACGCGCCTATCAATGGGCCGATGGTTCGGCCTACGTGAACCATGTCGAGCTGGTGCGCAAAGCCCGCGGCGCCGAGATGCCGGCAAGCTTCTGGACCGATCCGCTGATCTATCAGGGTGGCTCGGATTCCTTTATCGCGCCGCGCGAGCCGATCCGCGCGGCGGACGAAGCCTTCGGCATCGACATGGAGGCGGAGGTCGCCGTCGTCGTCGACGATGTGCCGATGGGCGCCAGCCTCGACCAGGCGCGCGCTGCGATCCGGCTGGTCATGCTGGTCAATGATGTGACGCTGCGCGCGCTCACCGGACCCGAACTCGCCAAGGGGTTTGGCTTCTTCCAGTCGAAGCCGTCCTCGGCTTTTTCGCCGGTGGCGGTGACGCCGGACGAACTCGGCGACGCCTGGGATGGCGGCAAGGTCAACCTGCCTCTGCTCGCCGACGTCAACGGCAAGCCGTTCGGCCGTGCCAATGCCGGCGTCGACATGACCTTCGACTTCCCGGCGCTGATTGCCCATGCCGCAAAGACACGGCCGCTGGTTGCCGGCACCGTCATCGGTTCCGGCACCGTCTCCAACAAGCTGGATGGCGGGCCGGGCAAACCGGTGGCGGCCGGCGGCGCCGGCTATTCCTGCATCGCTGAACTGCGCATGATCGAGACCATTGAGTCTGGCGAGCCCAAGACGCCGTTCCTGCGCTTTGGCGATACGGTGCGTATCGAGATGAAGAATAAAAGCGGAAACTCGATCTTCGGCGCCATCGAGCAGAAGGTCGAGAAGTCCCAGGCATAAGAGGGGGCAATGCAATGACGGGCGAGGCGTTCTACCTGCTGGCCGGCGTCTGGGCGCTGGCCATTCTGGTGGTCTTCATCCAGGCGATCCGGCTGAGCTACCGCATCGAGGCGCGCTCGCCTGATCTGACCAACCGCAGCGGCTACCCGCGCAAGGCGATGATGTTCCACACCATCACCAAGACCAATGTGGCGCGGGACGAGGAGACGCAGGCGATGCGGCGGCGCATGAACCGGCTGCTGCTGATCGTTGTCGCCGGCTTCGCGGTGATGGCGGCAGGCATTGGCCTGATCAGACGAATGAACGCGTGACCCTGCTCGAGCATTTCAGCCGCATGGCCGGCAACAATCTCTGGTCGAACGACCGGCTCTGTCGCGCCGTGCTGCAGCTAAAGCCCGGCGAATTCGAAGCCGAGCGCACAAGCTTCTTCCCGTCGATCAAGGCGACGCTCAACCACATCCTCGCGGTCGATCAACTCTATCTCGATTTTCTCGAAGAAGGCGGCGTCGGTGCGGCCGCTTATGACGACTACGTGCCGTTCGATGTGCCGCAGGCGCTGTTTGCCGCCCAGGTCGCAGCAGATCGACGCCTAATCGCCTTTTGCGAGAAGCTGTCGGAGGCGGATCTCGACCGTCAGGTCATCACGGACCGGCGCGAGGACGGCATGATCCCCGAAAAGATCGGCGACATTCTCGCCCATGTCTTCCTCCACGACATCCACCATCGCGGCCAGGTTCACGCGATGCTCTCGGGCAGCTCGGTCGCGCCGCCGCAGCTGGACGAGTTTTTGCTCGATTATGATTTGAAGGTGAGGAAGGAAGAGGTCGAGCGGCTGGGCCTCTGACCTTTATCTGGTGTACTCGTTCCATTCAGGGCCGAGTTTGTCGAAATCGTCAGAAATCCAAATCTTGCCCTTCAGGGCACCTATGCGCGACAACAAGTCTTCTCGAACTGGTGCCACGAGCCGCGCCGCGATCTTGCCGTGACGAGTGATGACTATCTCCTCGCCGGCTTCCGCGCGGCCGACGAGTTCCGATAGTTTGGCCTTTGCTTCGGTTATGGAGACGTTCACGGCTCGACCTCTTGTGATCGGAACTTAGATCAAAGCCGATCGAGCCGCAAACGAGCTTACGGTTTTCACGCCGCCTTGCCATCGACCTTGATCACGCCGCGCTTGATCTGGTCCTGCTCGATCGACTCGAACAGCGCGCGGAAATTGCCTTCGCCAAAACCTTCGTCGCCCTTCCTCTGGATGAATTCGAAGAAGATCGGGCCGATCACGGTTTTGGAGAATATCTGCAGCAGGATCTTGGTCATGCCGCCGTCGACCACGCCTTCGCCGTCGATCAGGATGCCGTGCTTCTTCATCCGCTCGATCGGCTCGTCATGCCCGTTCACCCTGTTGTACGACATGTCGTAGTAGGTCTCCGGCGGACCGGGCATGAACTTCAGCCCGTTGTCGGCAAGCTTGTCGGTGGCGGCGTAGATGTCGTCGGTGCCGACAGCGATATGCTGGATGCCTTCGCCATTGTACTTCTTCAGATACTCGGCGATCTGGCTGGTGTCGTCCTTGGACTCGTTCAGCGGGATACGGATCTTGCCGCAGGGCGAGGTGATGGCGCGGCTGACGAGGCCGGTGATCTTGCCGTCGATGTCGAAGAAATGGATCTGCTTGAAGCCGAACAATTCGCGATAAAAGTCCCACCATTTGTCCATCTGGCCGCGATAGACATTGTGGGTGAGGTGGTCGAGGAAATAGAAGCCGACGCCCTGGGGCCGCGGGTCGCGTTCGCCCAGCCACTCGAACTCGGCATCATAGGCCGAGCCCTTCTTGCCATAGGCTTCGATGAAATAGAGCAGTGAGCCGCCAATGCCGACAATGGCCGGCACGTCGAGCGCCTTGTCGTTGCCGTCGTAGGGCGTGGCGCCTTTCGATACCGCATGCTCGAACGCATGCTTTGCATCGACCACGCGCCAGGCCATCGAGGCGGCGCAGGGGCCGTGCTTGTCGACGAATTTCATCGCATGCGAACCCGGCTCGGCATTGACGACATAGTTGATGTCGCCCTGGCGCCAGACGGTGATGTCCTTCGTGCGGTGCTTGGCCACCGCGACATAGCCCATGCGGGTGAACAGCTCGGCGAGCTTCTGCGGCTCCGCATGGGCGAACTCGACGAACTCGAAACCGTCGGTGCCGGCGGGGTTTTCCTTGCTGATCTTGGCGGGCGGGGCGTCGTGCGGAAAGGGACCCATGGCATTGCTCCAAAACTGGCGGTGGCCGCAGCGGACCACGTGCAATCATAACGCGGAGCGGCTGCACGGTGCTTGCATTCAAACGCTTGAAATGATCAGATCGTGCGTGAATTGTGCACAAACGGGCCAAAGATCATGAATGAGACGCGCATCGATCAGTTCGACCGCAAGATAATGGCACTTCTGCAGGGCGATGCGCGGCTGACCAACAACGACCTGTCGGAGCGGGTGAACCTCTCCGCCTCCCAATGCTCGCGCCGCCGCCAGCGGTTGGAAGAGGACGGCTATATCAAGGGCTACCGGGCGGTGCTCGACCGCGACAAGCTCGGCTTCTCGCTGGTCAACGTCATCTCGGTGACGCTCGCCACCCACAACCGCGACAATGCGCGGCGCTTCGGCGAATTGCTGGCGCGGCTGCCGGAAGTGCAGG
The DNA here is from genome assembly GCF_040322455.1 of Mesorhizobium sp. M0139. Classification (NCBI taxonomy): domain Bacteria; kingdom Pseudomonadati; phylum Pseudomonadota; class Alphaproteobacteria; order Hyphomicrobiales; family Phyllobacteriaceae; genus Mesorhizobium; species Mesorhizobium sp. M0139. Next base: position 302,503 of record NZ_JAMYTN010000006.1, read on the forward strand.
AGGCGCACGCGCTGACCGGTGAGATGGATTATATCTTGAAGGTGGTGACGCCCGATCTGAAATCATTGTCGGAATTCGTCAACGGTGTGCTCCTGCCGCACGACTCCGTGCAGCATGTGAAGACGGCGATCGTGTTGGAGACGCTGAAGGAGACCGGCGCGCTGCCGATCTAGTTTGAGAGAGTTTCAGTTGATACGTCGGCGGGACAGCACCCCTCTCTGGCCTGCCGGCCATCTCCCCCGCAAGGAGGAGATCAGCAGCTTTGTCCAGCGCTCATCCTGCAACGTCGGCGATTGGCGAAGAGCGAAGGCGACATCCGATCTCCCCCCTTGCGGGGGAGATGTCCGGCAGGACAGAGGGGGGTGTGAGGGATCGCCAGCGCCTCAGGATGCTCACCCCTTGGACTGCTGGATCAGCCCGTAGAGATTGGTGCAGCGCGCGCCGGAGCGGCAATAGGCAAACACCGGGCCTTCGAGCGCGTCGAGCGCTTCGGCCTGATCTTCGACATTCTCGGCTGTGATCTGGCCGCTGATCACCGGGATGTAACGGAAGGCCAGCCCCGCGGCTTCGACCGCCGCCTTGACGCTGTCGGCCGAAGGCTGGTCGGGCTGCTCGTCATCCGGCCGGTTGCAGATCACGCTCTTGAAACCGGCTTCCTTGATGGCGGCGGCATCTTCGGGCTGGATCTGGCCCGAGACCGAATAGTCCTCGCTGATTTCGCGATATTCCATGGCTCTCATCCTCCAATCTGGTTTGGCGCAAAGTCTTGCCACTCTCACACGAGGTCGGCAATCCGCGCCGGAAAGAAATCCCTCGGCGCAGATAGACATTTGCGGCCCAAGATCCAACCCAGGCTCAAGAGGTTTCGCGCTGTTGGCCTTGCCCGGAGGCGGCAGCGACTCTAAACAGGCGCACCGACAAACGAAGGAACCATCCCATGAGCATTCGTCGCATCGATGTTGGCCCGCGCATGAGCCAGATCGTCATCCACGGCAACACCGTCTATCTCGCCGGCCAGGTCGGAACGCCCGGCGCCAGCGTTGGCGAACAGACGAGGTCGATCCTCGCATCTATCGACGAACTGCTGGCCAAGGCCGGCACCGACAAGACCAAGATCCTGCAGGCGATCATCTGGCTGGCCGATATGGGCACCTTCGCCGAGATGAACAAGGAATGGGACAAGTGGGTCCCGCAAGGCAACACGCCCGCCCGCGCCACGGGTGAGGCCAAGCTTGCAGGGCCGGAATACACTGTCGAGATTATCGTTACGGCGGCGATTTAAAGTGCAGCCTTCTACCTCCCCCTTGTGGGGAGGTCGGACCGAAGGTCCGGGCGGGGGGCTGGCGCCGACCCCCACCCCGCTGCTTCGCAGCGACCCTCCCCACAAGGGGGAGGGTAAAGGAGCTACCCCTGCGAAGGCTTGAACCTCGCCACCAACGTGTGGCTCTCCGCGGCGTAGGTGAACCTCACCTGCGTCACCGGGTGCTCGGCGCTCCAGGTTCGGCGCTCGACCACCAGGCAGGGCGCGCCGGTTGCGACGTCGAGGGCTTCGGCAATATGCCTGTCGGCCGCGACCGCGCGGATACGGTGCTCGGCCTCGCTCCATGGCACGCGGCCGATCAGCCAAGGACCGGGGGCAATGTCGAGAAACTCCTCCTCGGCGGCTTCCGCGACGGCGGCCAGATTGATCAGCCGCTGTTCGTGCGCGAACGGCCGCTTGCCGGCAAAATGCCGGCATTCCAGCGCCAGCACCTGTCCAGCCGCTCCCAATTCCAGCAAGGCGCGATCCTCGGCGCTGCTGCGCCTTTTCTGCCGCGCCATGCGCTCATAGCGATAGGCCAGCCCAAGCGCTTCGACCTCGATCCTGATGTCGTGAATTTCCAGCACCGCGGCCTGCGACTGCGGCTGGCGGACAAAGCTGCCCGAACGGCGGCGGCGCTCTATCAGCCCGGCCTTGGCCAGTTGCGACAGCGCCTTGTTCACCGTCATGCGCGAGCAATTGTATTCGGCCGTCAACTCGTGCTCGAACGGGATGCGGTGACCCGGCGCCCAGGCGCCGGACATTATTTTCTCGCTGATGTCGGACAGGATGCGCTGGTGCAGCGAGCCGCCGCCTTCCGACGCCGCTGTCTCAATCATGCTCATGCCGAAAGCGCCGTCATCACCTGGCGAAAGCGCTCTGCAATCGGCTCGCGCCTGGAATGCCGGCCGCCGCTGACCTGCTTTTTCCCATGCACCCAGACGCAATCGACCTTGCCGCCATTGGCAAAGATCCAGGCGTCGAGGATCGCATCGCCACTTTTTCCGGCCAGCGAAGGATGGTTTTCGTCGAGGGAGACGAAATCAGCCGCGGCGCCGGCGGCGATCCGCGACGGGCCGGCGCCGAGTGCGGTGCTGCCGCCATCGAGGGCGGCGTCGAACAGAGCCCGCCCGGTCGAGCCGCCGGCCACCGCCAGCACATTGCGGGCGCGGTGTGCGAGGCGCTGCGAATATTCGAGCTGGCGCAATTCATCCGGCAGGCCGATCAGCACGTTGGAATCCGAGCCGACGCCGAAGCGGCCGCCATGTTCGATGAACAGAGGTGCTGAAAAGGTGCCGTCGCCGAGATTGGCCTCGGTGATCGGGCAAAGCCCGGCAATGGCGCCGCTTCTGGCCATGCCGGTTGTCTCAGCCTCGGTCATGTGGGTGGCGTGGATCAGGCACCAACGCTTGTCGATCCCGGCATTGGCGAGCAGCCATTCGACCGGTCGCGCACCCGACCACGCCAGGCAATCCTCGACCTCCTTCGCCTGCTCGGCGACGTGGATGTGGATCGGTCCGTCCGGCGCAATGGCGGCAACAGCGCTGAGTTCCTCCGGCGTCGCGGCGCGCAGGCTGTGCGGGGCGACGCCGACGACAGCCTGATTCAACGCACGAACCGATTCGCGGCTTTTCTCAAGCAAGCGTTCGAACCGATTCACATCGTTGATGAATCGCCGCTGGCCTTCGTTGGGCGCAGCGCCGCCGAAGGAGGAATGGGCATAAAACACCGGCAGCAGCGTCAGGCCGATCCCGGTTTCGCCGGCGGCCGCGGCAATACGTTCGGCCATCTCGGCAAGGTTGGCATAGGGTTTTCCGTCGCGATCGTGGTGGAGATAATGAAATTCGCCGACGCGCGAGAATCCGGCCTCCAGCATTTCGACATAAAGCTGGGCGGCGACCGCCTCGACCTGGTCCGGCGTCATCGACAGCGCGAAGCGGTACATCACCTCGCGCCAGCTCCAGAAGCTGTCGGCGGAGGGACCGCGCAGTTCGGCAAGCCCGGCCATGCCGCGCTGGAAGGCGTGGCTGTGCAGGTTCGGCATGCCCGGCACCAGAATGGCGTGGCGTTCGTCGTCAGCCTGTATCGACGTGCCGGCTTCGACTGCCGTGATGCGACCGTCGTTCAACAAAATCCGCACCTTGTCGTGCCAGCCATTGGGCAGCAGCGCCTGTTCCGCAAAGATCGCCGTCACGTTTTTCTCCGCATTCCCTGAACAATTGCACTTGCAGTGCTTTTCAATATGTATATACATAATCGCCATCCAATCAAACGGAAAAAGATGATGGCGGCACAGAACAAAAGCCGGGCAGGGGGCCTTCACCTTTGGCGCAATGCGCGCTTGGCAACCATGGCCGAAGGCGACGCCGGACTGGGCATTGTCGACAAGGGCGCGATCGTCGCCCGTGACGGCGTCATCGTCTATGCCGGTCCGGAAGCCGACATGCCGTCAGCATTGGCTCAGGGCGGCGAGACTACCGATTGCGAAGGCCGCTGGATCACGCCCGGCCTGATCGACTGCCACACCCATCTCATCCATGCCGGCAACCGTGCCAACGAGTTCGAGATGCGGCTGGCCGGCGCCACCTATGAAGAAGTCGCCCGTGCCGGCGGCGGCATCGTCTCCTCGGTCAAATCCCTGCGTGCCGCGAGCGAAGACGCACTGGTTGCGCAGACGCTGCCACGCCTCGATGCGCTGATGGCCGAGGGTGTCACCACGGTAGAGGTAAAGTCGGGTTACGGGCTCGATCTCGAAAATGAACAGAAGTCGCTTCGCGCCGCGCGGCAGCTGGACAAGCAACGCCCGGTCACGGTCCGCACCACCTTCCTCGGCGCGCATGCGCTGCCGCCGGAAGCAAAAGGCGACAAGGACGCTTTTGTCGATCTCGTCGCCAACACGATCCTGCCCGCAATCGCCGCCGAGGGCCTGGCTGACGCCGTAGACGGCTTTTGCGAGGGCATTGCCTTTTCGCCGGAACAGATTGCCCGCGTCTTCGACAAGGCCAAGGCGCTTGGCCTGCCGGTAAAGCTCCATGCCGACCAGCTGTCGAACCTGCGTGGCGCCGAACTTGCCGCCCGCTATGGCGCGCTGTCGGCCGACCATCTCGAATACACCGACGAGGCCGGCGCCGCAGCGATGGCCAAGGCCGGCACCGTGGCGACCATCCTGCCCGGCGCCTACTATTTCATCCGCGAAACCAGGAAGCCGCCGATCGGCCTGTTTCGCCAGCACGGCGTCAAGATGGCGGTCGCCACCGACAACAATCCCGGGACGTCGCCGCTGACCTCGCTGTTGCTGACCATGAACATGGCCGCGACGCTTTTCGGCCTGACCGTCGAGGAATGCCTGGCCGGCACCACTCGCGAGGCTGCCCGCGCGCTGGGATTGCTCGGCCAGACCGGCACGCTGGAGGCAGGAAAATCCGCCGACCTGGCGATCTGGGACGTCGAGCGTCCGGCCGAACTCGTCTACCGCATGGGCTTCAACCCGCTCCATGCCCGCATCTGGAGAGGACAATGACCGAACTTAACCTGAAGCCCGGCAATGCGACGCTGGCCGACTGGCGCGCTATCTATCGTGGCGCCATGCCGAAGCTCGACGCCTCCTGCCGGCCAAAAATCAAGGCCAGCGCCGAGGCTGTCGCCCGCATCGTCGCCAAGGGTGAGCCGGTCTATGGCATCAACACCGGCTTCGGCAAACTGGCCAGCGTCCGCATTCCGGCCGAGGATCTAGAGACCCTGCAACGCAACATCGTTTTGTCGCATGCCGCCGGCGTCGGCGAGCCGATGCCGGTCGCTGTGGTTCGGTTGATGATGGCGCTGAAGCTCGCCAGCCTGGCGCAGGGTGCGTCGGGCGTGCGGCCGCAAACCATCGAATTGCTGGAAGCGATGCTGGCCAACGACGTCATTCCCGTGGTGCCGGCGCAAGGCTCGGTCGGCGCCTCCGGCGATCTCGCGCCGCTGTCGCACATGACGGCAGTGATGATCGGCGTTGGCGAATGCTTTACCCCGCATGGCCGCTTCCCGGCCAAGGTCGCTTTCGTCTCGCACGGCCTGGAGCCGGTGACGCTGGGCGCCAAGGAAGGTCTGGCGCTGCTCAACGGCACGCAGTTCTCCACCGCCTATGCGTTGGCCGCTCTCTTCGAGGCCGAAGTGCTTTACCAGTCGGCGCTGGTCGCCGGCGCGCTGTCGACCGACGCCGCCAAGGGTTCGGACGCGCCCTTCGATCCGCGCATCCATCTCCTGCGCAAACATCCCGGCCAGATCGAGACGGCGGCAGCGCTGCGCAACCTGATGGCCGGCAGCGCCATTCGTGAATCGCACCGCGTCGGCGACGAGCGCGTGCAGGATCCGTACTGCCTGCGCTGCCAGCCGCAGGTGATGGGCGCCGCGCTCAGTGTGCTGCGTCAGGCCGCCGACACGCTTGGCACCGAGGCCAATGGCGTCACTGACAATCCGCTGATTTTCGCCGAGGACGACACAGCGCTCTCCGGCGGCAATTTCCACGCAGAGCCGGTGGCTTTCGCTGCCGACATGATCGCGCTTGCCGTCTGCGAGATCGGCTCGCTGTCGGAGCGCCGCATCGCCATGCTGGTAGACCCCGCGCTGTCCGGCATGCCGGCCTTCCTGACGCCGAAGCCCGGCCTGAACTCCGGCTTCATGATCCCGCAGGTGACGGCGGCGGCACTCGTTTCCGAAAACAAGCAGAAGGCCTATCCCGCGAGCGTCGATTCCATCCCGACCTCGGCCAACCAGGAAGACCACGTCTCGATGGCCGCACATGGCGCGCGCCGGCTGATCGGCATGGTTGAGAATGCGACAGCCGTCATCGGCATCGAACTCTTGGCCGCCGCGCAGGGCTGCGATTTCCATGCACCGCTGGCGTCGAGCGCGGCCCTTGAAGCCGTGCGCAAACTGGTCCGCGCAGAAGTGCCGCATCTCGACAACGACCGACATTTCCATCCCGATATGGAAAAGGCCATCGCCATGGTGCGCAGCGGCGCTGCCATCAAGGCTGCCGGCGCGGTGACACTGCCTTCGATTTCGGGAGTCTGACATGGCCGACTGGCTGACAGTGACGGAAGGCACGGCACCCCTGTTGGTGTCCATCCCGCACACGGGTATCGATCTCGCCGGCATCGACAATCGGCTGGTCTCGCCCTGGCTCGGCCGCCGCGATTGCGACTGGTGGATCGACAATCTCTACGATTTTGCCGCCGGCCTTGGCGCGACTGTCGTGCACACGTCGATCTCGCGCACCGTCATCGACGTCAACCGCGATCCCTCCGGCGCCTCGCTCTATCCCGGGCAGACGACAACGACGCTATGCCCGACCGAGACCTTCGACGGCGATCCGCTGTATCTGCCCGGCGCGGAACCGACGCCGTCGGAGATAGACCAGCGCCGCATAGCGTATTTCGTGCCCTACCATGAAATGCTGGCGGCCCAGGCCGTCAGGCTGCGCGGCCTGCATGAGAAGGTCGTCATTTACGATTGCCACTCGATCCGTTCGGTGCTGCCGCGGCTGTTCTATGGCACGCTGCCGGTGTTCAATCTCGGCACCAATGACGGCCAGACCGCGGACCCAATGCTTCAGGCGCTGGTCGGCCAGATCATGGCCGAAAGCGGTGAAAGCAATGTCATCAACGGTCGTTTCAAGGGCGGCTGGATCACCCGCTATTTCGGCAATCCGCAAGCCGGCTACCATGCGCTGCAGATGGAACTTGCCGATCGCGGCTATTTGCGCGAGCCCGAGGGCAAGGGCGAACCGGACAATTGGCCGGTGCCTTATGATGCCGAGTTCGCCGCGCCGATGCGCGCCACACTGACGAAAATCCTCCAATCCGCCATTGACTGGGCCGGGCGCTGAGACGCCGCCTTACTCCAAAGGGACAATGATGAACAATCCTCGCCACAACATCCGCGAAGTGCGCGCGCCCCGCGGCGACAAGCTCAACGCCAAATACTGGACGACCGAAGCGCCGCTGCGCATGCTGATGAACAACCTCGATCCCGATGTCGCCGAAAACCCCAATGAGCTCGTCGTCTATGGCGGCATCGGCCGGGCCGCGCGCACCTGGAACGATTTCGACAGCATCGTCGCCTCGTTGAAGACCCTCAATGAAGACGAGACGCTGCTGGTCCAGTCCGGCAAGCCGGTCGGCGTCTTCCGGACGCACACCGATGCGCCGCGCGTGCTGATCGCCAACTCCAACATCGTGCCGCATTGGGCGACCTGGGACAAATTCAACGAACTCGATAAAAAAGGCCTGATGATGTACGGCCAGATGACGGCCGGCTCCTGGATCTATATCGGCACGCAAGGCATCGTGCAGGGCACCTACGAGACCTTCGTCGAGGCCGGCCGCCAGCACTACAATGGCAACCTTACGGGCAAATGGATCCTGACCGGCGGCCTCGGCGGCATGGGCGGCGCCCAGCCGCTTGCCGCCGTCATGGCCGGCGCCTGCTGCCTCGCCATCGAATGCAATCCGGACTCGATCGATTTCCGGCTGCGCACCCGCTATGTCGACGAGAAGGCCGAGACGCTCGACGAAGCGATGGAAATGATCGAGCGCTGGACCAAGGCCGGCGAGGCGAAGTCGGTCGGCCTGCTCGGCAATGCGGCCGACATCGTGCCGGAAATGTTCAAGCGGGGCATCCGCCCCGACATGGTCACCGACCAGACCTCGGCGCATGACCCGATTAACGGCTATCTGCCCAAGGGCTGGACGATGGCTGAGTGGCGCGAGAAGCGCGTCTCCGATCCCAAGGCTGTCCAGAAGGCCGCCCGCGCCTCAATGCGCGAGCATGTCGAGGCGATGGTCGCGTTCTGGAATGCCGGCGTGCCGACGCTCGACTATGGCAACAACATCCGCCAGGTCGCCAAGGACGAAGGCTTCGAGAACGCCTTTGCTTTCCCGGGTTTCGTGCCGGCCTATATAAGGCCGCTGTTCTGCCGTGGCATCGGCCCGTTCCGCTGGGCTGCTCTTTCGGGCGATCCCGAGGATATCTACAAGACGGACGCCAAGGTGCGCGAACTCACCCCCGGCAACACCCATCTGCACAACTGGCTGGACATGGCACGTGAGCGCATCGCCTTTCAGGGCCTGCCGGCGCGCATCTGCTGGGTCGGCCTCGGCGACCGCCACAGGCTGGGGCTCGCCTTCAACGAGATGGTGGCCAGGGGCGAACTCAAGGCGCCCGTCGTCATCGGCCGCGACCACCTCGATTCCGGCTCGGTGGCTTCGCCCAACCGCGAGACGGAAGCGATGAAGGACGGCTCCGACGCCGTCTCCGACTGGCCGCTGCTCAATGCGTTGCTCAACACCGCGTCGGGCGCAACCTGGGTGTCGCTGCATCATGGCGGTGGCGTCGGCATGGGCTTCTCGCAGCATGCCGGCATGGTCATCGTCGCCGACGGCACGCCGGACGCCGCAAGGCGCCTGCAGCGCGTGTTGTGGAACGATCCGGCGACAGGCGTCATGCGCCACGCCGATGCCGGCTACGACATCGCCATCGAGTGCGCGAAGGAGCACCAGCTCAATCTGCCCGGTATTTTAGGCTGATTGGCTTAAATGATGCGCATCCTACGGGCCGCCGACTACCGCGTCATGCCGTGGAAGAATGGCGGCGGCACGACCACCGAGATCGCCGTCTCGCCGGACGGCGCCGGCCTGGACGATTTCGACTGGCGCGTTTCGATGGCGCGAGTCGAGGATAGCGGGCCGTTCTCGGGCTTTGCCGGCGTCGACCGCACGCTGGCCGTGCTGGAAGGCGAGGGCATCGTCCTCGACATTGCTGGCCGGCGGCCGGCCGAAGTGACGGCGGCTTCCGCCCCGCTGTCCTTCCCGGCCGATGTGCCGACCACGGCCGCGCTGATCTCCGGTCCGATCACCGACCTCAACGTCATGACCCGCCGCGGGCGGGCAACGCACTCGGTCCAGCGTCTGATAGTTTCGGTTCCGACCGATATCCGGCCGACCAGCGCTATGACCCTGATCCTGCCGTTCGACGGTGAGGTCGGCGTGACCGGCGCGACATCGTCGCGCCTTGGACCTCGCGACACGCTGTTGCTCGGACCGCAGGCCGCGAAACTGCGGCTTGAACCGGTGCGGCCGACGATCGTGTTCGTCGTCCGGATAGCCAGCCTGGGCTAGCCGCACCGCCAGCACAACGATTAACGCCTGTTGCCAAACATGATCGCACGCCGGAGAAATCTGGCGTAAGCTGTTGTCTGGATCACGAAAAAGCCCGAATCCTTCCGTCGTTCCAAGGCGGACGGGAGGGCAGGGGTGCTCGTCCTTGAGTTGTCGAAAGCCCCACTTAAAATGTCGAAGGGATAACGCCTCTGGCGTGGTGCGAAGCAAAACTTTCGGCCAGTGTAATCATGCAACCAATTGCATTTGAATCGGTTTTAGGGACATTGCCGTGGCGGTGGCGCCGCATCGCGTCCCCCATGCGGAATTTTCAATGAATATCCAGACAAATCCTGCCCATATCGAAAAGTCCAGCGCCGGCTTCCCGGTCATCACCGAAGAGCCGATACGCTCCAATTTCCTGCCCGAAGAGCGGCTGCGCGCGCTGGGCGAAAGCCTCGCCAAGGGCGACATCAAGGACCTGTTCGGCCTGACGCCGTTCGATTTCCAGGCCCGCATCCGCGACAGCGCCAAGAAAATCCTCGAAGTCTACCGCTCGACCAATGCCGCCCAGGCCAAGGGCGAAACCATCACGCCTGCCGCGCAATGGCTGCTCGACAACAATTATCTCGTCGAGGAGACCATTTTTCAGGTGAAGCGCGACCTGCCGCGCCGTTTCTACCGGCAGTTGCCGACCCTGGAAGTTGCCGATCGCGCCGCGGTGCCGCGCGCGCTGGCCTTGGCCTGGAGCTATGTTGCCCATTCCGACAGTTCGGTTTCGGCGACCATGTTCAAATCCATCGTCGAGGGTTTTCAGTCGGTCGAGCCGCTCAAGATCGGCGAATTGTGGGCGCTGCCGTCGCTGCTGCGCTTCGTTTTAATCGAGAATCTGCGCCGCATCGCCGTGCGCGTCGACCGCACCAGGCAGATGCGCCATATCGCCAACGAGGTCGCCGACCGCGTGCTGGCGACCGACGACAATGCAGACCGCCGGAAGATCCTGTCGGGCTACGGCGCGCATGCGCAGGACACCACCTTCGCCACCCAGTTGCTCTACCGCCTGCGCGACGGCTCGCAGAATGCCGGCAGGGCGCTGGAATGGCTGGAGGTCGAGCTCGAGAAAACCGGCTCCGACGCCGAGGAAATCATCATTTCCGAGCATCGCACGCTGTCCAGCGGCAATGTCACCACCGGCAACATCATCCGCGGCCTGCGCCTCATCAACGACGTCGACTGGACGGTGTGGTTCGAGGGCGTCAGCCGCATCGACACGCTCTTGCGCGAGCGCACCGATTTCGCCGCGCTCGATTTCTTTTCGCGCGACCAGTACCGCACGTCGATCGAGCAACTGGCGCGCCGCTCCGACCTGTCCGAATTCCGTGTCGCCGAAAAGGCCATCGAGCTGGCCAGCCATGTCCCCGGCGTCACCGATGCCTCCGGCGTGCCGGATGCATCAGCCGATCCGGCCATGCATACCGATGTCGGCTTCTTCCTGGTCGGCCCGCGCCGGCCGGATCTGGAAGAGGCGATCGGCTACCGGCCGCCCTTCCATGTGACCTTCAAGCGAGCCTTCACCGCCACGGGCTGGCTCGGCATCGTTGTGCCGGTCTTCCTGCTTACGGTGCTACTGCTGGTTGTCTCCGGCAATGCGCTTGCCCATCTTGGCCTGTCGGTGGAATCCATCACGCTGATGCTGGCGCTGTTTGCGGTGCCTGCCAGCGAAGGCGCGCTCGCCTTCTTCAACACCGTTGTTTCACTGTTCCTGAAGCCGACGCGGCTCGTCGGCTATGACTACAAGCACGGCATTCCGGCGGCATCACGCACCTTGGTCGTGGTGCCGTCGCTGATCGGCTCGCGCGATGATGTCGAGGAAAACATCCGCAACATCGAGGTGCATCACCTCGCCAACACGGCCGAAGAAATCCATTTCGCGCTGCTGTCCGACTGGCCGGATTCCAAGACCGAGATCGACGCCGCCGACATCGAGATCCTGCAATATGCGCGCGACGAGATCGCCAGGCTCAATGCCCGTTATCCCTCGGAAGGCGCGCCGCGTTTCTATATCCTGCATCGCCGCCGGCTCTACAACCAGGCGCAGGGCGCCTGGATGGGCTGGGAGCGCAAGCGCGGCAAGCTGCATGAGCTGAACCTTCTCTTGCGCGGCGATAGCGACACCACCTTCCTGCCGCTCGACGTGCCGCTGCCGGAAAAGGTCGTCTATGTCATGACGCTCGACGCCGACACGCGCACCACGCGCGACGCTGTGTCGTCACTGGTCGGCAAGCTCGCCCATCCGCTCAACCGCCCGCATTTCGACGCGACAAAGCGCGTCGTTACCGCCGGCTACACCATTCTGCAGCCGCGCATCACAGCCTCGCTCACCAGCGGCGACGACGCTTCTTTCTTCCAGCGCGTCTTTTCGTCCAACAGCGGTCTCGATCCTTACGTCTTTGCCGTCTCGGATCTCTACCAGGACGTCTTCAGCGACGGCTCTTTCACCGGCAAGGGCCTTTATCACGTCGACGCTTTCGAGGCGGCGCTGCAGGGCCGCATCGAGGAAAACACCGTCCTCAGCCACGATCTGCTCGAAGGTGCGTTGGCGCGCGCAGCACTTGTCACCGATGTCGAACTGGTCGAGGACTATCCTACCCGCTACTCGGTCGACGCCTCGCGCCACCACCGCTGGGCGCGCGGCGACTGGCAGCTGCTGCGCTTCATCGTCTCGCCGCGTTCCGGCGTGCCGGCGCTGTCGCGCTGGAAGATGGTCGACAATCTGCGCCGCTCGCTGACCCCGATCTTCTGGGTGATGGCGGCGATTGCCGGCTGGACGCTGCTGCCCTTCACGCAGGCCGCGCAGTGGCAGGCGCTGCTGATCCTGTCGCTGTTCATGGCGCCGACCTTCGATGTCGTCAACGCCATCCTGCCCAAGAGCGGCGACCAGACGCCGCGCGGCCATTTCTCCGCACTGGCGCACGACACCGTCTTCGGCACGGCCCTTGTGGCGCTGAAAGTGCTGTTGATGGCGCACAATGCCTGGATGATGGGCGACGCCATCGTGCGCACGCTCTACCGCCTGTTCGTCAGCCGCCAGAACCTGCTGGAATGGCGCACCGCGTCGCAGGCGCACAAGGGCGGCGACAACGATATCGGCTCCTATTACAGCATGATGTATGGCGCCGTGATCATCGGCGTCGTCGGTCTCGCTATCCCCGTGCTGGCCGATTCCACCGGTGCCTTCGTCGCCTTCTTCTTCGCTCTGTTCTGGATCGGTTCGCCGGCGGTTGCCTGCTGGATCAGCCGCTCGGCCGAGACCGAGGACCGCCTGCGCATATCGCAGGCCGACATCCACGCGCTGCGCACCGTGGCGCGCCGCACCTGGCATTATTTCGAAACCTTCGTCACGGCCGAGCACCACAATCTGCCGCCCGACAATTTCCAGGAAAGCCCGGCGCCGGTTGTAGCGCCGCGGACGTCGCCGACCAATATCGGCGTCTACCTGCTGTCGGTGGTGTCGGCACGCGATTTCGGCTGGATTGCGCTCTCCGACGCCATCACCCGGATCGACGCCACCATGACGACCATCGAGAGCATGCCGCGCAACCGTGGCCACCTCTTCAACTGGTACGACACCACGACGCTCAAACCGCTCTATCCGCTCTACATCTCCGCCGTCGACAGCGGCAATCTCGCCGGACATCTGGTCGCGGTGGCGGCTGCCTGCGCCGAATGGGCGGAAGCCCCGTCCGTTCACCTGCAGGGCGATTTCGAAGGCGTCCTCGACACGGTGAGTATCCTCGACGAGAGCCTCGAGGAATTGCCTGACGACCGCCGGCAACTGCGGCCGTTGCGCCAGCGTCTGGCCGATCGCCTCGATGGCATGCGGCGCGCCGTCATGACCATCAAGGCGCAGCCGGAGATGGCCTCGATCCGCACCATTAACCTGGCCGTGCTTGCCGGCGAGATCCGCAAGCTCGCCACCGCCATCCACACCGAGGCCGGATCGCAGCGCAGCGACATTATCGCCGACTGGGCGGCACGGCTGGAAGCGACCTGCGAGGCGCATGTGCATGACTCGCACAGCGACGAAAACGCCGTCGAAGCCTTGCGCGCCAAGCTGCTGGCGCTGCGCGAACGCTGCCGCCGCTATGCCTTCGAGATGGATTTCTCTTTCCTGATGCGTCAGGAGCGCAAACTGCTGTCGATCGGCTACCGGGTCGAGGAGCATCAGCTCGATGAGAGCTGCTACGATCTGCTCGCCTCCGAGGCGCGGCTGACCAGCCTGTTCGCCATCGCCAAGGGTGACGTGCCGACGGAGCATTGGTTCCGGCTTGGAAGGCCGATCGTCGAGATCGGCTTCCAGGGTGCGCTGATGTCCTGGTCGGGCTCGATGTTCGAGTATCTGATGCCGCCACTGGTGATGAAGGAACCGCAGGGCTCGATCCTCAACCAGACCAGCAAGCTGATCATCAAGCGTCAGATCCAGTACGCGCGTTCGAAGAACGTGCCCTGGGGCATTTCGGAAGCGGCCTACAATGCCCGCGACCGCGAACTGACCTACCAGTATACCAATTTCGGCGTGCCCGGACTTGGGCTCAAGCGTGGCCTTGGCCAGAACACGGTGATCGCGCCTTACGCCACGATCCTCGCGGCGCAGTTCACACCGCGCGAATCCGTCCAGAATCTGGCCAGGCTGCGCTCCATCGGCGCTCTCGGCCGGCATGGCTTTTACGACGCCGTCGACTTCACGCCGCAGCGCGTGCCGGAAGGCACCGACCATGCCGTTGTCCTGAACTACATGGCGCATCACTCCGGCATGTCGATCGCCGCCGTTGCCGACGCCATCTTCGAGGGCCGGCTGCGCGACCGCTTCCATAGCGATCCGGTGATCGAGTCTGCCGAACTCCTGCTGCAGGAGAGGGCGCCGCGCGACATCCCGACCGCCACGGTCAGGACCGAAGCCGACGAGCGTTCGAAGGACGAGACCGAGGTCGAGAGCCCGGACTCGCGCATTATCCTCGACCCGCTGAGGGCGTTGCGCGCCACCAGCGTCATGTCCAATGGCCGCTACTCCGTCATGGTCTCGGCCACCGGTTCCGGTTACAGCCGCTGGGGCGAACTCGCCGTCACCCGTTGGCAGCCCGACCCGACCGAAGACCGGCTCGGCTCCTACATCTTCCTGCGCGACGCCGGCAGCGGCGACTGGTGGTCGGCCACCGCAGAGCCGAAGCAGGCGACCGGCGAGAGAGTGCAAACGCTGTTTTCCGACGACAAGGCGAGCTTCGTCAAAACAGTGGGCTCGCTGCGTTCGGAGGTCGAATGCATCGTCATCTCGGAAGGCAATGGCGAGGGACGGCGCGTCACGCTCTACAACGACGGCGCCACTGACCGGCATATCGAGGTGACCTCCTTTGCCGAGCTGGTGCTGGGCAACGAAGCCTCCGACAATGCCCATCCTGCGTTCTCGAAAATGTTTATCGAGACCGAGATCGCTGCCAATAACGGCGCCATCTTTGCCACCAGGCGCAAGCGCGAGAAGAACGAGCCTGACGTCACCATGGTGCATTTCGTCACCGATCCGTCCGGGTCGGCGCGCGATGCCGAGGCCGAAACCGACCGCCGTGCCTTCATCGGCCGTGGCCGTACCATCGCGGAAGCGGCGGCCTTCGATCCCGGCGCCAAGCTTGGCGGTCACCACGGCTTCACCCTCGATCCGGTAGCGGCCCTGCGCCGCCAGGTGCGGGTGCCGGCCAACAAGAAGATATCGCTGACCTTCTGGACCGCCGTCGGCGCCAACCGCGCCGAACTGGACGAGGCCATCGCCAGGCTCGACCATCCCGAAAGTTTTGCTCGCCAGGCGATGCTTGCCTGGACGCGTTCGCAGGTGCAGACCCGCCATCTTGGTCTCAGCCTGACCGACGCCGCCAACGTGCAGAAGCTGGCGCGCTTCCTGATCTATCCCGATCCGTTCCTGCGCCTGCCCGGCGAATCCATCGCTTCGGGGCTGGGCAAGCAGTCCAGCCTGTGGCCGACCAGCATTTCGGGCGATTTCCCGATCTTCCTGGTCCGCATCGGCGACGTGGCCGACCTCGAAATTGTCGCCCAGGCGCTGCGCTTCCAGGAGTATATGCGCGCCCGCGGCATGATGATCGACTTCGTGGTCGTCAACGAGCAGGCATCGTCCTATGTCCAGGACCTGCAGCGCGCGGTCGAAACACTGTGCGAAAACAGCCGCCTGCGCGGCAAGGAACTCGGGCCGCGCCAGCACATCTTCGCCGTGCGCCGCGACCTGATGGACGAGGCGACCTACAAGACGCTGCTGGCGGTTGCCCGCGTGGTTCTGCACACCCGCAACGGCACCATCTTCGACCAGATCGAACGCGCCGAGGCGGCAGCCTTGCAAGCACGCGATGCCCTGCAGCCGGCGCCCCCCGCGTCACTGCGCGAGCCGTCTCTGCCGGTGCCGGCGGCGCCTGCATACCATGCCGCGTCCGACAGCAGCGCCGACGGCAGCGGCCTCAGCCAATGGAACGGCTTTGGCGGTTTCGAGGGCGACGGCCGCCACTATGTCACCCGCCTTGCCGGGCGGCGCTCGACGCCGCAGCCCTGGATCAACGTCGTCTCGAACGCCTCGTTCGGATTCCATGTCTCGGCCGAAGGCGCTGCCTTCACCTGGAGCCGCAACAGCCGCGATTACCAGCTGACGCCATGGTCGAATGATCCGGTCACCAACCGGCCGGGCGAGGGCATCTACATCTACGATCAGGCCAGCGGCAAGGCATTCTCGCCGCTGGCTGCCGTGGTCCGCGATCCCTCGATGACCTATGAGACATGGCACGGCCAGGGCTTCTCGACCTTCCGGTCCAAACGCGGCCCGCTGTCGATGGATCTGACGCACGTCGTCGATCCCGTCGATCCAGTGAAGATCACGCGGCTGCGCATCCAGAACTCAGGCCCGGCGCCGGCGCGGCTGCGCGTCTATGCCTATGCCGAATGGGTCCTCGGCAGCCATCGCTCGAGCACGGCTGCGACCATCATCCCGTCCAGGGATCCAGCGACTGGCGCGCTTCTGGCGCAAAACCCCTACGGTCTCGATTTCGGCGACCGGGTGGCCTTCCTGGCCGCCACTGGTCCGGTGCATTCGGTGACAGCCGATCGCGGCGAGTTCATCGGCAGGCACGGCACCAGCGCCTTCCCGCACGCCGTCGTCAGCGGCGCCGGCCTGTCGGGCCGCGTCGAGGCCGGCGACGATCCGTGCGCAGCTGTCGCCAGCGAAATCGATATCCCTGCCGGCGGCGACGTCACGCTGGTCTGGCTGCTTGGCGACGCCGCCACATCAGCCGAGGCGAGCGCGTTGGTGCAGACCCATTCGGGCAAGGATTTCGACCAGCGGCTGGCCGACAATGAACGCGTCTGGCGCGGCTTCCTCGACACCATCCAGGTCGAGACGCCCGACAAGGCGCTCGACGCCATGGTCAATCACTGGCTGCCCTATCAGAGCCTGGCCTGCCGCATCCGCGCCCGCTCGGCCTTTTATCAGGCAAGCGGCGCCTTCGGCTTCCGCGACCAGCTGCAGGACACGCTGGCCCTGCTTGCGCATGATCCGAAACTGGCGCGCGACCAGATCCTCAATGCGGCGCGCCGGCAGTTCCCCGAAGGCGATGTCCAGCATTGGTGGTTGCCGCGCACCGACGCCGGCGTGCGCACCATGATCTCCGACGATGTGGTCTGGCTGGCGCATGCCACCAATCGCTACATCGAGGTGACCGGCGATACAGGGATCCTGAAGGAGCAGCTGCCTTTCATCGACGGGCAGGTGCTGGGCGAAGGCGAGCACGACGCCTTCTTCACGCCGGAAATCTCCAAGACGAACGCTTCGCTCTACGACCATTGCGCGCGCGCGCTCGACCTTGCGGTCAAGCGCAGCAGCCCGGCTGGGCTGCCGCTGATCCTCGGCGGCGACTGGAACGACGGCATGAACCGCGTCGGCGAAGCCGGCAAGGGGGAGAGTGTCTGGCTCGGCTGGTTCCTTTTGAAGACGCTGGGCGACTTTACCACCGTGGCCAAGGGGCAGGGCGACACCAAGCGGGCGCAGGCCTGGACAAAACACGCCGATGTGCTGAAGCGGGCGCTGGAAAGCACCGCCTGGGACGGCCAGTGGTATCGCCGCGGCAGCTACGACGACGGCACGCCGCTTGGCTCGCACAATTCGGACGAGTGCAAGATCGACTCCATCGCGCAGTCGTGGAGCGTGCTCTCCGGCGAGGGCGACCCCGCGCGCTCGACCACGGCGATGCAGCAGGCGACGAACCTGCTGGTCGACGACAAGCTCAAGATCGTCAAACTGTTTACCCCGGCCTTCCAGAACACGAGAAAGGACCCTGGTTACATCAAGAGTTATCCGCCGGGCGTGCGCGAGAACGGCGGCCAGTACACCCATGCGGCGACCTGGTTCGTGATCGCGCTCGCCGAAATGGGCCGCACCGACGATGCCTATCGCTGCTTCTCGATGCTGAACCCGGTCAACCATGCGCTCGACGATGCATCGGCCGAGCATTACCGCGTCGAGCCGTACGTCGTCGCCGCCGACATCTATTCCGGTGAGGGCAAGGGCGGTCGCGGCGGCTGGACCTGGTATACGGGCTCAGCGGGATGGCTCTACCGTGCTGCGGTCGAAGGAATTCTGGGCATCGAGCGGCGGGGCAAGCAGATCACGTTCCGGCCGAAACTGCCCAGCCATTGGGACGGCTATTCTGCCACGCTGAAGATGCTGGGGTCGGAGATCAAGGTTCGCGTCATCCGCGACAAAAAGGCCAAATCCATCTCGCTCGAAGTCAATGGAACCAAGACAAAGTCTTCCGGTTTTCAGCCGAAGGCCGGCGACAAGACCGAGGTGGTCGTCAAGATACCCGCGTAAAATCAAGGGCTTCAGATTGTTGACGCGCGCCTTTCGAGGCGCGCGTTTTCTACTTGGGCATGCTCCTGGCGCAGTACGGCGTGCCTTCCCGGATACCGGCGGGCCAAGCGTGCAGTGATTAAAAATGTGGCAGCGCTAGATGCTGCCATGATTTTGCCGCAAGACTGACATTTCACCTTTTATCTCAAACCGTTAGGTGATCACGGCAGATTTCGCAACGTCGTCATCTTTTGTTCGCAGAATGGGAACGGAAGAGGTAGACGGGCATTGTTTTGCGACCCGTTAACCGGTACGTGTCAAGAAATGGTGCGGTGCACAATAATGTTTTGGGCGGAGTAGCTGAAGTGTCACTTCTGCAAATCTACTGGAGAGCGCTGGGTTATCTCGCAGCCGACAGGAAGCGCGTTGCGTTTATCTGCGGTGCGAATGTCGCGCTCGCCATTATCGCCATCCTCGAGCCGATCATGTTCGGCCGGGTAATCGACGCCATCTCCGATAAGGGTTCGGTGTTATCGACGCTGGCGCTGTGGGCCGGTCTCGGCGCCTTTAACATCGTCGCCTTCGTGCTGGTGGCGCGCGGCGCCGACCGTTTTGCCCACAAGCGGCGCAGCGAGGTGCTGTGCCAGTCGTTCGAGCGCGTGATCACCATGCCGCTCGCCTGGCACCACCAGCGCGGCACCTCCAACGCGCTGCACACGCTGCTGCGCGCCGTCGAGACGCTGTTCAGCCTGTGGCTTGAATTCATGCGCCAGCATCTGTCGACGGCGGTTGCGCTGGCTCTGCTGATTCCGACCGCGATAAGCATGGATCTTCGCATGTCGCTGGTGCTAATGGCGCTGGGCGTTCTCTATGTCGGCATCGGCCGACTTGTGATGAAGCGCACCAAGGCGGGCCAGGCCGCGGTCGAGCGTCACTACCATCAGGTCTTCGCGCATGTGACCGACTCGGTCAGCAATGTCGCCGTGCTGCAGAGCTACAACCGTCTCGGCCACGAGGCCGATACGCTGCGCCGCTATGTCAAGAACCTGCTCGACGCGCAGAACCCGGTGCTCGACTGGTGGGCGATGGCCAATGCGTTGCACCGCCTGTCGTCGACCATATCGATGATGGTTGTGCTTTTGATCGGCGCCTATCTGGTCACCCATGGCCAGCTCAAGATCGGCGACGTCATCGCCTTCACCGGCTTTGCCACGCTGCTGATTGCCCGCCTCGACCAGATGTCGGCTTTCGCCAACCAGATTTCGGAAGCCCGCGCCAAGCTCGAGGACTTCTATCACCTCGAGGATTCGGCCGCCGACTCCGCCGAGCCGGACGGCTTGCGCGACCTCACCAACGTCACCGGCCACGTCCGCTTCGAGAATGTCGGCTTCGAGTTTGCCAATTCGAGGCAGGGCGTCGACGACGTCTCCTTCGAAGTCCAGGCCGGGCAGACGGTTGCCATCGTCGGCCCGACCGGCGCCGGCAAGACGACGCTGATCAACCTCTTGCAGCGCGTCTTCTCGCCGTCTCATGGCCGTATCCTGATCGACGGCATCGACACCCGCACGGTGACCCGCAAGTCGCTGCGTCATTCGATCGCCACCGTCTTCCAGGATGCCGGCCTGCTCAACCGCTCGATCGAGGACAACATCCGCGTCGGTCGTGCCGAGGCGACTTATGACGAGGTTCACGCCGCCGCCAATGCGGCTGCCGCGCAGGATTTCATCCTTGCCAAGAGCGCCGGCTATGACACCGTCGTTGGCGAGCGCGGCGGCCAGCTTTCAGGCGGCGAGCGTCAGCGCATCGCCATTGCCCGCGCCGTGCTCAAGGACGCACCGATCCTGGTGCTCGACGAGGCAACGAGCGCGCTCGATGTCGAGACCGAGGACCGCGTCAAGGAAGCCATCGACGAACTGAGGCGCAACCGCACCACCTTCATCATCGCCCACCGCCTGACCACCGTCCGCGACGCCGACCTGGTCGTGTTCATGGACAAGGGCAAGGTGGTCGAGATGGGCGGCTTCGCCGAACTGTCGCTGCGCAATGGCCGTTTCGCCAGCCTGCTGCGCGCCGGCGGCCTGCTCAACGACGAGGAAGTCCGCCGTCTCAGCCGCACGGTGAATATCGAAGCTGCGTAAGCTTTTTTACCTCCCCCTTGTGGGGAGGTCGGACCGAAGGTCCGGGTGGGGTAGTGCCCGCCACCCCACCCCGCTGCTTTGCAGCGACCCTCCCCACAAGGGGGAGGGTAAGCACTGCGACAACCGCTCGATTGCCCCGAACGCGCCGCCGGTCTATCTAGACCTTATGAGCGACACCTCCTCACGCCTCGCCGGCTGGACCGACCTCGCCAACCCGACGCGCTTTGTCGGGCTGGCCGACAGGCTGGTGCCGTGGCTGGCGTCGATCGCCGCGATCCTGCTCGCCATCGGTCTCTATATGAGCTTTGCCGCGCCTGAGGATTTCCAGCAAGGCATCACGGTGCGCATCATGTATATCCACGTGCCTTTCGCCTGGCTCGCCATGATGTGCTACACGGTGATGGCGGTCGCCGCGCTCGGTACGCTGGTCTGGCGCCATCCCTTGGCCGATGTCGCCCTGAAATCGGCAGCCCCGATCGGCGCCACCTTCACCGCGCTTGCGCTGGTCACCGGCTCCATCTGGGGCAAGCCGATGTGGGGCACCTGGTGGGTCTGGGACGCGCGTCTGACCTCGGTCTTCATCCTCTTTCTTATGTATCTCGGCATCATCGCGCTGACGCGTGCGCTCGACGACGCCAGCCGTGCCGCCTGGGCCGCCGCCATCATCACGCTCGTCGGCTTCATCAACATCCCGATCATCAAATTCTCGGTCGACTGGTGGAACACGCTGCACCAGCCGGCCTCGGTGTTCCGGCTCGGCGGACCGACGATCGATCCCAGCCTGCTATGGCCGCTGCTGGTGATGGCGCTCGGCTTCACCGTGCTGTTCTTCGCGCTGCACCTGACGGTGATGCGCACCGAGATCCGCCGCCGGCGGGTGATCTCCATGCGCAGGGTGGCGGCAAGGCAGGCCGACTAGCGCGATTTCAAACGGAAGGGACAGCCATGCGCCTGCCGCCAGAAACATTAGCATGTGCTGCTATGTTGCGGTGCGGCAACAAGAATTCTCAAAAGATCGTTCCCGACCTCGCTTTGCTCCTTGATCTCGTTTGCGTTCTTGACAGCTCGGCCGCCAAGCAAGAGTGATATTAGTCACTAGTTGTTGCGAGGGGATTCGACGATGAAACTGTGCCTGCTGGCTGGCGTTTCGACATTTGCATTGGCGCTTGGCTGGAGTTCGGCCTACGCCGCAGACGCGCTTGTCGACGTGCCGAGGGCGGAGGATCTCTGGTACGTCACGCTCTTCGGCGGCGCCAGCTTTGCCAACAATGTGAAGACGGACTACGATAGTGGTCGGTATTCCGTGGATCTTGACAGTGGGTTCGTGATCGGCGGCGCTGTCGGTCGGCGGATCAACGACACGTTCCGCGTGGAAGGCGAACTGTCCTACGCGCGCTACAAGGCAAGCGAGTACAGCTTCAGCTTCCCTCCTGCCGACCAAGGTTCCGGCCCAGCTTCCGGCAATCTGTCGGCCACCTATCTTCTCGCCAACGTCTGGGCCGATGTTGCGCATTTTGGTGATGCCAAACTCTATGTCGGCGGCGGTCTCGGCGCGGCCTATGTTACCGCCGATACTCATTTTGATGGCCACGCCTATGGATACGGGCCTGGCGGCTGGGGTTTCGCCGGCCAGGTGGGCGCCGGTGTTACCTACGCGGTAACGCAGAATGTCGACCTCGATTTCGGTTACCGCTTCAAGGTCGTGACAAGCGTGGATCTAGACGACAATGATGGCGGCGGCACATACGAGAACGCCAAATTGTACTCCCACAATCTCCAGCTTGGCGTTACCCTGAAGTTCTGATTGGTTCGTCGCAGGCCGCGACCGGGATTTGACGGATGCCGCTCTTGCCACGCCGGCAACCCCTGGGCCTGCCGGCAATGATCCCAGCCTCGCTGCCGACCGCCGGTGAGCCGGCGGAAAAGACATTGCAGCGCGGCATCGACCTGCAACGGCGCAAGCGTTTTCGCGAGGCCGAGTTCTGCTACCAGACGGTGCTTCGCACACAGCCCAAAAATGCCATGGCGCTGAACCTGATGGGCACGCTCGCCATCGAGGCCGAGCATCATGACGCCGCCATTGCCTATATGGAAAGGGCGGTCAAGCTCGAACCGGACAACGCCATCTTCCGCAACAATCTCGGCAATGCCTACAATGTCACCGGCAACGTCGACAAGGCGCGCAGACATCTGAGAAAGGCGATCGAGCTCGACGGAGGGCTCATCGAAGCGCTGTGCAATCTCGGCCGCTCCTACCGCAGCCAGCTCGAGGGCGACATTGCCGAAGGGTTCTATCGCCAGGCGCTGGCTATCGACGGCCAGTCGGTGATGGCACTTGCCGGTATGGGCGATTTGCTCACCGACATTGGCCGGCCGGCCGAGGCGGTCGAATGCTTCAGCAAGGCCCTTGCCATCGACCCGGGCCATGTCGAGGCGCTGGCTGGAATGGCGCTTGCGCGCCGGGCGGTCAAGGACGATCCGACGTTGCCTTTGGTGCTGAAACGCCTGGAATTGCCGACAACCACCGATCGCGAGCGGGTAGTGCTGCACCACGCCGCCGGCAAGATGCTCAATGATCAGCGCGATTATGGCCCGGCCATCCGCCATTTCGCGAGGGCCAAGGCGATTTCCGGCAATGACTTCGACATCGACCGGCACACCCAGCTTTACGACAGCTTCATCAACACCTTCGACGCCGGCTTCTTCGAGGCGCGAGCCAATTTGGGAAATCCATCCAGACGCCCGGTCTTCATCGTCGGCATGCCACGGTCGGGAACGACGCTGACCGAGCAGATATGCGCCAGCCATCGCGATATCCATGGCGCCGGCGAGTTGTCGACCATTCGTTCACTTGCCGGCGAACTTGGGTTCGACAAGCTCGACCCAGCCATTTTCACCGAGGCCATGGCGGCGCTCACTGCGGCCAAGGCCAAGGAGCTTGGATCGAAATATCTCGACGCTCTCAAAAAGCGCAACAACACGGCGCGGCTTGTCGTCGACAAGATGCCGCATAATTTCGAGCTGCTGGCCTTCATCAGCCTGATCTTGCCGAATGCCCGCATCATCCATTGCCGGCGTGACCCGATGGACAATTGCGCGTCCTGTTTCATGCATAATTTTTCCGAGGCGCACGGCTACAACGCCGATCTGACCAAGCTTGGGCAGTATTACCGGCAGTATGAGCGCCTGATGCGCCATTGGGCCAATATCATCCCGCTGGATATCCACGACATGCCCTACGAAGAAACGGTCGCCGATTTCGAAAATCGCGCCCGCGGATTGATCGGATTCCTCGGCATCGAGTGGGACGATGCCTGCTTGCGTTTCAACGAAACCGAGCGCACCGTGCGGACGCCGAGCCGCTGGCAGGTGCGCCAGCCGATCTATTCATCCTCGGTCGAGCGCTGGAAGCTGTATGGCGACGCGCTGGATCCGCTGAAGGCGGCGCTGGGTCCGGTTTATCAGTCCTGATTTCAGTTGGCCCGAACAACCTCGCGCTCGACGCGCGCTGGCGTAGATTAGACCTGAGTTGCATCGTGCTTTGGGGCCAAATGAAAGCCGAATGCTTTCATGACCGCCAGTGTGGTTTCCAGCGTAGGATTACCGTTTTCGCTGAGCGAGGTATAAAGATGCTCGCGAGCCAAGCCGGTCTTTCTGGCAATGTTGCTCATCCCCTTGGCGCGGGCAACGACACCGAGGGCGGACGCGACGAATTTGGCGTCTCCGGTTTCCATTGCCTCTGCCAGAAACGCCTCGATTGCCGTATCGGAATCGAGCATTTCGGCGGGATCGAAATCATAGATTTTTTCAACCATTGTCGTCACTCCATTCTACGGCCAGGCGCTTTGCTGTCCGTATGTCGGTTTCTTGTGAACTTTTATCCCCGCCGCACAGGAGCAGGATGACCGTTTCACCGCGCTTGTGAAATAAACGCGATAGCCGGGCCCATAGTGAATGCGCAATTCACTGATGCCTTCACCCACTGGGGCCACGTCGCCGGGATTTCCTACAATCAAACGTTGCAGCCGAACGGCAATTGCCGCCTTGGCTCTTCCGTCTTTCAGCTTTTGGTGCCACCTCCGAAAGGTGGCTGTCTGCTTCAGGATTGTCATGGGGACTAGTAAGTTATAAATTACAATTCGTCAATGCCGAAATAGGGCGAGCCTCCAAAACGAAAGCCTCACCCCATCCGTCCACGCGCTTCCACCTTCAGCGTTTCCAGCACCTTGTCGCCCTCGATCAGATGCACCTGGTCGAACAGGTTGGTCACCACGCAGCAATGATCCGGAACCAAGCGCACGCGCTCGCCAATGCGAAGCTTCGCACCATTTCCAAGCGTGACCGTGCCATGTTCCTCGCTCAAGCTGGTGACGCGGGCGCCGGGCATGCCGAGCAGCTCGCCAAAATCGGCGAGCCCCAGCGTGTCGCTGGACAGCGCCTTGCTGCCGCTGTCCAGGATGGCGCGGGCCGGCGTCGGATGGCTGACCACGGTGGCGAGCACCGTCAGCGCACAATCGTCGAGCGTGCCGACGCCTTTGGCGACCTGGTAGCGGTCGAGGTAGATGTAGGTGCCGGGGCGGTATTCGGTCACCACGCTGTCCTCGCCCGAGCGCCACATGTCAGGCGTGCCGCCGCTGGAGATGCGTTCACAGGCGAGGCCCGAGGCCGCGAGCGTTTGTTTGGCGCCGGCCAGCCACGATTCAGCCTCGGCGGCTCGGCCTGCCGCGGGGTAGGTCATCAGTCCGCCGAAGGTGAGCCCCTTGGCCTGGTCGATCATTTTCGCCAAGGCCAACGCCTCGGCGGCGCTCTGCACACCGCAGCGGCCCATGCCGGTGTCGCATTCGACCAGCACGGGCAGGGGCCGCCCGGCATCGATGAAAGTAGCGGCGAGCCCCTCCAGCGTTTCGCGGCTGTCGGCCGTCACCGACAGCGTCACACGACCATGCAGCGCCTTGAGGCGCTCCAGCTTGGCGCGGCCAAGGATGTTGTAGGGCAGAAAGATGTCGGAGAGCCCGGCATCGGCCATCACTTCCGCCTCGCCGATTTTCTGGCAGGTGATGCCGACCGCGCCGGCCGCCATCTGCTTCTTCGCCCAATAAGGCAGCTTGTGCGTCTTGATGTGCGGCCTGAGTTTCAGCCCGTGGCGGTCGGCATGCGCCTGCGCTCGTGCGATGTTGGCTTCGGCGCGGGCCGCGTCGATGAGGATCGCCGGCGTGTCGAGGTCGTCTATGCCTTGCATGAAATATCACCTTGGGAAATCTGGCTGACTTATGGCCCCTATCCGCACGGATGTCATGGGGCCAGCACGCAGTTTGCGTCGACACCGCAGCGCTGTTCGGCTATGCGCTTCAGACAACTCCAGGGAACGCGACGCGAAGGGATCACGATCATGAAACGCTCCACCGTCAACGACATCATCCGCGATGCAGACGCCTTCATCCGCTCGTTCGGCTACATCATGCCGCCCTTCGCCTACTGGAGCCCGGAAGAGATGAAGGCGCGCAAGGCCGACTCCGCCGCCATTTTCACCTCGCGGCTCGGTTGGGACATCACCGATTACGGCCAGGAAAAATTCGACGAACTCGGCCTGTTCCTGTTCACCGTTCGCAACGGCGTCTATGCCGACATGAAGAAGGGCATGGGCATGCTTTATGCCGAGAAGATCATGATCTCGCGCAAGGATCAGCTGTCGCCGATGCACCGCCACAACATCAAGGCCGAGGACATCATCAACCGCGGCGGCGGTAAGCTCGTGCTGGAACTGTTCATGCACGATCGCGACGGCGGCATCGATCCGAAGGCCGAAGTGACGGTGCCGGTCGACGGCACCATCCACAGGCTGCCGGCAGGCGGGCTCCTGAAGCTCGACCCGGGCCAGAGCGTGACGCTGCTGCCCGGCGTCTGGCACGCCTTCTGGGCCGAGGGCAAGGATGTGCTGATCGGCGAGGTCTCGACCGTCAATGACGATCTCACCGACAACGTCTTCCGCGAGCCGATCGGCCGCTTCTCCAACATCGACGAGGATGTCGCGCCGGTGCACCTTTTGGTGTCCGACTATGAGAAGTGGGTGGGGTAGGCGATGCCTAATCGCCCCAATTCACCTGCTGAAAGAACGTCCAGATGCTGATCGTGCTGTCATCCCGATCGCTCGTGCTGTGCAGCGTCAGGACAATATCCACGGTGGGCGGCGCCTTGATCAAGACTGTGATCAGGCGCGCGCTGCCGTCAGGCACGATACCTAGGCCTGAGGTCATTTCCCAATTTCCGTCGGCTTGCTGAAGTCGGGAAGAAGTATCTCCGAATTGCTCCCTCATCGATGCATCGTTTGGAAACGGTTCGTCGGTGAGTTCTGCAAATTCCTTCCAGGATCCGGAGACTGCCGCCTGAATGGCGCGTTCTATTCTGGCTTTTTCCGCTTCGCTAACTTGAGCCGGCATCCCGAACTCCGATCTACCGCTGGTACTTATCCGCCTTACGCGTCCCCAGCAAAAGCTTGCGCTCAAGCTGTGCCCGCAGCTCGCCATAATAGGCGGTGAGGAAGGCCCTGGAATCGACCGGCTCGATCGTCATGCCGATCTTGCGCCCGATCGTTTCGGCCACGGCTTTCAGCGCGAAATAGTCGTCGCGGCGCAGCACCTCTTCCAGCTTGTGCAGTTCGGCGATGCCATAGGCATCGAGCTGCGCCTGGGTGAAGCGGAAGGCGCGGGTGGTGGTATCCTGGCGTTGCGACAGGTCTTCGACCAGCGCCAGCTTGGGCGCCTCCACCACCCAGGTTCCGGCCAGCAGGTCGCCGATGCGCATGCGGTCGCGGTTGAACAGCGGGAAGAGCGCAAACAGCAGCGTCCACACCAGCCCGAAGATCGTCGACAGCGTGTCGGCGAGCCCCATCTGGCTGCGGCCTAGGATGATCGACAGCGGCAGGAAGATCTCGATCTCGCGCATCAGGTTGCGGGCAATGACCTGATCGACTGACAGGCCGGCGCCGCTGCGCGATGCCACCCGGATGCCGAGCATCCGTTTGCCGGGTGTGGCGGCGCGGCGGCCGGCTTCGAAGACGATGAAGTAGGCGTTGCGCAGGAAGAAGATCAGGATGATCCAGACGATGAACAGCGGCTGCGCGCCTTCGCCTTTGAGGCCGGCCAGCCCGAACAGTGCAACGATCGAGATCACGATCGCCGTGACGATGATGATGACAAAGTCGAGCAGGAAGGCGGCGGCGCGAGTGCCGGCATCGACGAGCTTGATCCGGAGATCGACCCCTTCCGGCGTGATCAGCGGCCGTATCGTCGAGACGGTAGCACGCCTAGCGGTCGCCATGCCGCACCACCCTGAACAAATAGAAATAACAGAGCCACAGCGTCAGCATGCCGCCGCCAATGGCGTAGCGTGTCACGTCGCTGGTGATCACCTGCCGACCGATGCCTTCGAGCAGGCCGGCAAACAAAAGCATGATCGTCACGCCGACCATGGTGGTGGCGGCCACGCGCCCGGCATCGGCAGCGGCCGTCATCCGCGTCAGTTCGCCGGGGAACGCGATGCGTGTGCCGATGCGCATGCCGGCGGCGCCCGCCAAGGCGATCGCGAACATCTCGGTGGTGCCATGGATGGACAGCCATCCGCCCAGCTCCAGCCCAAGCCCCTTGGCGACGTAGATCTGGAACATCGCGCCAAGCAGGCAGCCATTCATCAGGATCAGGAGCACGCTCGGCACCGCGAAAGCAAAGCCGAGCGCGAAGGCAAGGATCGCCACCTGGACATTGTGCGTGAACAGATAGGCGGCGAAGCCCGACAGGAAATTGCTGTCGGCGCCGTCATAAAGCACCTGTCGCAGGACTTCGACTGAGGCATCCGGGTTGCGCCCGCCGGCCAGGCTCGGCGGAATGATGGCGTCGAACCAGCCCTTGTCTTTGGCCACCAGCCAGTAGCCGGCGCCGGCGCCGACAAAGGTCAGGACGACCGACAGCAAGGTCTCGCGCCACAAATCGCGAATGGCATGCGGCCAGTCATGCAGAAAGAAATCGCCGATGCGCTGCCGCAAGCCGCGACGCGCGCCATAGAGGTAGAAGTAGCCGCGCAGGCACAGCGCTTCGAGATAGCTGACCAGCGCATTGTCGAGCGACGTCGCCCGCGCCACCGAAAGCGAGGACAGCGCCGAGCGGTAGAGCAGCGGCAGCGACAAAAGCTCGTCTTCCGACAGCGTGCGCGGCGCACGTTTCTCGACCCGGGCAAGCAGCGCCTCGAACGCCTTCCAGTCGGCCTCGCGCTCCGAACGGAAGCTCGCCAGCGACTGCCGCACCGCATCCTTGCCGACCAGCGCGTTCACAACAGATCCTCTCGCTTGAGTTCGAGATAGCGCTCGACCAGTGCCGGCCCGAGCCTCTGATGGTCGGCTTCGATGACATGCGCGCCGAGCAGCCTGAGCCTGCCGATGACGACCTGCCTTTCGCGCAGCAGCCCGCCGGCGACAACCGAGCGCGCCACATCCTCCGGTGCGTCCGGCGGCATGTCGGCCAGTGTCTCCAGTTCGACATCCTTCATCATCATGAACAGCACCAGATGCCGTTCGGTGAGCCGGCCGACGGTGCGCAGCATCAGTTCGGCGCTGATCGGATCGACGAAGTCGGTGAAGATGATCACCAGCGAACGCCGGTCGAGCTTTGCTGCAAGGGTCGTCAGCGCCAGGGTGAAATTGGTCTCTTCGGTGGAATAGTCGATCTCCGCCGCCCGCTTCTGGATCATGGCGAAGCTGGCGGAGCCGCGCACGGCGCCGCTGGAGACGCGCGGCCGCGCATCGAAGCCGAACAGGGAGACCATGTCGCCGCCCTTCAGCGCAATGAACGCCGACAGCAAGGCTGCGGTGACGGCGCGGTCGACCTTCGGCACGCCGTCGACGGGCTCGCACATCAAGCGGCCGCTATCGATGGCCAGCACGATGTTGTTGTTCTCCTCGATGCGGAATTCGCGCGCCAGAAGCCTGCCGTGGCGGGCGCTGCGCTTCCAGTCGATCATGCGCCGGCCCATGCCGGGCTGGTAATCCTTGAGCGCCTCGAATTCGCGGCCCTGGCCGGCTCGGCGCTGCGCATGGCCGTCGGGCAGCGCCTGTCGCTGCAAAAGCGTGATCGCCTCGTCGCGGGCGCTGCTGACGTCGGGCAGCACCGCCACCTTGCTGTCCATCGGCAGCACGACCTGGTTCCAGACCAGCCCGAACGGCCCGCGCCAGCGCACCCACAGGCGATCGAACCTGGCGATGCCGCGCCGCAGCGCCTGAAATTTGAGATCGAGCGATGCGCTGCCGGCCTCGGCGGTCCATGCGCCGCCGGTGCCGCCCAGCGGTTCCAGCCGCTCGTCATGGCCGAGACGCGCCTGCACCGCGCGCGACCGTCCGCTGAGCCTGGCGGTGACATTGACGGTGAACTGGCCGCCGACGCTGACTTGCGGCGGGGCATGGATGCTGGCATCCAGGGAAGCCCGTCCGCGCCCGGCGGCGGCGTCCACGGCCAGGAAAGCAAGCAGCACGCAGATCCACAACAGGCCGAGATACCACAGCGACGGCAGTGCGAGCGCGATCAGGAAGGCCGGTATTGCACCTGCCGCACCTGCCCAGACTGCCCGGCCGCTCGGATAGATCAACGTGGCGCTTCCGTCTGGTCGACAAGGTCGGTGACGATCTGCTCGACCAGGCGGCCGTCGATCTGCGCCGCCGGCGACAGGATCACGCGATGGCGCAGTGCCGGCACGGCAAGCGCCTTGACGTCGTCGGGGATGACATAGGCGCGCCCGTCGAGCGCTGCCCGGGCGCGTGCGGCTCTCGCCAGCATGGCGCCCGCACGCGGGCTGGCGCCGACTTCCAGATCGGGGCTGGCGCGCGTGGCCCGCACCAGCCTTGCGATATAGTCCACGACGTCGTCGACAAGCGTGACCTCGCCGACGGTCGCCAACGCCTTTTCCAGCGTCTTGCGGTCGGCCTGGGCGGTGATGCCGTACTGTTTGATGTCGTGCGAGGCGGTGCCGCCGCCATGATGGATGATGATCGCCTTTTCCTCTTGCGGGCCGGGGTAGCTCACCCGGTGCTTGAACAGGAAACGGTCGAGCTGGGCCTCGGGCAGGGGATAGACGCCCTGATGCTCGATCGGGTTCTGCGTCGCCACCACCATGAAATTCTGGCCGAGCGCATGGGTGGTGCCGTCGAAGGTGACGGCATGTTCCTGCATCGCCTCCAAAAGGGCGGCCTGGGTCTTGGGCGGCGTGCGGTTGATTTCGTCGGCGAGCAAAAGGTCGCAGAAGATCGGGCCGCGCGTCAGCGTGAATTGCCCGGTCTGGAAATTGTAGATGTTGGAACCGACGATATCGCCGGGCATCAGGTCGGGCGTGAACTGGATACGGCCATAGGCGACCCCCAGCGCCTGGGCAAAGCAGCGCGCCGTCATCGTCTTGGCCGTGCCCGGCGGTCCTTCGAGCAATATATGCCCGCCGGCGAACAATGCCGTCAGCATCAGATCGACCGTATCGTGTTGCCCGGTGATGGCCTTGGCCACCTCTTCCCTGATCTGTGTCGCCAGGGCCTTCACATCATCGACGTTCACCGAGCCTCCTTGCCGTCCAGTCGTGCAGCTTTTCGGCTGCATCATGCATTTGTGTCAGGGTCTTTGCCGCGTTCGCAGCTTGCAGGCGGGTCGTGAAACCGCCGGCTTCGTCCTTGTCGCGGGAATCTAGCCAGCGGTCGAGCGCTTCGCCCTGCAAACCGTGCGGCGCGCCGAGCAGCGCGCCGGCGCGCACGCGTGCCAGTGCTCCATAGCGGTCGCCCAGTTCCTCCAGCCGGCCAGCGCGGCGCAACAGCATCGCCGTGGTATCGACCAGCGCGCGCTTGCCGAAGGCGATGGCGCGCTGATCGGCCCGCGGCGGCCCGAACCGGCCAAGGCCATGCAGGAAGGCAAGTGCCGCCGCCGCCAGGATGGTCAGCGTCAGCGCCAGGAAGGGCGGCTCGACCAGAAGCTTGGCGAGATCGTATTTTCGCCCGACGCCATGCAGCGTCAGGTCGAACATGACGGCACCCTTTTCGGGCTGGAGGAGCTCGATCAGCTTGAGCGCCGCCGCCGCCTTGTCGGGATCTTTCAAGCCAGCGTTATTGATGAGATCGGGGTCTGTCAGAATGTAGAACCGCTCGTCTTCGATCTCGGTCAGCACGGCCTTGCCGTTGCCGGCGGCAATCAGCGGGTGTTCGTCGGCCACCCATTGCAACTGGCCGGGAACGCTGACCATTTGCCCTGAGACGTCGAGTTGCTTGACCGTGGTCTCACCTTCGCCGAGCTTGGCCTTGGCGATCCGGGCGAGCCAATCGTTGACCACGACGTCCGGCAGCCGCTGGATCTTCATCTCCCAGCCTTCGTGCAGGGCCAGCGGCAAGGTCGCCCATTTGGGCAGAACGAACAGCGTATCCAGGCCCTTGCGAAGCTTGATGATGTTGGCAAGCGCATCCGGGTCGCTGTCGGGTGAAATGGTGACGATCAGCAGCATTTCGGTCTCGAGATCGCTGTCGGACCGCGCCATGTCGGGCGCTTCGCCGGTCAGCTCCAGCCATTCCGCCAGACCGGCATAGCCGATGCCGCTCTTCGACAGCGGCGTTGCGCCACCGACGCTCGGCTGGCGAAAGTCGGGCGCATAGGTGGACAAAAGGAAGAAGCCTGCGGCCGCGAGCAGGCTGGCGAAAATGCCGCAGAACAGCGTCCTGCGGCTGAACGGTTCCTGCTGGGCGATGTCGGCTGTCGCGTCACTCACGTCCAGGCATCCCTGAAGACGAATCGCTCATAGGCGCTGCGCGCCTCCTGCCAGCCCTCGGGCCCGACCGGCCGACGCGCGAACAGAGCGGCCTCGACGATGCGCGCGATCTGGGTGAAGGCGCCACGCGCCCGCGTTGGCAGCGACGCCGCTCCCGCGATATCGCGCGCGGTCAGCGACGGGCGCAGAAAGTCGGGCAGGCGGCCGGCAATGTCGGCAACGCTGCGCCGCAGCAGGAGATGCACCGCCTCGTCATACTCGCCCCGGGCGGCGAGCGCATCGGCTTCCGACAACAGGATCTGCGCGGCGCCAACGTCGGGGTGCCATATCGCTTCCGCCTCGGTCACGCTCTTTTTGCGCCACCAGGGCAGGCGCCAGGCGACGCCTTTCACTTCAAGGACAATCAGCAGCAGAATGATCGCGGCACCTGTGATCACCGCGCCCCAGAACAGGTAGATCATGTACGGGCCGAGCGATTTCAGGAACTCGCCCAGCGGTCTCAGCCACTCGGGTGTCTCGGGTGGTCTGTAGACCGGCAGGTCGAACTGGATCGAATCGTCTGACAGCAACTGCTTGTGCAGTTTGGCCAGCCATTCGGCTTGCGCAGCGTCCGGCTGTGCAGCAGTCACCTTCTCGCCCCCCTGCAACCTGCGGTTCGCGAGCCGACACTGGCAATGCAGCGTAACTTTTGCAAGTGGGCTAGACGCCAGTTGTTAATCTTGGCAAATTTACTACTGCGGCTGCCGGACAATATTCGGCGGTGGAACAGGGGGCGCATCATGACTTCGGCAACATTTGCACGGCCTGAGAAATTTCAGATCGGCAGGGTCTTCAACAACAGCTTCTCCGTCATCGGCCGCAACGTCATACTTTTCGTGGGGCTTTCGGTGCTGTTTGCGGGGGTGCCGGCAGTTATTCTTCGGCTATGGACCGAATCGCGCATGCAGGCGCTCCTGACGGCCAATCCCGGCGCTGCGGCCGACCCCGCCCTGGTGTTTAGCAACATTTGGGTGACGCTCCCGGCCAGTTTCATTGCCTCCCTTTTCGTACTGGTGCTGCAGTCGGCGCTCGTGCGAGCCACAATCGAGGATTTGAACGGCAAGCGGCCGACCTTGGGCGATTGCCTGCAGATAGCCATCCGATATTTTCTGCCGACATTGGCGATCGGCCTGCTCGTCGGCCTGGGCGCAGGCCTAGCCGCGCTTGCGTTGCTGGTGCCCGGCATCATCTTGTGGCTGGGCTGGTCGGTTGCGATACCGGTTCAGATCCAGGAGCGGCTCGGCGTGTTCGGCTCGATGTCGCGCAGCCGCGCCCTGACCAAGGGCAGCCGCTGGTCGCTCTTCGGCTTGTTCCTTGTCCTGATCATCATCGGCATGGTCATCCAGGGCGCGGTGGGCGTGTTTGTCTACCTGTTTCACGACATTGTCGCTACTGTCGTGGCGGCACTGGTGCAGAGCGTGATGTCGATGTTGCTGTCGGTCGCCGCCGCGGTCAGCTATGTCGAGCTGCGCCAGGTCAAGGAAGGCACCAGCGTCGACGAACTGGCCGAGATCTTCTCGTAAGCCGACGGGTTTGCACCGCCTTGACCCGGTCAGGTCAAGGCGGGTGCCAGGGCAGGAGGCATCGTGACGTCACTGGCGCAGGACCGACCGGAAAAATTCCGCATCGGCAGGGTTTTCAGCAACAGCTTCGCGGTCATCGGCCGCAATCTGGGTTTCCTTGCTGTGGTCGTCGGACTTTTCTCAACCCTGCCCGCACTGCTGTACAACCTCTGGAACCTGTCCCGGGTCGCTACATTGGTGAACGTCGACAGCGCCGGGAACGCCGCCGCTTTCGAAACGTCAGCCATGGAAGACTACTCGGGCTTGTCGATAATCGCTTCCTTGACCATTTTCGTGCTGGCCTTGCTGGTGCAAGCGGCGCTCGTCAGGGCGGCGATCGAGGATTTGAACGGCAAGCGGCCGGTCATCGGCGACTGCATCCAGATAGCATTGCGCAGCTTCTTGCCCACGCTGGGCATAGGCATTCTGATCATTGTCACTCTGGTGGTGGCTGTTTTTGTGATGGTTTTCATCGCCTGGGTCATTCCCCCTATCGGGTGGCTGATCGGGCTTGCCCTGGCGTTTATTCCCGCTTTCATGTGGCTGATTTCCGTATCGGTTTCCGTGCCCATTGCGGTTCAGGAGCGGCTTGGCGTGTTCGGCTCGATATCGCGCAGCCGTGCCCTGACCAAGGGCAGCCGCTGGTCGATATTCTGGCTGCTGCTGATCATTGGCGTGGCGGCGATGCTCATCCAGGCGGTGTTCTCGTTGTTTTTCGGACTGGCGCTCGCCACCGCCGGCGGCGTCACCGGTGTCGGTGTCCTGGTCGGAGCGATTGGCAGCACTCTGGTGTCGACGATCTTTTCGACGATGCTGTCGGTGACCATTGCCGTCACCTATGTCGAACTGCGCCAGGTCAAGGAAGGCACCAGCGTCGACGAACTGGCGCAGATTTTTTCGTAACGGCACATCGACCGGGGTAGGGCAATCGTGACGTCGATGACGCCGGAGCAGCCAGGCAAATTTCGCATCGGCAGGGTTCTCCGCGATACGTTCGCGATTATCCGGCGCAATCCGGTGCTGTGCTTGGGAGTGGCGTTGTTCGTATACGCCTTGCCGGAGTTTGGATTTTCCTACTGGTTCTGGGTATCCGTTGGGTCAGTAGAGCCCGAATACTCGATGCGACGGTTGACGATCACGGCAATCTTCATGTTGGGCTTTTTTGTGCTGGGGGCTTTCATGCAGGCGGCATTGACGCGAGCGGCCCTGATGGATCTGCGCGGCGAACGGCCGTCGGCACGCGATTGCATCAGAACAGCCTGTGCGCTTCTGCTACCGGCAAGCGCCGCCTCGATCCTGATCACATTCGCCTTCTGGCTGGGCCTGGTACTCATCATCGTTCCCGGACTGTTGCTGCTGGCGCGCTGGTCGGTCACGACGCCGGTAATTGTCGGTGAAGGGCGTGGCGTGTTCGCCAGCATGCAACGCAGCCGCGACCTGACCAAAGGCAGCCGCTGGCCGTTGCTGTGCATCTGGCTTGTCGTGCTCGTGCCTTCAATCACCGTGGATATTTGGGCGAACGCCTTCTTTTTCTCATTTGGTCTGACACTGGGCTTTTTGCTCAACGCCCTGGTCGATACAGCCCAAGGCTTGGTGGTATCGATCGCCATCGTCGTCATGTATGTGGAGTTGCGACAGCTCAAGGAAGGCACCAGCATCGACGATCTGGCTGAGATTTTCTCGTGAGCGAACGTCGCCGATTTCGGTCGGTTGGCTGCCCTCTCAACGACAGCAGCTACGGTCCGCCTGCGGTCTCGTCCGGCACAGGCATGACGACGTGATCGCCACATTAGCCTTGGCCAGTGCTACGTCGAGCTTCTCCTGCACCCCCGGCAGTTCCACGCTCTCGCCGCGCCGCTTCAGACATTCCACCAACCCGTGCAGCGACCAGACATTGTCGGGGTGCTGGGCGCAGCGCTGGACCTTGCCGCTCAGGCCGAGGTCGTCGCGATAGACCTGCTCGGCCTCGTCAGTGTGGCCCTGGTCGAGGACCAGTGCCGCCAGCGCATGGCGCGGCGGTGCATCCAGGCCCAGGGCTCGGTGTAGGACAGATTGTCGTCGAGTTCGACGGATTGGCGCAGATGGGCGTAAGAGTCGTCATGCTGCCCCTGGTGGTAGGCCAACTCGCCATCGAGCAAGGCGGCGCCGACGGCTAGCGAGGCCCGTGCCGGGTTGCTGAGGAAGCGCCGCTCGGGCGCAATGCTCTCGACATGCCTGCGGAAATTTTCGCGCTCACGCTCGGCTGCCGCGAATTGCTTGAGCGTCGCATGGGCGACGCCCTTGGCGTAGTGCTGCATGGCGGCGGCCAGCACATAAAGTGCCGGCTCGTCCACCATCGGCTCATCGATGATCTCCTGCCAGCGGCCGAAGCGCACCTGCACATGCGATTTTATCGCATGATAGCCCTCCACTGTTTGCGTCAGCTTTGGCCGGTCCTGGATGGCGACCACGTCGCGCGTGACCAGGCTGCGCACCTTGTCAGCCGCCCACAGTGCCGGCTGGTACTGGCCAAGGAACATGCAGGTGAACATCATCAGATGCAAATCGTGGCAGCAGCCGAGCAGATAGTAGGTCGTCTCACCGGCATAGGCGAGGTAGAGGTCGTTGGCGCGCACCGCCTTTTCGCTGGCCAGCTTTGCCCTTCTCGTACTCGCCGCACAGCACATGGATATGGCCCGGCATATGGTTCATGTGGCCGGCATCGGGGCACATGGTGCCGAGCCGGTCCGCCGAGCGCATGCCGCGTTCCGGCTGCGTCGACATCTCGAGCAGATGGATATGCAGGTGCAGGATCGCCGGATGCGGCGCAGTGCCGGCTTCGTCCGACAGCCGGATCGATCGCTCGCAGACCTCCAGCGCCTCCAGCACATCTAGTTCGGCGCCGGCTTGCCGGTTTTCAAATCCCACAGCCGCCGCACGGTGCGCATCATCAGCGCCTCGACGGTGAGAGCCATCACGTCATGGTCGTCGGGAAAGTCACAATAGACCTACCGCATCGCGGCGGCAGCGTAAGCATTGTCCCATTGTTCGAATTCCGCCGGCGTCACGCCATGCGGCTGCTGGAAGCGTGCGGCCAGCGCCTCGATCAGCCGCTGCTCGACGGGGCTTGCGCCCGCAGAACCAGCCCGCGCAAGCTGGACATGATCAAAGCAGCGTCGCGCGGCGCGGTTAGCCTCGTCCTTGCCGTGCTCCTTCCAGGTGAGGTTGTAAAAAGGCTCGGCGGCATAGGCGATGCCCCAATACACGAAGGCGCAATCAGGATCGGTCTCCAGCGCCTTTTCGAAGCACTTTATGCCTTCCTCATGGTTGAAGCCGTAGCACCAGTTCAGCCCGATATCGAACCAGCGCTGCGTCTCGGCCGAGGCTGTGGAGATTGGACGGCGATAGGTGCCAAGGTCGAAGTGGTCCATGCGTTCTCGTGCAAAATATCGCGGCCAAAGTGTATCAGGCCTTGAACTCAATCTTGGGGTGCTGACCTAGGTAAAGTGCGAAGCAATCTGTTCGACAGGGTCCTTGTCTGGGCGCACCAAAAGCCAGAAGATCAGCCCTGTAGCGCCACCGAGTATCCCTATGAAGGAGCATGCATAGAGAACTCCGCCGATTCCCAATGGAGGACTCCACTTAATGAGGCCGAAGACAAACGCTGGAACAAAAACTGCCAGAAAGCCAACGACGACGTATACCCAAAAAAACTGCCAGCGCCGTCGGGTGAGGACATAGAAGGCCGGAATTCCTACCACCGCCTCCACAACATAGAAAACAAGGGTTACGAAGATGAAGCCCGACAACGGCCCCGTCTCAGGGTGGTTCGCATGCCAATTGTAGCCGGGCAGGATCGCCGGAATAATGGGTGCAAGAATGAAAGCCCAACGGGCGCGCATGTGTATTCTCCGGAATGACGCGAGCCCACAGCGGCGCCTCGTCGACACACCAGACCGATCCACGATCGCCGCGTCAAGACAGACACCGTCGTAAATGCTCGGAGTGCGCTGCAGGTATTTACCTGAGCGACATACCGCTCAGGTGCCAGCCGGTATGCGGCGTCCCCGAACGATCACCCCTCCAGCCACACCTTCTCAAAATGCTGCTCCAGCGACTGGTGCTGTTCGCAGCCTTGCACGCCCTTGCGATAGGTGCGGTAGACCGAGCGCCAGTAGGGCTGGATGATGATGCCGGCATCGCGCAGATTCTGCTCGATCCTGGCCATGATCTCCTTGCGCTGGGCGGCGTCCGGCGTTGCCAGCGCCTTGTCGAGAAGCGTGTCGAATTCCTTGTCGGCATAGGCGCTTTCGTTCCAGGCGGCGCCCGATTTGTAGGCGAGCGCCAACACCTGGACGCCGAGCGGGCGGCCCAGCCATTCGGTTGTGGAGAAGGGGTATTTGCTCCAGTCGTTCCAGAAGGTCGCGGCGGGCAGCACGGTTCGCTTGATCTTCAGGCCGGCCTCACGCATCTGCGCGGCGATCGCATCGCCGGTGCTCTTTTGCCATTCGACGTCGACCGAGATCAGCTCGAATTCGTGGTCCGTCTTGCCGGCCTCGGCGAGCAATTTCTTGGCCTGTTCCGTGTCGCGCTTGGCCGGGCCGATATCGGCAAATTCCGGGTGCATCGGGCCGACATGGTGATTGTCGGCAGGCTTGCCGCGGCCGCCGAGGCCGAGCGCCAGCACGGCCGAATTGTCGACCGCAAGCTGGGCGGCGCGGCGCACCTTGACGTCGTCATAAGGCGCGTTGCCGACATTGAAGCGGGCAACGATGGTCGAGCCGGTGGCGATCTCGGAATTCAACAAGCCCATCTGCTCGGTCTGCGACACGGCGTCGGAGGCGGTCTCATGGTCGGTGTCGATCTCGCCGGATTCGAACGCCGACAGCATCGCGTTGGGGTCGGAGCCGTAATCGACCCATTTGATGCCGTCGAGGTAGAAGTCGCCCTTCCACCAGGGCTTGTCCTTGCGCTTCACCTCCGCACTGGTCTCGGCATTCCAGCTGACCAGTTCGCAAGGGCCGGTGGTGATTGCGAGCGCCTTCATCGGATCGTCGCCGCCCTCATAGGAGCGGTGCATGATCAGCGCGGGATAGTCGGCCATCCCTGCGATCAGCGAAATGTCGGGTTTCGGCAGATTGAGCTTTACGGTGAAATCGTCGACCTTCTCGATGCCGCCATCGACCGGCTTCTTGGTGTCGGCATTGACCAGCGCGCCCATGCGCGCGGCGACCGAATTGCCGGGGACGGAAGCGTCGCACCAGCGGTTGAGATTGTGGATGACGTCATCGGCGTTGAAGGCGTCGCCATTCGACCAGGCGATGCCCTTGCGCACATGCAGCGTCAGCGTCCTGGCGTCGTTGCTGGTTTCCCAGCTTTCGAGCAGCCACGGCTCGAAGGTGAAGTCGCGGTTCCAGCGCACCAGATATTCGTTGCAGTGGCGCGCCACATTGGACATCTCGACACCGTCGAAGGTGCGCGGATCCTTGAAACCCTTGACGTTCATGGCGACGCGCAAGGTGCCGCCGCGCTTCGGCTCCTCTGCCCGGGCGGGCGACGCGCTGAGGCCTCCCAATGCCAGTGCTCCGGCCGCGCTGACGCCGAAGCCGGCCATGATGGCGAGATATTCGCGCCGGTTGACGCCGCCCTTTGTGAAATCTTGGGCGACGGGTTTGGCCTGCGGGTGCAAATTGCGGTCGGTCAGCATGAATTTCATCGTCGTTCCCTCTTTTGTTGGGCGCCCCGACGGTCCGCCTCCGCTGGGGGCGGATGCGATCATCGGGCGCCGTTGCCTGAGCAGGTGAATGATAAAGCGGGCCGACCCCGGGAAATGTTCTCTTTTCCGCGATTCTTGTGCGCCACTCCGCAGTGGTAGACGGCCAATCTCCCCTCTTGTGGGGGAGATGTCCGGCAGGACAGAGGGGGGCGCTGTCCCGCCATCCCGTCTGCCGACTGGAGTATCATCGCAGATAATCGTTGCGTTGATTTAGGATACTGAAGGGCCGCGATCCTTCGCGCCCCCCTCTGGCCTGCCGGCCATCTCCCCCACCAGGGGGGAGATCAGCGCTTCGTCGTTCTTGCCGAGCACGGCGACGGCGGCGATGGCTGCAAGCGTGCACACGAACGCCTCGCCGGCGCGCGGAACATTTTTGCGGGCGCGCAGAAAACTGTGCACGAGGCGGGGCTCCTCATACCACCAGGCGCGGCCGCCTGCCGCAACGATGCGGTCGCGATAGGTCTCGCCGTCCGATGACAGCGGATCGCATTGGGCGGTGATGATGACAGTCGGCGGCAGGCCGGAGAAGTCATTGTCGCTCAGCGGCGAAAAAGTCGGGTCGTCGGGCGACTGTGCCGGGGCAGAGCGAATGGTGCGGTAGAACGCGATGTCGCGCAGCGTCAGCAGCGGTGCGTCGGCATGTGCGACATAGGAGCCGGCACTCTCGTCGCCGCCGAGGCCGGGATAGATCAGCACCTGGCCGGCCGCCCGGCGCAGGTGGCGGCGAGACGCGTGCGCGACCGCGGCGGCAAGGGTGCCGCCGGCGCTTTCGCCGACGAGCACGATCGGCAGGTCCGTTGTCACCGCCGCCCATTCGAACACGGTCAGCGCGTCGTCGAAGGCGGCCGGGTGGGGATGTTCCGGCGCCAACCGGTAGTCGGCCGAGACAACGTCGAAACCGGTGCCGGCGCAGATCTCGGCGCAGATGTCGTCATGGCTGTCGAGCCCGCCAAGCACAAAGCCGCCGCCATGATAGTAGACGATGACGGCGCGCACGGGCTTGCCCGCCATCCGATAGTAGCGGATCGGGATGGCGTGCCCTGCATCGGCGGCGATGATGCCGCCGCTGGCCGAAACCCCTTTGGGATAACCCTGATGGAAGGCGCGGCACATCGCATCATAGACCGACCTTTGCTCGGCGATCGGAAGTTCGGCGATTTCTGGCGGGAACCAGTCATTGACCAGGTCGATATACTCCCACAGCGCCGGATCGAGCAGGGTGGCGTATTTCCCCCGCCTGGCGGTCTTGAGCTTGTGGACCGTGCCCATCTCTCAGAGCTCGCCGTAGAGCCGTTCGGCGTTTTCAAAGGTGAAGCGCAGCGGTACCGAGCCTTCGACCTGCCATGCATCGATGGTGTCGCCCGCCATCAGCCGGCACGCGTCTATCGTGTTGGTGACGGCGCCGCCATAGAGCCGGTTGGCAAGGTTGAGGATGGCGGTCTGGTGCATGGCGGCACTGCCGCTGCCGCAGGCATCCTTGACCAGAAGCACGCGAAAGCCGGATGCCACCGCGTCCTTCACGGTGGCGTCGATGCAGGCCTCGGTCCAGACGCCGGCGACGATCAGCCATTCGATGCCGCGCGCCTTGAGTTCGGTTGCGGCAGGCCCGGCGCCGAAGGCGCTGGCCTGCGTCTTGACCAGCATCGTCTCGCCGGCCGCGGGCGCCACCTCATGGCAAATCTCCGTCAGCGGATCGGTCTTGTCGGAAAAGGCAGACTTGCCGTCGGCGTCGAGCGGATGGAACGGACGCGCCTTGGCGGTATCGACGATATAGGCCCAGTGATACAGCGGCACGAAGTTGCGCCGCGCCGCCGCCTGCAGGCGCTGGACGTTGGCCAGCACCTCGCCAAAACCTTCGACCAGATAGCGCTTATCCTGCCGATGCTCTTCCTGGAGGTCGATGAACGCCGCGGCGACCGTGCCGCGTTTGATGGAGATGGGGCTTTTCATGCGGATAGGCCTTGGTTCGCGACCAACGCCGCCGCTCTTCTCGCAAGGGCAGCGCAAGCGGTGGAGATTGGTCGGCGTCCTCCGAACTTCGTCCTCCCAGGGCGAAGCAGCCGCGCAGCGGCGTCGCGGAGACCCTGGGATCCGTTCCGTGACGTCGACCGTGGAGTGCAACTGTGCAGGATCTGCACCGTTGCGGCGCTCTGGAGTCCATGCCGTGACATTGGCCAAGGAATGCGGCGGAGCAGAACTTGCACCGTTGCGGCGCGGATGAGTCCCGGCATGGATCCCTTGGGCTGCGGAGCAGCTCCAGGGGTCTGCGCCGCGTCGCTTCGCTCCTTGCTTCGCCCTAGGATGACGACGGGATTGGCGTTCGCGCTGGTTGCCAAGGGATGCGAAACGACCATCAAACCTGCTTCTCCAGAAACTCATCCTCGTAGGGAAAGCGCGACAGAAGCTCGGTGCCGGTGTCGGTGATCAGGATCTCGTCTTCCAGCTTGACGCCCTCGCGTCCGCCCTTCTCGCCGATATAGCTTTCCACGCTCACCACCATGCCGGGCACGATAATGCCGTCGCGGCCATAGGTTTCATAGTCCATGGCGTGCGCAATGAATGGCGTCTCGCCATGCATCCCGACGCCGTGCATCACCGAGGTATAGCGCTGGTCGACGAAACGGTCCGGGATTTTCCACGCCTTTTCGGCGATCTCGCGAAAAGCCATGCCCGGCCTGACGATCGAAATGTTGTGCTGAACCTGGTCGTGCGCCATGCGGTAGAGCGATTTCTGATAGCCGGTCGGCTTGCCCGGCCCGCAGCGGAAGGTGCGCGAAAAATCGGAATAATAGCCATAGCAGCCGATCGTATCGGTATCGAGCGCCAGAAGCTCGCCCGGCCGGATCTTGCGGCCGCTGGCCTCGTTGAACCACGGATTGGTGCGCTGTCCCGAGGTGAGGAGCCGCGTCTCGATGAACTCGCCGCCCTGGCGGATCACCTCGCCATACATGATGGCGAACAGCTCATTTTCGGAGACGCCGGGTTTTATCGCCTCGCGCACGGCGTAGACGGCGGCTTCCGCACCCGCCATCGACACCTGCAGGCATTTGACTTCCT
Source organism: Mesorhizobium sp. M0139 (assembly GCF_040322455.1). Taxonomy (NCBI): domain Bacteria; kingdom Pseudomonadati; phylum Pseudomonadota; class Alphaproteobacteria; order Hyphomicrobiales; family Phyllobacteriaceae; genus Mesorhizobium; species Mesorhizobium sp. M0139. Next base: position 345,160 of record NZ_JAMYTN010000006.1, read on the forward strand.
CGGGCGTCTTGACCGCCCGCACCGCCAGGATTTCGCCCTGACAATCCCTGACGTCGCAGCCGCGCTTTTCCAGCGCCAGCGCCTGCAAATGGCTGCAGCGGTCGAGCCCGAGCTTCATCGAGCCGCCGCCGTGCTTCGTCAAAAGCTCGGCGATCTCGTCGGCGAAGGGGCCGGCGGTTTCGTCGTCGCGGCCCGACACCGAAGACCATACCAGCTTGGACGGCCGCGCCTCGTCGATCGTGTCGAGCACCATCGAGACATGGTAGCTCTGCGGGTATTCGAACAGCACGATCGGCCCGTCGGTCGGGATGAAGAAATACCGCGTCGAGTTGCGCAGGAAATAGCCGAACATGTTGCGCGAGCCGGTGGCATAGCGCTGGTTGTAGGGGTCGAACAAAACGACGCCGCCATAGCCCGCCTCGCGCATCCAGCCGCGCAGTTTCGCCAGCCGCCCTTTGCGCAAGGCGTCGGCATCGATGAAGGACGGCTCGGTATCCGACAGCCACATGCCGCCGGCGGAGTCGGCCGCGACCGGGTGGCGCATGCGGTCCTTGAAATCCACATCCTCGGTGCTGTCCGGGTCGAAAACGACGATGCTCATGGGTGCGCCTCCTGAAGGGCTAGACCATAGCCATGCGCCGAAAAATGTCTGTGCGAGAATCCGCAGATGTCGTGCGAACTGCCGCAAGAAGGGCATGGATACAAAGGGCAATGTTGCGATCCTTCGCGCCCCCCTCTGTCCTGCCGGACATCTCCCCCACAAGGAGGGAGATTAGCAGCTTTCGCATCCCGCTCGCCCTGCAACGTTGGTGATTGGCGAAAGCCGAGGCGACATCTGATCTCCCCCCGTGTGGGGGAGATGTCCGGCAGGACAGTGGGGGGCGCTGTCCCGCCAGCATCTCACCGCGTTAGCGCGCAGCGCCCTCTAATGCCGCCGCATCGCCTTCGGCGCGTGCCCATGCTCCTCGCGAAACGCTCGGGCAAAACTTGACATGGACGCGAAGCCGCAGGCCAGAGCCACGTCTCGCACCATCAGCGTCGAATGGGCCAACAGGTCGGCGGCGCGCCGCAGCCGGAGCCGCCGGTAATATCCATTGGGCGAAATGCTGAGCTGGGCGCGGAAATTGCGCTCCAGCTTGTCGGAGGAGACGCCCAGCCTTGCCGCCAACTCGGTCATCCCAAGCCGCTCCTCGACCGCATCCTCCATGATGGCGATGGCCGACAGCACCAGTTCGTTCTGGACGCCGGTGCGCAGACGCAGCGGCATCAGCTTGCGGTCGACGCTCGAGCGCAAGGGGCTGTGCACGAACCATTCGGCAACGCCCGCCGCGAGCTCGCCGCCATAATCGTTGGTGATGATCTCCAGCATCATGTCGAGGCTGCCGACGCCACCGGCCGAGGTGAAGCGTTTGCGGTCGATGACATAGAGATCGCGCCGAAGCTCGATATCCGGGAAGGCCTCCGTGAAGGCCGCCTGGCTGGTCCAGTGCAAGGTGCAAGCATGGCCGTCGAGCAAGCCGGCCCTGGCGAGGAAGAAGGCGGCGTCGGCCACCGCGCCGATATGGGCGCCGGCGCGCAGGCTCCTGCGGATCCAGGCAACCGCATCGTCGGCGACGACGAGGTCCGCATTGCCGCCCGAGCAGACGACGATGCGATCGACCTTCGGCGCGCCGAACGCTGAGAATCCCGGTTGTATGACAACCCCGTTGGACGCCTCGACCGTTCCCTGGTCGGCGCCGACGATCACCCAGCGGTAACAATCGCGTTTGGCCAGCACATTGGCGGCGCGCAGCGGCTCGATCACCGAACTGAACGCCATCATCGGAAAGCCGGGAAAGACCAGCACGGCGAAGGTGAGGGGACCTTCGCTCGCTGCGGGTTGCGCCCGGTCGTGTGTTTGGCTGGCACGGTCGGTATTCACAATTGTGTATTTCCCGGGAGCGTCATTGGTGGCAGACAGGAAATGTAGCGGGCTTTTTGGCCCGCCGGCAATGGAGACGACGCCATGTTTGCGGCCCAGACCATCGACAGCACCGACAAGCCAGCCTTCTACCGCGAACTCGCCACCCAGTTGAAGGCGCTGCTGGAAGGCGAGAGCGACTCCGTCGCCAACGCCGCCAACACATCGGCGCTGATCTTCCAGATGGTGCCCGATCTCAACTGGGCCGGCTTCTATTTCCTGGCCTCCGACGAGGAGCTGGTGCTCGGACCGTTCCAGGGCAAACCCGCCTGCGTGCGCATCGCCGTCGGCAAGGGCGTGTGCGGCACCGCGATCGATCTCGAAATGTCGATGCTGGTCAAGGATGTGCACGAGTTTGCCGGCCACATCGCCTGCGACGCCGACTCGCGCTCGGAACTCGTCGTGCTGCTGAGGGACAATGAGGGCGTCTTCGGCCTGATCGACCTCGACAGCCCGACGCCCGGCCGCTTCGACAAGGACGACCAGGCCGGCATCGAGGCGCTTGCCGCGATTTATGTCGCGGCGAGTTCGTTCGAGGACTAGGCGAACTTCACCAGCATCAGGCTGAAGCCGCCGATGAACAGGAAGGCGCAGGAGGCGAGCGCCAGCGGGCGAAGGCCGCGCGAGCGCAGCTGCGAAATGTTGGCCTGCAGACCCATGGCGGCGAGCCCCATGGTCAGCATGATGGTGGTGGCGAACGCCATGGCCGACTTCACTTCGGCCGGCACGGCAACCAGGCTGTTCAGCGCCACGACGGCGATGAAAGCGGCGACGAACCACGGCATCGGCGGCCGCGCACCGGATTGGTCGCTTGGGCGATCGCCATTGCTCTTGCGGCGCGCCATCAGGCCGAGCGCGATGACCATCGGCGCCAGCAGGGCGACGCGGGTCAGCTTGGCGACGGTGGCGATCTCGCCGGACTGGGCGCCGTTCTGGAAGCCGGCGCCGATGACCTGTGCCACCTCGTGGATCGAGGCGCCGGCCCACAGGCCGAATGCGTGCTGGTCGAGGCCGAGCACCGGCGCCAGCAGCGGAAAGCCGAGCATGGCGACGGTGCCGAACAGCGTGATCGAGGCGACGGCATAAGTGACGTCCTCGTCGCGCGCATCGGTGACGATGTTGGTGGCAACGATCGCCGAAGCGCCGCAGATCGAGGTGCCGGCGGCAATCAGCTGCGCCAGCTTGGCGTCGACGCCGATCAGCCGGCCAAGCGTAATGGTGAAGACGAAGGTCGCTCCAAGGGTCAGCGCCACGATGCCGACGCCGCCGGCGCCGATGGAGACGACCTGGCCGAGCGTCAGCTGAAAGCCGAGCAGCACGATGGCAAAGCGCAGCAGGCGCTTCTGCGAGAATGCAATGCCGGCCTTGGCGTGGGCGGGCGTGCCGAGCACGTTGGAATAGATCATGCCGGCGACGACGGCGAGGATCATCGGGCTGAACAGCGCGAAGCCGGAGACATTATGGGCCGAGAAGGCCACCCCCGTAATCATCGCCACCAGCACGATCCCGGGGATGACGCCATTCCACACGGAACCGAGCCGCTTCCGGCCCACGGCCAGGTCGGCGGAAATCATGCTGATCGGAATATCGTTCGCTAGCTGGGCGGCGGAAGACAATGCAATTCTCCACGCAAGTACCTCAGGAGAATGTCATTCCAGAATCGATCTTTCCAACGAATTGTTTTTGTTGAAATGATCGATTTTTGTGAACGGTCGGCAATGCCTTCAATCTTGCCTGTGCCATGCAAACATAATGACTGGCTCGGTTATGCAGCTTGACGCTCTGCGTCTTGCACTCCAGCGTGGCGTCATGTCCATTTTCTCGCTCGCCATCGCCCAGCGACGTCGCCTCTGCACAGTGCGGAGCGGCAAGGCGCGACGACAAAGACCGGCACACTAAATCGGTTCGTTCGTTCCAGCCCCGCCCGCGACGTCTGCCGGCGGGGTTTTCATGTCTGGAGCCTTTGCCATGTCCAATTCTTCCATCCTGTTTCGGCCGGCCCAACCGGCGGACGCTGCCGCCATCAGGGACATTGTGCGTGCCGCCTATGCCAAATGGGTGCCTCTGATCGGCCGCGAGCCGCTGCCGATGCGCGCCGATTATGACAAGGCGGTCGCCGAACATCCGTTCGATCTCGCCATCGAAAATGGCCGCATCGTCGGCATGATCGAGACCATCCTGGCCGACGATCATCTCTGGATCGAGAATGTCTGCGTCGCGCCACAGGCGCAGGGCAGGGGCATCGGCCGGCTGTTGCTGGAACGGGCGGAGCAGAAGGCGCTGGAGGCCAGCTGCTTCGAGCTGCGCCTGCTGACCAACGGCGCCTTCATGGCCAATGTGTTGTTGTACAAACGGCATGGCTATACGATCAACCGGGAGGAGCCGTTCATGAACGGCATGACGGTCTATATGAGCAAGAAACTGGGTGATGGCCGATAACAGGGAGGATCGGATGGCAGTCAGGGTCCGGTTGAAGCCGCTCACGGGGCGGTATGCGGTTTCGCGCCTCGAAGCAAAAGACAGCATTCCCGGCTGGGCGGACGGGCCGGGCTTCGTCAGCATCACCAGGACGGAGGACGAGCTTTCGGTCGTCTGCCTGCAGGATCGGGTGCCGGACGGGGTGAAGCATGACAGGGACTGGGTCGCCCTGAAACTCCAAGGTCCCTTTGCCTTCGACGAAACAGGCATCGTCCTGTCGGTGATAAGACCATTGTCGGAAAACGAACTCGGCATTTTTCTGGTATCCACCTTCGATGGTGACCATCTGCTCGTCAAAGCCAAGGATGAAGCCGCGGCAAGGGGGCTTCTGGTCGCGGCGGGGCACACGCTTCTGTAGCCGTCGGCTAATCGCCCGCCCTTGCGTTTGACATCGCTCTTGCCCCATCGTTATCCCTGAACCGATACGACGATCTGGCGATCGCCCCCCATCAATTCAGAAATCCCCGAGGAGAAGCCCATGTCACACAATCTGCAGTTCTATATCGACGGCGTGTGGGTCGATCCTGTCGTGCCCAGCACACTCGACGTCATCGACCCGTCAAACGAAGATGCTTTCGCTCAGATTTCGCTCGGCTCAAAGGCCGATGTCGACAAGGCGGTTGCGGCCGCCAAGCGCGCCTTCGAGACATTCGGCTTCACTTCGGTCGAGGAGCGCCTCGATATCCTCAACCGCATAATCGAGGTCTACAAGAAGCGCACCGCCGATCTGGCGCTGGCCGTATCGCGCGAGATGGGCGCGCCGCGCCAGATGGCACTCGACAGCCAGGTCGGCATTGGCCTGGCACATCTGCGGAAGATGGCCGAGGTGCTGAAGTCGTTCGAATTCCGCCACGTCAAGGTCTCGTCGCTGATCGTCAAGGAGCCGATCGGGGTCGTCGGCCTGATCACGCCGTGGAACTGGCCGCTGAACCAGATCACCTGCAAGGTCGGTCCTGCGCTCGCCGCCGGCTGCACCATGGTGCTGAAGCCCTCGGAAATCGCGCCGCTCGACGCCATCATCTTTGCCGAAATCATCGACGAGGCCGGCGTTCCCAAGGGCGTCTTCAACCTCGTCAATGGCGACGGCCCGGGCGTCGGCCAGGCGCTGTCCAGCCATCCCGATGTCGACATGATGTCGTTCACCGGTTCGACCCGCGCCGGCATCCTGGTCGCCAAGGCGGCCGCCGACACGGTCAAGCGCGTGCATCAGGAACTCGGCGGCAAGTCGGCCAACATCCTGTTTCCCGATGTCGATCTCGAAAAGGCCGTCAGCAAGGGCGTCGCCGGCTGCTTCAGCAACTCGGGCCAGTCCTGCAACGCGCCGACCCGCATGTTCGTGCCGCGCGACCGCCATGACGAGGCGACCGGCTACGCCAAGACGGCGGCCGAAAAATTGACCGTCGGCCCGGCCGATGCGGCCGGCACCAAGCTCGGCCCGGTGGTCAGCCAGATCCAGTTCGACAAGATCCAGGACCTGATCCAGGCCGGCATAGATGAAGGCGCCACGCTGGTCGCGGGTGGACCGGGGCGTCCGGCCGAGCTCAACCGCGGCTACTATGTCCGCCCCACCGTGTTCGCCGACGTCACATCAGACATGCGCATCGCGCGCGAGGAAATCTTCGGGCCGGTGCTGGCGATCATGCCTTACGACACAGTGGAAGAGGCGATCGGCACCGCCAACGACACTGTCTATGGGCTGGCGTCCTACATCCAGGCCAAGGATATCGAGAAGGCCCGCGAAGTCGCCGCCCGCATGCGCACCGGCAATGTCTACATCAACTATCCGCAATGGGACGCCGGCCTGCCATTCGGCGGCTACAAGCAATCCGGCAACGGCCGCGAATACGCCGAATACGGGCTGGAGGATTTCCTCGAGATCAAGGGCATCGCGGGGTATAAGGCAGCGGAGTAGGGGCTACCCCTTGGGGACCGGCAACCAGCCGGTCCCGAGGCTTCAGCTCTCAAAGGTGCGGCTTCACTCCTCCCGGAAAGCTTTCTGGATCTGATCCGACAGCGGCTTCACCAGATAGGAAAGCATCGTCCGGTCGCCCGTCGGGAAGAACACCTCGGCCGGCATGCCCGGCGCCAGCGCCAGCCCGCGCAGCTTGGCGACCTCGGTTTTCGGAAGCGTCACCCGCGCCACATAGAAGGCTGCTCCGGTACGCTCTTCGATGGTGAGATCCGCCGAGATCCGCGACAGCGTCCCGGTCAGCTCCGGCGTGGTTTGCCGATTGAACGCCGACAGGCGCAAAATCGCATTCTGGCCCATCGTCACCTGGTCGATATCCTGCGGTGCGATATGCGCTTCAACGGTCAGGTCGTCCGTCACCGGTACGATCTGCATCACCTGTTCGCCGGGGGTGATGACCCCGCCGATCGTATGCACCGCCAACTGCAGCACCACGCCATCCTGCGGGCTGCGCAGATCGATGCGCTTCAACTGGTCCTCGGCCGCTACCTTGCGTTCGACGAACTCGGAGATCTTTCCCTGGGTATCGCGTAAATCGGTCGCGACCTCGCTGCGAAGATCCTGGTCGATCTGGATGATCTGCAGTTCGATCTCGGACGCCTTGCCTTTCACCTGGGCAATTCCCGCGGTCAACTGGCCATGCTCGCCTTCGAGCCGCACCGCGTCCCGTTCCAGCGACGTCATGCGGTCGATTCCTATCAGCTTGCGATGCCAGAGCGACCGCACACCTTCCAGCTCGATCTGGATCAGCTCGATCTCGCGGCGTTTCGCCTGCAGCTGCTCGGTCAGGCCGGCACTCTCCTGCTTCAACTGCGCGATCCGTTCGCGCAATTGCGATCGCTGGCCAGACCGCGCCTGGTGCCGGAAATCGAACAGCGATTGTTCTCCGGCCATCGATGCGGCGACACCGGCTTCGTCGCGCCGCGATGTCAAAACGTCCGGAAAGCTGATCGTGTCCTTGCCGTCACGCTCCGCCTCCAGGCGCGCCAACCGTGCATAAAACTCATCCAGACCTTTTGAGACGATCGCCAGATTGGCGCGCGTTGTCGTCTCGTCCAGCCGCACCAGAATATCGCCCGCCTTGACCCGGTCGCCTTCACGCACCCTGATCTCGCCGACCACGCCGCCCGTCGGATGCTGAACCTTCTTTACATTGGAATCGACTACCAGCCGGCCAGCTGCGATCACCGCACCCGACATCTTGGTCACCGCCGCCAGGCCACCAACACCTCCGACAAGCAGCAGACAGGTAGCAACGCCAGCCACCAGATAGCGGCGGACCTGCCGATGATGCAAAGCGCTTCTGTCCTCGCTCATGCAGGAACGCCTCTTTCCGTGGCGGCAACGACCTTGAGCGGTGCCGCCGATCGGAAGACCTTGTTCAGCACCTCGTCCTTCGGACCGAAGGCCTGCACATGGCCATTGGCCATCACCAGCACCGTATCGACATTGGCCAGCACACTGGACCGGTGCGCGACGACGATAACGATGCCGCCGCGGTCCCTGATGCCCTGGATCGCTGCGGACAAGGCCACTTCACCCTCCGAGTCGAGATTGGAATTCGGCTCGTCCAGGATGACCATGAACGGATCGCCATAGAGAGAGCGGGCAAGGGCGACACGCTGCCGTTGCCCCGCCGACAGCGAGGCGCCGGCTTCGCCAACCTTCGTGTCGTAACCGTCGGCCAGATGCACGACGAGATCATGCACGCCGGCGGCCTTGGCTGCCGCAAGCACCATGTCGGACGACGCATCCGGGTCGAAGCGGGCGATGTTCTGCGCAATCGTGCCGTCGAACAACTGCACATCCTGCGGCAGGTAGCCGATATGTTTGCCCAACTCGTCGGCCGGCCACTGGTCAAGCGTCGCTCCGTCCAGCCGCACGGCGCCGCGCGCCGGCAGCCAGACACCTGCAAGCGTACGCACCAGCGACGATTTGCCGGAAGCACTCGGGCCGATGACCCCCAGGCCTGCTCCCTTGGCCAGTGAAAAACTTGCATCCCACACCACCGGCGTGCGTTCGCCCGGCGGCGCGACACTGACATTCTCGACCGCCAGCGCGCTGACAGGCGCGGGCAGGGTCACGCCGGTTGCGCCTTCCGGCAGCGCGGACAGAAGCTGCTTCAGGCGTGCCCAGCTTTGCCGCGCCGAAATGAAACCCTTCCAATGCGCTATCGCCAGTTCGATCGGAGCCAGCGCCCTGCCCATCATGATCGAGCTTGCGATCATGATGCCGCCGGTCGCCTCTTGCTTGATGACCAGATAAGCGCCGATCGCCAGCATTGCCGATTGCAGCATCAACCGCAGGATCTTGGAAATCGTGCCAAGCGTTCCCGCGACATCGCTGGCCGCCGCATGGGCGTTCAGGTACTCGGCATTGACGGCAGACCACCGCTCGGCGATACGCCCGCCAAAACCCATGGCCTGCATGGCTTCGGCATTGCGCCTTGTCGCCTCGGCCAACGTGCTGCGGACGGCCGCGTGCTGCCCGGCGATCCTTGTCGGGCCGCGGGTCCGGAATTCGGCCAGAAGCGTCAATGCAAACAGGACAACGGCGCCGGCAAGCGCGGTAACGCCGATCCAGAAATGAAAAATGAAGCAGATGCCGATATAGAGCGGCATCCATGGCAGGTCGAACAAAGCGGTCGGTCCGGCACTGCCGATAAAGGAGCGGACCTGATCGAGATCCCGTAGGGGTTGCAGCCCGTCGCCGGAAGGCTTGGCGCGCAGCGGCAGGCGCATCAGCGCCGAATAGACCGACGGGCTCAGCTTTGCGTCCAGCCCCTGTCCCAGCCGCACCATGAGGCGAGAGCGGATCAGCTCCAGCACTCCCTGAAACACGAACAATGTTCCCGCAAGCACCGCCAGGCCGACCAGCGTCGGCACGCTGCGACCCGGAACGACGCGGTCATAGACTTGCAACATGAAGAACGAGCCGGTCAGGGTCAGCACGTTGACGACGCCGCTCATCAGGACGATGCCCGAAAACGCACGTCGAAAGGACGCCAGGATTCCGACCAGCGTAAGCGGCGTCGATGGCGTCAGCTGCATGCAGGCTCGCAATCAGGATATGGCATCTCGTCCTTCAATAGATAACTGCCTTGAGTGTGACATGGACGGGCAGGCCGGCCTGGAACTGCGCGCTGCCCCGCGCCACCAGCCAGCCGTCCGCACGCTCCAGGCGCGCAACGACCTGCAGCGTTGGTGAAGCGGTCGAGCTTGCGGGCAGGGGCAAGGAAAATTCTATCGTCTTTGAGCCGCCCTCGCTCTTGAGGCTGGTTTTGGCGGCGCGGCGTCGCCCACTGTCCTGAATGGCGGGATCCTCAAGATAGATCTCGAGATGACCTTCCGGGATAGCCTTGCCGCCCACAAAGGTGACGGCGCCGCGAATATTGGTTGCGCGAATATCTGGCGATTGCGCTGCCGCCGCCCCGGTGGCCGCGGCGACTGCCGCAACTCCGGCGGCCATTAACACTGTGCGGCGGTCGGTCATCGCGTCCTCTCCCTTTTCACTGCGCTGGGGTATGCGGGAGGGGAGCCTGACGGCACCCCTCCCGGCAACGCGTTAGATGACAATGAAGTCTGCAGCCGAAAGATCCAGATTTGTGTTCAGGTGTGCAAACTGAACGGCTGCTCCCTGTCCGGAACCATCGGCGTCGTAAGACAATATTCCACTGTCGGTGTCGTAGATGATGCGGTCGTCGGCATCATGAGCAACACCGGCTGCGCTCTTGTAGAATGAGCCCAAAGCGAGGGCGCCGTCGCCGCCAACGCTGGCAAAGATGAGGTTGTCCAGCAGGATCGTATCGTCGGCGACCTTGAAGTCCTTGATCCAGTCGATATTGCCGTTCCCGAGTTCTGTCGAGAAGCGGAAATAGTCGTCGCCGGCGCCGCCGGTCAGCGTATCGGCAGCCAGCCCGCCATCCAAAAGGTCGCTGCCGCCGCCGCCATTGAGCGTATCGGCGCCCGCAACGCCCGGCTGAGCTGGTGCCGGCGGGAATTCGACCGATACGTTCAGCTTGTAAGTCGAGCCCTCCGGCACGGATTCCACCCAGCCATCGCCAGGAGCGGAGTCCGACCATTCGCCCTCCACAATATAGTAGGTTCCGGTTTCCTGAACGATGAAGCTGGTGCTCGAATCGCGGCCGTTGTTGGAGCCGGGGTCGTTGCCGCCATCGTCGTTCTGGGCGACGATATTGCCATCGCTGTCCAGCACCCTGACGATGCTGTCATGGACATTGGGGTCGGCAATGCCATCGATGTCGATAGTGATGATCGTGCCGGCCGCCAGGTTGATGCTGTAATATCCGCCCAAGCCGTTTCCGGTGGCATTGACGGTGGTGTGAAGGGTGGTCGTCGAATCGAAGATGTCGGGGTCGGCGGTCAGCGAGAAGTTGTTCGAGATGTCGAAGGCGGTCGAGACCGAATTGTTGGTCGCGTCCGGTCCGAGCGTGGCGTAGCCGGTGCCCATGCCCGGGCGTGGCGGAGCATCGCCCTGATAAGCGAAATCGCCAAGCAGGGTGTCATCGCCGCCGCCGCCGTCGATCTTGTCGGCGCCGCCCTGGCCGGTCAGCACATTGGCCGCGCCATCGCCGGTCAGGTGATCGTTGAAGCCCGAGCCAGCCAGATTTTCGATCGAGATATAGGTGTCGCCGCCGGATTTGCCGCCACCCAGTTTGAGGTTTTGCCCGCTGGCCGCGTCGGCGTAGTCCGCCGTGTCGCTGCCGGCGCCGCCATTCAATATATCGGCGCCGCCACCGCCGGTCAGCGTGTCGTTGCCGGCGCCGCCGGAAAGTTTGTTGGCCTGGGCGTTGCCGATGAGATGGTCGTCGAAGAACGACCCGACGGCGTTTTCGAATCCGACCAGGATGTCGTGCCGGATAACGGTGCCGCGCCCGACGATCTGCACCGGGCCATCGCCGTCGCCGCCATTGGCCGTGCCATTGGCGAGGTCGATCGTCACGCCGGCGGAACTGCCTTCGTAGACGACCGTATCAATGCCGGCGCCGCCATCCAGATAGTCCTGGCCGGCGCCGCCGATGATCGTGTCGTTGCCGGCTTCACCGTACAGGATGTCGCCGTCATTGCCGCCATCCAGTATGTCGTTGCCGCCGCCGCCGTTGAAATAGTCGCCGCCGCCCCGGCCCCAGAAATGATTTGCCGCCGACGTACCGATGAAACGGTCGATGCGGTCATCGGAGCCGATCAGGTTCTCGATGCTGTAGAAGGTGTCGCCGGTGGCGGTGCCGCCATTGGCAACGTTCGTCTCGAGATTGACGAGCAGTTGGAAGGGGCTCTCCTTGCTGAAGTCTACCGTGTCGACGCCGGCGCCGCCCCTGAATATATCGACGCCATCCTGGCCGCTCAGCGTATCGTCGCCGTCGCCGCCGTCGAGGATGTCATTGCCCTGGCCGCCGAGGATCGTATCGTTGCCGCGGCCGCCATAGAGCGTGTCATTGCCGTCGTCGCTCTCGGTCTGGTCTGGAAGGTCGGCGACATCGATGGTGTTGTTGATGTCGCGGCTGGCGAGCGAGTCGCGGCCGCCGATGATGAGATCATCGCCGCCCTGGCCGAAGATCGTGTCGTCGCCGGCGCCGCCGTCGAGCGTATTGTTGCCATTGTCGCCGAAGATGACGCTGGTCATCGTGTTGTCGCCGATGGTCGGTGCGGTTTCGGTGCCGCCGTCTCCAGGCTGGAGTGTCGACTCGTCGGCGTAGATGATGTGTTCGACGTTGGCGATTTTCCGGATATTCAAGTTCCGGTTCAGCAGAACTACCGTGTCATTCCCGCCATTCGCTTCCTCGCGCACGATGTCGTCGAGGGAGTCGACGAAGTAGGTGTCGTCGCCGCCATTGCCGGCCATGCGGTCGCCGCCGCCGCGGCCATCCAGCACGTTGGCTCCGTCATTGCCGATCAGGACGTCGTCATAGCTGCTGCCGATGCCGTTCTCGATGTAATAATCGGTGCCATCGGCGTTGTGCCCGGCAAAGATCGACACATTGTTGCTGTGGCCGTTGACGCTGGAGAACTGTCCGGCGCGCAAATCGAGGATCGTACCGGCCGTCGAGCCGGAGAAGTCGATCGTGTCGGTTCCGCCGGTGTCATGGATGACAAAGCCGATATCGTGCTGCATGCCCGAGGAGGTCAGCCGGTAGCCGTCCACGGCACTGCCGAAGCCGTAGACGTTGTCGCCCGTGTTGAGATCGATATGCTGATAGGTGCGCACGCCGTTCTCGTCGACGGTGGAGAAAAAGCGGCGGATGACCGCCTCGATGTCGGCCATCATCGGCGTTGACGCCGACCAGCGGCTGGTTTCACCGACATCGATCCCGTCGAAATAGGACATGACGCTGTATTGCTGACGGTCGTAGGTCCAGGTCGCATTGTTCAGATAATTGATCTGTACGCCGCCGGGGCCGCTGTAATTGTAGAGCCCGGGGTGGTTCAGCCCGAACTCATGACCGAATTCATGGATGAAGGAATCGAAGACATAGCCGCCAATATCCGTCTTGTTGACCTCGGTGTCGTGGAAACGCTGGCCGATGCTGACATAGCGGTCGTTGGAATAGGCGCTGCCATCGTCCTCTTCGCCCAGTTCGGGGCTGACAACCTGCATCCAGTCCGTTGCGCTGTTGTAGGGTGCATTGTCGACGATTTCGAACTTCAACGGGGTGACACTGGCCCACATCTGCAAGGCGCCGATCGCCGCGGCCTTGTACTCGGGATGGTCATTGAGCTCGGAGACATTGATCCTCAGCGTTCCCGCCGCGATCGCCGGCGTTATCGACCGGTCCAGCGCTCCAAGGTAGGTGAGGAAGGCCCCGTAATCTTCGCTTTTGCCGTACGGGTTGTCCGGCGTCTGGTCGTTGACCCACCATTGATCGCTGGTTTGGCTTGGGTTCGGCATCCTTGGGACTCCTTGGTCTCGCGCCGTGGCAATTACGGCTGTACGGTTTAGCAGTTGCCAACCACCGACAAGCATCGTTTGCGCTTGCCGGTCGAGCCCCGTCCCAATGCCAACAATGCTATTGGAATCTTCGCTTGTCTAGCCTCTGTTCGCGCTCAGTACATATGAAGGTTCTTGGGCGCGCTTGTACCGGCGGGTTTTGAGATACTCGTTTGGTGTTAATTGAGCTATCGCTAATCTATGGTCGTACCTCGCCCGCCATGCGCACCACAATGTCTGCATCAACCATCCCGGCTGGCGCAGGCTGCCGGTCGGGCGGCGCAAAGCAATCCGGCAACGGCCGAATACGCCGGATACAGGCTCGAGGATTTCCTCTCGATCAGGGGCATCGCAGGCTACGAAAGCGGCGGAGTAAGCTTCCGTCTTTCGCTCAAACGCCGGTATGCGCGCTGTTGCCTTTCGCGGGCGGGGCAGGCGGCGGGACCACCGCCTTCGTGCTCTCGCCGGGGGCGTCGACCGGGACGAGGGTTATCGCGCCGGTTGGGAAAATGATCGAGCGTTGCGCAAGGGCACGAGGGCGGAACGCGCAGGCGTGCTTCAGAAACCCGCCCGGCGGGCGAAATGTTCATAGGTCACGCGCCAGGGGTCGCTCTCCGCGCGTCTCTCCTCGCCGATCCAGTGAAAGCTGTCGGCGGTGATCTCGGTGAACCGCCACCGCGCCTGCAGGCCGCGCGAGTCGGCGCCCATCTGGACGATGTCCTTGCCTTCGGCCCGCCCGATCTGGCGCGAGTAATCCTGGTTGAGCGGATCGCTCCAGATAATGTGCCAGCCACCGATCCCGGGATCGAAGACGCGCAAGGTCGTGCCATACATGGTGGACGGGGCAGGGCGCCTGGGCCTGATCCAGATGTCCTGAATGGCGCGGCCTTCGAGCACCCAACCAAAGTGACACTCGCCATCCCATTTCTGAATTGTGCCGTCGTTGCGGTGGTGGAGCGTCTCCATGTCCCAACTGCCGATCAACCATCCATACAGGTCCATGTCTTTCGCCCGGTCGGCTGGCGGACCTTTGGATGCGAGAGCGGTAAGAAACGTCGCGATGATTGTCTCCAGGCAAGCCGCGCCGAAACGCTGGGCGTTCCAACCCTTGCACCGTTGCGGGTTCCTGGTCTTGGGAAAAATTGCGGTAATGCTGCTGTGAAGGCAGCCGGCCTTCCGCGTTCGCGCCATACCAAATCTATGCGTGAATGCTAATGTAGCGTCGGCGGGTACCCCAATGCCCGCCTGGCCGGCGCCTACTCAGGCAATCTCTTGATGAGCGGCGCCGGCCGCTGACTTGGGCGGCGACCAAATTCCCGCCGGAGGAATATGAGGCCTGGCGGGAGGGTTATCGCTGGGCAGTTTTGGTAAGCATTCCGATACCGGTCTGTATCCCCAGAACGACAGCTGCCCAATCGCGCAGTTCCGGAGACGCATCGCTCGATTTCATGATCATTGGAACCCAATCAATTCTCGGGTGGCGCTTCATCTTCCCAGCCGGCCAGCTCCGGCAGGTCGTCAAGCCAGCTTTTCTCTGTGATCGAGGCTTCGCCGGCCTGCGGCACAGCCTCAGTCGCGTTTTGAATGAGCCAGTCCATCCACTTGCGATAGGCAGGCGGGGCCAATTCCGGCGGAAGCACCTTGGCCTTGGCCAGCATGCGTTTGCGGAAACTGACTTGACGGCGCAGTTTGGTCGTCGTGAACTTGATGGCCTTGCCCTGGTACTCGACCGACCAACGCCCATCGCCGTGGCTGGTCAGCCTGTCGAGGGCAAAACCGGCGTCGACCGGCCTGTCGCGCCAGGGAAGCTCGATGGCGTTCCGCCTCAGATCGAGAGCCCATCGCCGGTAGTCGGCCCCGGCACGCTGCGGCGGCAACACGCCAGCCTGTTCGAGGATTTTCCTGCGGAAGGTGGGCTGCTTCTTGATCTGGCCGGTGGTCAGCTCGATGCGGTGCCCACGGAACTCGACGTGCCAGCGGATCCTGCCGTTGCCGACATATTTTGCCAGCCTGTCGATGGCGAACTCGTCGTCGGACAACTCCACGCATCCCTGGCGGATGCGTTCGAGGATGTACTGGCTGTCAGTGGGCATGACGTGCCTTGGCTGGGGAACCTGGATTCGAACCAGGACTAACGGAGTCAGAGTCCGTGGGTCTACCGTTAACCTATTCCCCAGCAGGCGCTGTCGCGCCGGTGGGCCGCCGAAGCAGCCGCGCGTGCCTTGTAGCGGCCGCCGGAAAATAGTCAAGCCTGCGTTGCATTTCAATCTCGGTGTTTCATCAGCCAATTGCGCCAGGCGGGCGCTGTCGCCCGGCGCGACCTCAACTGTCCGTCCGGCTGTATTGCGAGTGCTCGAAGAACAGCACCACGCCAAGCGCGATCAGCAGCGGGATGATCAGGTAGAACAGCCGGAACACCAGAAGTGCGGCCAGCACGCCGACCGGGTCCATATCAGACAGGCCGGCGAGGAACACGACCTCGAACACGCCGAGCCCGCCCGGCGCATGCGAGATCTGCGCCACCGAGAACGAGACCAGGAACACGCCGAGGATGACGAAATAGCCGGGATTGCCGGCAACGGGCAGGGCAAAGAAGATAATCGCCGCCGCCGCCAGAAGCTCGATCGGACCGATCAGCAATTGCCGCGCCACGATCGGCAGCGCCGGATAGTGCAGCTGGAAGCCGGCGATCTTGAGGGGCTTCAGATGCAGCCAGCTGCCGAAGATGTAGGCGCCGACCAGGATCAGCAAAGCGATGCCGGCGGCGATCGCCAGCCCGTGGTGCGGGGCGCCGGAAAAGCGGTCGATGATTGCAGGCTCGAACACCAGCACCAGTCCGCCAACCAGAATGCTGGAGAGCACGAAGGTGATCCAGCAGATCGCCACCAGAATGCCGACGTCCTGGCCGGTGAGCCCCCTGGTGCCGTAGGCGCGGTAGCGGATCACGGCGCCCGAAAACACCGAGCCGCCAATGTTGTGCGACAGCGCATAGGTGGTGAAGGAGCAGAAGGTGACGAACAGCCACGAGACCTTTTTGCCGATATGCAAGAGCGCGATGTGGTCGTAGCCGGCGAGCGAGGCATAGGCGACCACCGAGCTCAGTGCCGCAAGTATCCAGCCGCGCGTCGGGATGGCGGATATGCCGTCCCAGACATCGTCGATCGAGATGCCGCGCAACTCGTGCCACAGCAACAACAGCGACCCGATGACCGCCGCGACACCGATGACCGGCCACAGATAGCGCTTCCAATTCGTGGCCCCCCAATTCATGGAGTTGTCGTCATGTGTTGCTGCCCATCGCCCGGGCGGGCGTGAAAACGTCCGCGATTCACCAATATTCCCCCTCATTTCAGAAATGCCTCATTGAAGCCGGCTATTCAACCGGCAAGGGTGAGCAGCCGGTTCGCCAACGGCGAATTCATCGTGCCAGTGGCACGATGAAAGGCTAGCGAACGCCGGGACGCTGCAAAGCAGCGGGGACCTGGCAGGACGCAGCCGGCAAAATTTGAGCTCTTGCTCTTGGTGATCCGGTCCGGCGCTGCTACTCTGGCGGTAACTTAAAAGATTGAAGCGCCTGCTGCGTCCGGTTTTACGGTTCGCGCGGCGCCGGAAGGAACTGAAGTGGAAGACCACGACACCGGCGCTGGCGCGCCGGAAGTGGGCGTGTCCAGGGCTTCGCCGCCGTCAGGCGGGCCAAGCCCATCCGCCGGGCGGCCCCGCCAGGCGGGGCCTCAGTCCGGTAACGGACAGGCCGGCGAAGCCCAGCATCAGCGAGGCAAGGCGAGAAAGCGGCGCAAGCGCCGGCGTGGGCGCAAGGTTTTTGCGCGCGACGACAGCCCTCTCGCAACGGCCGCAGCGGTTGGTGCGCCGGCCTCCGTCGGCCCGGCCGCTCCAGCGCCGGTGCCTTTGCCCTCGGCGCCACAATCCCGACCGGAACAGCCAATGCATCGTCCGCCGATGCAGGAACTGCCGGTGTTTGCCGCGCTCGATCTCGGCACCAACAATTGCCGGCTCTTGGTCGCGGTGCCGCAGCGCCATGGCCAGTTCCGCGTCATCGACGCCTTCTCGCGCATCGTCAGGCTGGGCGAGGGGCTGACGGCGAATGGGCACCTGAGCCAGGCGGCGATGGACCGCGCCGTCGAGGCGCTGAAGATCTGCGGCGACAAATTGCGCAACCGCAAGATCCGCAAGGCACGGCTGATCGCCACCGAGGCCTGCCGCACCGCCGACAATGGCGTGGAATTTTTGCAGCGCGTCGAACGAGAGGCGGGGTTGAAGCTGGAAATCATCGATCGCCAGACCGAGGCGCGTCTGGCTGTATCCGGCTGCGGCTCGCTGATCGAGCGCGACACGCAAGGCGTGGTGCTGTTCGACATTGGCGGTGGCTCGTCCGAAATCGCGCTGATCGACCTCACCGGCCAGCGCTCGCCGCGGCTGGCCAACCACATCGTGTCGTGGACCTCGCTGCCGGTCGGCGTCGTCTCTCTGGCCGAACGCTTTGGCGGCCGCACGGTGACGCGCGAGATCTTTGCCGCCATGGTCGACGACGTCGCGGTGCGGCTGAAAGCCTTCGACGGCCGCGACCGGCTGAGCCATGTGCTGGCCAGTCCGAAATTCCATCTGCTGGGCACATCCGGCACGGTGACGACGCTGGCCGGCGTCCATCTCGATCTCGAACGCTACGACCGCCGCCGCGTCGATGGGCTGTGGATGGACCGCGACAGCGTCGACCGCATGGTCGAAAAACTGGTCGGCTGGGACTTCCAGCAGCGCTGCGCCAACCCTTGCATCGGCGCCGACCGTGCCGATCTTGTGCTGGCCGGCTGTGCTATCCTGGAAGCCATCCGTGCGGTGTGGCCGTCGGAGCGGCTGCGCGTCGCCGACCGGGGCTTACGCGAAGGCATTTTGAGCGAGCTGATGGCCGATGACGGCGTCTGGCGCAACAGTGGGCGGGGCCGAGCATGATCCGCATTGCTTTGGTGAACGGTCGACCCCCACTCCGTCGAGCATCGCTCGACACACACCCCCGCACGCCGGGGTAGAGGCAGGGGGCGAACTTATGCAGACCCGCCCCTTTCCTCACCCTCCGTTGGGGGGTGAGGTGGCGCCGCGAAGCGGCGACGGAGTGGGGGAAGCCCTTCGCGAAACGCGAAGCCGCCGAAAAACGGCGGCAACTCGGCGAGTGCAAAAACTCAAACAAGAAAAAAAGTCATGACCAAGAAGCCGGAAAAGCCGGGCTCCGCCAGCATTCGTGTCCTCAAAACGCGGATCAAGAAGAAGAGCGGCCTGAAGGAATCGTCGCGCCGCTGGCTGCAGCGCCACATCAATGATCCCTATGTCCAGCGCTCCAAGGCCGACGGCTATCGCTCGCGCGCGGCCTACAAGCTGATCGAGATCGATGACAAGCATCATCTGCTGAAACCCGGCATGAAGGTCATCGATCTCGGTGCGGCCCCCGGCGGCTGGTGCCAGGTGGCGGCCGCGAGGACGAAATCGACGGCTGATAATCCACATGTCATCGGCATCGACTATCTCGAAATGGATGCGGTACCGGGCGCGCCGGTGCTGCTGATGGACTTCCTTAACCCCGAGGCGCCGCAAAAGCTCGCCGAAGCGCTGGGCGGCGACCCCGATATCGTGCTGTCCGACATGGCGGCGCCGACCACCGGCCACAAGCGAACCGACCACATCCGCACCATGCATCTGTGCGAAGTGGCCGCCGATTTCGCGCTGTCGGTGCTGAAGCCGGGCGGGCACTTTCTGGCCAAGACGTTTCAGGGCGGCGCCGAGAACGAGCTGCTGTCGATGCTCAAGAAGAACTTCCGCTCAGTGCATCACGTCAAGCCGCCGGCGTCGCGCGATGAGTCGGTGGAGTTGTATCTGCTGGCGAAGGATTTTAAGGGCAGAGACGGCACGGCGTGAAAGACGCTTCGTAGCGTTCCGTCCCTCTGTCCTGCCGGACATCTCGCCCGCAAGGGGGGAGATTGGCAGCTGCGACCGCCTCGCCATTCCTTCAAAGTTGCAAGATTGGCGAAAGCCGCGTGATATCCGATCTCCCCCCTTGCGGGGGAGATGGCCGGCAGGCCAGAGGGGGGTGTGAAGGATCGCCGACGTCGACGATTTTCGTCGCGCCGCCCCTTACTTCCCAGCCGTGCTCACCGGCTCCAGTGTCTTCGGCGTCGTCATCCGGCCATGACCCGACACGGCGTTGCCGGCATCCGGCGCCAGCCGCATGAACGATACCGACGCCGCCGCTGACACTGCCGCCACGATGAAGAAGGCAATGTGGAAATCGCCGAGCATCAGCGGGCCGCCATGGATCGAGGTCGAGACTTCCAGGATGCCGCCGGCCAGCGCCACGCCGAGCGCGATCGACAACTGCTGGAACACCGCCGTGATCGGCGTTGCCTTGCTGGTGTCCTCGGCCGACACTTCGGCGTAGGAGAGCGCATTGACGCCGGTGAAGAACATCGAGCGGATGAAGCCGCCGACCAGCAATATCGCCAGCATCAGCGCGTAAGGCGTCTCCGGCGTGAACAGGCCGTATATGGCGATCGATGCGGCGGCGATCAGCGAGCCCCAGATCAGCACCCGGCGGAAGCCGGCGAGCCGGAAGATCAGCGCGGTGACGAACTTCATGCCAATGGCGCCGATGGCCGAGACGAAGGTGATCATGCCCGACTGGAACGGCGTCAGCCCGAAGCCGATCTGGAACATGAGGGGCAACAGGAACGGCACCGCCCCGATGCCGATGCGAAACAGCGAGCCGCCGAGCACCGAGGAGCGGAACACCGGGTTGCGGAACAGTTCCAGCGCCAGCAGCGGGTTCTTGGCGCGCCGCGCATGCAGGAGATAGAGCACGCCGGAAATCAGCCCGACCGCCACGGTGATGAGGCCGGTCGCCGGCGGCAGATAGGGCAAGCTGACCACCGACAGGCCGAAGATGACGCCGGAGGCCGCCAGCCCGCTCAGTACGAAACCGACGAAATCGAGCGGCGGCGTCTCCATCGAGTCGGTTCGCGGCAGGAAGCGCGTCGCCAGCCAGATGCCGACCAGGCCGATCGGCACGTTGATCAGAAAGATCCAATGCCAGGTGAAATAGGTGGTGATGAAGCCGCCGATCGGTGGTCCCACAAGCGGGCCGACCAGCGCCGGCACCGTCAGCCACGACATGGCCGCGACCAGCTCGCTCTTCGGCGTCGCGCGCACCAGGACCAGCCTGCCGACCGGCGTCATCATGGCGCCGCCTATGCCTTGCAGGAAGCGCGAGACGACAAAGGCCGGCAGTGAATTGGAGATGGCGCAGCAGACCGAGCCGACGATGAAGACGCCGATCGCGGCGCGAAAAATGGTCTTGGCGCCGAACCGGTCGGCCATCCAGCCGCTGATCGGAATGAAGATCGCCAGCGCCACCAGATAGGCGGTCAGCGCCAGCTTGAGCGCGATCGGGCTGGTGTGGATGTCGACGGCAATCGCCGGCAGCGATGTCGCGATGACGGTCGAATCCATGTTTTCCATGAACAAGGCGACCGCCAGAATGAGCGGAATGATGCGGTTCAACGAACGCGTCCGAACTGGTCTAAATGTGCCTGCCGGCCAATCCAAACAATGAAAAGGCGGGCAAGCCGATACAAACGGGCGGTTATCACGCCTCAGGCGCGATGTCGCATTAATTTGCTGTCACTTTTGTGCGACCATGGGCGGACAAGAGGCGTCGCTGCGTTTCGCCACATTGAATGAACTTGCGAAAATTGACCGGGTTCACTATGCTGTAGTGAATATAACTACTATATGGACAATGCCATGGAAGAAGCCGTTTCCGCAGCCGACGCCAACCGCAAATTCTCGCTCCTCCTGCGCGGTGTCCGCGAAGGACAGAGCTATGTCGTGACCAGCCATGGGCGCCCCGTGGCGCGGATCGTGCCTGCAGGGCAGCCCGACCCTGCGGCGTCTCGTTCGCGCACAGCGCTGCTGTCGCGCCTCGAACGCCAGCCTGTTGTAGAAGCCGGGCGCTGGAGCCGCGACGAGCTTTACGAGGACGAGCGGTGAAGGTCGCGCTCGATACCAACATCCTTGTTTATGCCGAGGGGATCAACGGAGCCGAGAAGCGCGACATCGTTTTCGGCCTGCTGCACGACATTGCGCAAGAGGCAGCCGTCATTCCAGTCCAAGTGCTCGGCGAATTGTTCACCGTTCTCACACACAAGGCCGGACGATCACGTGCACAAGCGCGCGACGCCCTGTTGAGCTGGCGCGACGCGTTTCCGGTTGTCGGCACGACGCCGGAGGTGATGACGGTCGCGGCTGATCTTGCGACCGATCACCATTTCGGCATCTGGGATGCGACCATCCTGTCTGTTGCCTCGCAAACCGGTTGCCGGCTGCTGCTGTCGGAAGATCTGCAGGACGGCTTCACCTGGGGCGGCGTAACGGTCGTCAATCCTTTCGCGTCACCGCGCCATGTCTTGCTCGATGCCCTGTTGGGCAAGTCCGCCGAATAGGCCACGACCGGCTTTTCAACCACGCCGCGACGTGTTACCAGCCAGCGCCAATCCTGAAAGGGAAGAAACGAGTCGGCGCTGTCCATTTCGGTCCAGCGCTTTTTTGTATTCTCCCGGCGCTTTTCGTATCCGAGGACTGGCCATGGCAAAAATCATCGAAACGTCCACCGGCGCGCTGGCGCTGACCTTTGACGACGTGCTGTTGCAGCCCGGTCATTCCGAGGTCATGCCCGGTGAGACCGACATCCGCACCCGCATCGCCACCGACATCGACCTCAACGTGCCGATCCTGTCGGCCGCCATGGACACCGTCACCGAGGCGAGGCTTGCCATCGCCATGGCGCAGGCCGGCGGCATCGGCGTCATCCACCGCAATTTCTCGCCGGCCGAACAGGCCGAGCAGGTGCGTCAGGTCAAGAAGTTCGAATCGGGCATGGTCATCAATCCGGTCACCATCGGCCCCGACGCCACCCTGGCCGACGCGCTGGCGCTGATGCGCACCTATTCCATCTCGGGCATTCCGGTGGTCGAGAATGGCGGCAGCGGCGGCCAGAAGATCGGCCGCCTGGTCGGCATCCTGACCAACCGCGACGTGCGCTTCGCCTCCGATCCGGGGCAGAAAGTCTACGAATTGATGACCCGTGAGAACCTGATCACGGTCAAGGAGAATGTCGACCAGGACGAGGCCAAGCGGCTGCTGCACCAGCACCGCATCGAAAAGCTCGTCGTCGTGGACAAGTCCGGCAATTGCGTCGGCCTGATCACCGTCAAGGACATCGAGAAGTCGCAGCTCAACCCGCAAGCCACCAAGGATGCGCAGGGGCGCCTGCGGGCGGCGGCCGCCACCAGCGTCGGCGATGACGGCTTCGAGCGCGCCGAGCGGTTGATCGATGCCGGTGTCGACCTCCTGGTCATCGACACCGCGCATGGCCATTCGCAGCGCGTGCTCGATGCGGTGACGCGGGCCAAGAAGCTTTCCAATTCCGTGCGCATCCTGGCCGGCAACGTCGCCACCGCCGAAGGCACGCAGGCGCTGATCGACGCCGGCGCCGATGCCGTCAAGGTCGGCATCGGCCCGGGCTCGATCTGCACCACGCGCATCGTCGCCGGCGTCGGCGTGCCGCAGCTTTCGGCGATCATGTCGGCGGTCGAGACGGCGCATAGATCAGGCGTGTCGGTCATCGCCGACGGCGGCATCAAATATTCGGGTGACCTGGCCAAGGCGCTTGCCGCCGGCGCCAGTGCGGCCATGATCGGTTCGCTGCTGGCCGGCACCGACGAAAGCCCGGGCGAGGTCTATCTGCACCAAGGCCGCTCCTTCAAGGCCTATCGCGGCATGGGCTCGGTCGGCGCCATGGCGCGCGGCTCGGCCGATCGCTACTTCCAGGCCGAAGTGCGCGACACGCTGAAACTGGTTCCGGAAGGCATTGAAGGGCAGGTGCCCTACAAGGGACCTGTGTCTGGCGTGCTGCACCAGCTTGCGGGCGGGCTAAAAGCCGCTATGGGTTATGTCGGTGGCCGCGACCTTGCCGATTTTCGCGAACGCGCCACCTTTGTGCGCATATCCAACGCCGGACTTCGTGAAAGCCACGCCCATGACGTCACGATTACCCGCGAAAGCCCGAACTATCCTGGCGGAGCCTGACCGGCAGCCAGAGCGGTACATGCTCTGGCGCCATCAGGCGACGATCGTGCTGCGGCTGGCGCGCCATGCCGGCGCGCTGTGCTTTGCCGCCGCGGCGGTTTTCATCATCATGACGCTGCTGGAATTCTTCTATTTCCGCCGGCTGAGCGGTGGCCTGCCGTCGCTCGACGTGCGCCTTGGCGGGTTCACGCCCGACGAGGGCATGGCCTGGCTGACGGCACTCGGCCGACGCGGCAGCGAGATCATCCTGGTCTGGCACTATTTGACTTTCGACCTTCTCTTCCCGGCGCTGCTGTCGCTGACCATGGTCAGCCTGATCCTGGCAACCGGGCGGCGGCTGAAGAATTTTCGTGCCATGCCGGTGCAGCTTCAGGCGCTGTTCGCGCTGGTCATCGTGCTGCCCTACACATGCGCCGACTACGCCCAGAACATTGCGGTGGCGCGGCTTCTGTCCGATGCGCTGTCGGCCAACCCGGATTCTCTGTCTTTCGCCTCGTCGCTGATCGTCACCAAATTCGCGCTGCTGGCGATCCCCGTCATCGTCATCGCGTTTTTGATCCTTGCCGCCCAGCGGCGTCCACAGGCATGAACGACAGAGCAGGGGCAACGCCATGAGCCAGACCGCGATTTTCTGGCCGATGCTGGCGCAGGTGTTGCTCGTCTATATCGTCTATGTCGTGATGGGCCGGCGCCGCTACGGCGCGGTCAAATCGGGCGAGGCCAAGGTCGGTCAATACAAGGTGCGCACGACCGAGCCCGGGTCGAGCGTCACGGTTGCCAACAATCTCATCAACCAGTTCGAACTGCCGGTGCTGTTCTATGTGCTGTGCCTGGCGCTGCACGCGACCAATGGCGTCAATTATCTGACCCTGGCCTTGATGTGGATTTTCGTGATTTCCCGCTATGGCCACGCCTGGGTCCACCTCACCAGCAACAATCTGCGGTTTCGCAGCCGCGCCTTCTACGTCGGCGCGATCATTCTCTTGCTGGCATGGATCTGGTTCGCGCTGCACCTGCTCGGAGCGGTGTAGGGCAGTTGTTTACCCTCCCCCTTGTGGGGAGGGTCGCTCCGCGCAGCGGAGCGGGGTGGGGGTCTACAAATCGAACACCGCGATCTTGCGCTTGTCGAACTTGATGCCGATTTCGCCGCGCACCAGCTTCAGTGCGGCTTCGCCGAACACGGCGCGTCGCCAGCCCTGCAGGGCCGGCACGTCGGCATCCTCGCCCTCGGCGGCGATGCGGTCGATGTCGTCGCTGGACGCCAGCACTTTCGAGGCGACGCCTTCCTTCTCGGCGACGATCCGCAACAGAACCTTCAGCAGCTCGGAGGCGGCATTGGAGCCCTCGGGCGGCTGAAAGCTCTTGGGCAGCTTCGGCATCTCTTCGCGGGGCAAAGCGAGCGCCGTGTTGACCGCGCCAAGCAATGCGGTAGCCGTCGACGAACGCTCCCAGCCTTTCGGCGTCGTGCGCAGCTTGCCCAACGCTGCCGCATCGCGCGGCGCCTGCTGGGCGACCTCGTATATGGCGTCGTCCTTGAGCACCCGGCCGCGCGGCACGTCACGCTCGCGCGCCTCGCGTTCGCGCCATGCCGCCACCGTCTGCACGATCGCCAGCTCCTGCGGCTTGCGCAGCCGCATCTTCAGCCGCTTCCAAGCGTCTTCGGGGTGCGGATCGTAGGTCTCGCGCGAAGTCAGCACCTCCATTTCCTCGTTTAGCCAATGGGCGCGGTTTTCCCGCTCCAGTTCGGCGCTGAGATGCTTGTAGACGTCGATCAGATGGGTGACGTCGGCCAAGGCATAGTCGAGTTGCTTGTCCGACAGCGGCCGGTGGCGCCAGTCGGTGAAACGCGAGGATTTGTCGAGCCGTGCGCCGGTGATGCGCTGCACCAGCTGATCGTAGGAGACGCTGTCGCCGAAGCCGCAGACCATGGCCGCGACCTGGGTGTCGAACACCGGATGGGGCACCAGATCGCCGAGATGGACGATGATTTCAATGTCCTGGCGCGCGGCATGGAAAACCTTGACCACCGCCTCATTGGCCATCAGCCGGAAGAACGGGGCGAGGTTGATGTCGGGCGCCAGCGGGTCGATCAGCGCGGTGACGCCGGGCGCCGCCATCTGGATCAGGCACAGAATCGGCCAGAATGTCGTTTCGCGGATGAATTCGGTGTCGACGGTGACGAAATCCGACTTTTCAAAAGCGGCGAGAACGGACTCGAGCTCATTTTGGGTGGTGATGACGTGCATCAAATCGCTTTTTAGTAACGGGTAAGGTTCTCTTTCAATTTCAGCCATGGGCGCTTTCGTCAAGCCGCCCTTCGGTCAAGTATCGGCCGATCCGTCGGAATCGCCATTTCTGCGCGCCAGCCGCGCGAAGACGGTTGATGTGCGCAGCAGCGCCGTGAAGCGGCTGCGCTTGCCCGCCGGCACGCTGCCGCGCACCTGCATGCGGTAGAGAATGACGGCGATGAGGGTGGCGTAGACGACTGCGCTGAAGACAAACAGGGCGCCCGGTCCGAAATGTTGCATCACTGCGGACGCCGCGAAGGGGCCACCAATGGCGCCGAAGGAATAGAACAGCATCAAGGCGGCGTTGATCAGCACGAACTCGCCCTTGTCGGCGCGGTCGTTGGAATGCGCCGCCGATAGCGAATAGAGCGGCATGGCGAAGCTGCCGAAGATGAAGACGATGATCAAATTGAGGGTCGGATCGGCGCCGGCGACGAAGACCAGCGCCAGCGCCGCGAACATGGCGCCGCATGTCGTGGCCAAAAGCACCGCGCGCCGATCCCAGCGGTCGGAGAGGTAGCCCAGCGGATACTGGATGAGGGCGCCGCCGAAGATGCCGACGCTGACGAAGGTGACGACATCGGCCACCGACATGCCGATCTGCTCGGCATAGACCGGCGACAGCGTGCGGAACGCGCTGTTGGTGACGCCGACGCAGATGCAGCCGAAGCAGCCGAGCGGCGAAATCCGCCAGACGCGGGCGAGATCGAGCTTGACGTCTTCCGGCGGCGTCGGGTTGGAGCGGTCGCCGAGCGACACCGGAACCAGCGACAGCGTGATCATCATCGACATGATGGCGAAGATGGCAAAGCCGCCGGGGCCGAAGATCGGGATCAGGAACTGCGCGCCGGTCACCGAGCCGATATCGACCATGCGGTAGATGGCCAGCACGCGCGCACGATCCTTGTTTTCGACGCCGGAGTTCAGCCAGGCTTCCATGACGGTGAACAGGCCGGCAAAGCAGAAACCGCCGGCAAAGCGCACCGCGCACCACATCACCGGATCGATGATCAGCACCAGGAGCAGCGTACTGGCCGCGGCGATGGCGGCGAGCGCTGAAAACGTCCGGACATGGCCGACTGCCTTGAGGATGCGGGTGACTGCGAGGCAACCAAGCAGGAAGCCGGCGAAATAGAACGTGCCCATCAGGCCGATGTCGGAGGCCGAAAACCCTTCCTGCGCGCCGCGCAACGCGATCAGCGTGCCCTGCAGCCCGTTGCCGCCAAGCAGGATGCCGGCGGCGATGAGGAGCGGGATCAGCGGGCGGATGGAGGACATACGGAACCGTTGCTTAGGTGGCTCCACAGTTCTGAACCATCGGTGTGGCCAATGCCAGTGGCTTGTCCCGCCGCCAACAGGTGTGTGGCTTCAAGTGCGGCCGTTCAAGCTCCGTCGGCCCTCGCCAAAGCTTCGCTCGCCGGCGCAGGCTTGCCCCGGGACGCCCTTCGGCCAAGCGAGCCGGCAGTCAGCAGGCTGAGGATGATGAAGGGGATGCCGATACCGAAGGCCGAGCGAATGCCCCAATGGTCGGAGACGAAGCCGAGCAATGGCGGGCCGAGCAGGAAGGCGACGAAGGAGATCTGCGACAGCGCCGCGACATTGATTGCCGCGGAGCGGTCCGTGCGTTGGGCCGCCGCCGAGATCGCCAGCGGAAAGATCGCGCTGCTGCCGATGCCAAGTAGCGCAAAGCCCAGCATCGATACGAGCGGGGCAGGCGAGAAGAAGACGAGCAGCACGCCGACCGCCATCGTCGCCAGCAGCACCCGCGCCACGACGCTCGGCGAGTGGCGGTCGACAAAGGAGTCGGCAAAGAAGCGCGTGCTCGCTTGCGAGAATGCAAACAGCGCCACGGTGAAGCCGGCGACGAAAGGGCCCGCATCGAACACGGTGCGCATGTAGATTGCCGACCAGTCGATGCTGGCGCCTTCCATCAGCATCGCCGACAGTGTCACCGCGACGAGGACGAGGATCGGCAGCGTCGGCCGCGCCAGCGTTGGCGCCGTCTCGTCATTGCCGGCGAAGCGGCTCGGCGCCGGTTCGTAACCGCCGAGAAACAGCGCGATTCCTGTCGCCACCATCGGTACGACAATCGCCAGGTGCAGTTGCGGCGAAATGCCGAGATGCGCAAGCGCGGCGCCGAACAGGCCGGCGCCGAAAAAGCCGATGCTCCAGAACGAATGCGCCCGGTTCATGATCCGGCGCTTGAGCAGGAATTCGGTTCTGTCGGACTCGACATTGAGAATGATCTCGACGCTGCCGATCATCAGGCCGACCGGAAACAGCATCAGGAACAGCGCAAGCGGCCCAGGCGCATGCACGGCAATGGCAAAGACAACCGACAAGAGCGGCACCAGCCCGAGCAGCGCGCGGCGGAAGCCGATGCGCTCCAGGATCGGCGCCGTCAGCGTCAGCGCGGTCAAGGTGCCGATTGGCGTCCCGATCAGGCTTAGCCCGAGCGTGCCGTCCCCGATGCCCATGGCGTGCTTGATGTCGGGCAGCCGCGGGAAGATTTGGCCCATGGCGAACGAATAGATCGCAAAGCCGGCGTAGACCCGGTGTTGCGGAGCGAGGCGGAGGCCAAAGGTCATGACGATGCTTTCGGGGAAGAGAGTCGACGGTTGTCACTGATTGATATGCTTACATCTTGCACAAACATGCAAATCGTGCAAGAACGTGCATGAAAAAACAGGATCATGCAATGCTGACCGATCAGCGGCATCAAATCATTCGCGATCGCCTCGCCGTCGAGGGAAGGGTGCTGGCCGGCGAGCTGGCAGGCCGCTTCGGCGTTTCGGAGGACACGGTTCGCCGCGACCTCAGGGAACTCGCCAAGGCCGGGCAATGCCGCCGCGTCTATGGCGGTGCGGTCGCGCCCGCACCCTTCGCATCGACACCAGTCGGCCTGCGCGCCGGCCATGCGGTCGAAGAAAAGACGCGGCTGGCCCGCGCGACCGTGGCATTGCTTTCGGGCGGACAGACCCTGTTCATCGACAGCGGCTCGACCAATGCCGCGATCGCCGGGGCCATCCCGCGCGACATAGATCTGACCGTCGCCACCAATTCGCTCGAAATTGCCTCCGTCCTGTCAGACCACGCTTTGGTCGAACTGATTGTGCTGGGCGGGCGGTTCGACCGCCATCTCGGCGCCTGCGTCGGCGCCGACACGCTTGCAGCTGTCGGGCAACTTGGCGCGGACTTGTTTGTTCTCGGATCCTGCGGTCTCGATGCGTCGCGCGGCGTCACGGCCTTCGATTCGGCTGAGGCCGAGGTAAAGCGGGCCATGGCCAAGAACAGCGCAGGCATCGTCATCGCTGTAACCAACGACAAGCTAGCCACAGCCGCACCCTACCGGGTCGCCAGGCCAGAGGCGATCCGCCACCTCGTGGTCGAAAAGACCGCGCCGGCCGCGATCCTCGCCGACTTCGAACGCCAGGGCGCTGAGATCCATTTGGCTTGAATGCGGGCTAGGTCGACAATGTTAGCGCCAATGACCGACCGAATTGGCGGTCGAACACGTCCTATCGTTCAAACTCCGCCACCGCTCGGCGCAAGAGTTCGCTCTGCTCGGGTGGCATCAGTCTATGCGCTTCTCGCAGAAGATTGAGGACGTCCGGTTCGGAAAAATGAGTCGGCACTGGTAACACATGAACCCTCCGCACAATCGGTGTCGGCAGGTAATGCGCGCGAACCGTTATCTCGATGGCCGAAGGAGTGTTGGGATCAGCCGATAGAAAGAGATCAAAAAATTCTTTTTCTGTCCCATGCTGGAATCTTTTGCATAAGTAGCGTTTGGTCCTCCCGCCGGACTCGTTCGATACGTCGACGAATTCATGATCTTGGCCGTGGCGAGTTGCAAGTTGGTCCGCGAAGCTAGAAAAGTCTGTCATAAGCGGAGCAGGGGGTGATGGCACCTCCAGTCCAAGATTCATTGAGTCATGGAGGGCTTCCGGATCAATGAAGTTGCCTTCCGAGACGAATGCCAGTTCCACGGACACGGATTCATCTGGTTTTGTCCCTTGGTTGGCGAGCACCATGGCGAAACTGCCAATCAGTGCCAAGTTCTCGATCAATTGATAGAAAACGGCCGCGTCCAACTCTCTTATGTTTTCGGTAAAAACCGAGATTTCTTCAGCATAATTGTTGATATCTTTCATAGAAACTTTTCCGAGTCTGGGTATGTCGAAACCCCAAGGATCAGCAACGACATCATGTTGCCTCGCCACGGACTCGGGCGTCTGGAGGCCATGGCATTTCAGCAACTTCGCCTTGAGCTTTTTAAAAAAAGTATCTGGATCGAAATGGCTATCAAAGCCCGCGAAAATGCGATGTTCGATCTGTTCCTCCAGCCGCGCGAGTACGGTGTTCGGATGGGCCGAAAGCCTTTCTCGTAGTTCCTTATTCTCAGCCCGCAGCCGCATTGTAGCTGGGCTCTCAAGTTCGGTTCGCACCTGTTCCCAAGCATCGGGCCTCACGGCCTTCATTCCGTGCTGTCGGGCGACCCTAATTGGCCTTGCGTCATTCGCGACCATTATCATTTCGAGGCCGCCGGAATCTGAAGCATGAAGTAACTGGGCGACGATCCTCGAGTCGGGTTCCGTCAGATCGAAAGCCTGGTCGTCTAATTCGGAATCACGGGGGCGGTCTAGAAAAACAAACTCAACGCCTATGTTGATATTGGAGCGATATCGATAATCGGCGTTGGCTTCAGCCGAGCGAAGTATTTTTTGATACTCTCTCGTCCGATTATGCATGTATCCGGTTACGGTTCCCTTGTGACTATCAATTTCCTTCTGAACTTGGGCGCATATAAACACAGTTACTGAACTAGAATCTGGAAAGAGCTCGTTCCACTTAAGGTTTTCAACGTTCCCGAAGTGGAGAAGGATGTTAGAGTCGACGCCCACGTTGATGTGAGTCATTGATGAAGCCGATTTGTTCGAATGAATCGCCAAGACGATACCGCCACGGCCAGCCAGCATCAATGTTAGTGGAATCAGCGTGTCGCGAGAAGACAATATGGCATGCGGCAGCCTAGCCACTCATTAGCAACCCTGCGAGAGTTTTAGAGGCCCCTGGCAGCTACCTGCGGAAAACTTCGCCGGATCCGTCTACCGCGATGGCGCCCGATCGCCCGGCTTGCCTTGACAAATCCGGCCTCCCATGCGCTTTTCGCGCAAATTTTGGACCGGGCTTTGATGCTCGGGCCACAACCCAGCACCCCGGAATTTTGCCATGACAATGCATCGTTACCGCAGCCACACCTGTGCCCAGTTGAGAAAGAGCGATGTCGGCTCTTCGGTTCGCCTGTCGGGCTGGGTTCATCGCGTGCGCGACCATGGCGGCCTGCTCTTCATCGATCTGCGCGACCATTACGGCTTGACCCAGATCGTCGCCGATCCGGATTCGCCCGCCTTCAAGGTCGCCGAGACGCTGCGTGGCGAATGGGTGATCCGCGTCGACGGCGAGGTCAAGGCGCGCTTGCCGGACACCACCAACGCCAACCTGCCGACCGGCGAGATCGAGATCTTTGCCCGCGAGATCGAGGTGCTGTCGGCAGCCAAGGAATTGCCGCTGCCGGTGTTCGGCGAGCCGGACTATCCCGAAGACATCCGCCTGAAGTATCGCTTCCTCGACCTGCGCCGCGAGACGCTGCACAGGAACATCGTGTCGCGCACCAAGATTATCGCCGAGATGCGCAAGCGCATGACCGATGTCGGCTTCACCGAATTCTCGACGCCGATCCTGACGGCATCGTCGCCGGAAGGCGCGCGCGACTTCCTGGTGCCGTCGCGCATCCATCCCGGCACCTTCTACGCGCTGCCGCAGGCGCCGCAACAGTACAAGCAGCTGATCATGGTTTCGGGCTTCGACCGCTATTTCCAGATCGCGCCCTGCTTCCGCGACGAGGACCCGCGCGCCGACCGTCTGCCCGGCGAATTCTACCAGCTCGACCTCGAAATGAGCTTCGTCGAGCAGGACGACGTGCTGTCGACCATGGAACCGGTGATGCGCGGCGTCTTCGAGACCTTCGCCAACGGCAAGCCGGTGACGCAGACATTCCAGCGCATTCCTTACGATGTCGCGATGCGCAAATATGGCTCCGACAAGCCGGATCTGCGCAACCCGATCGAGATGCAGGCCGTCTCCGACCATTTCCGCGATTCCGGCTTCAAGGTCTTCGCCAACATCCTGGCCAACGATCCGAAGGCCGAAGTGTGGGGCATTCCGGCCAAGACCGGCGGCAGCCGCGCCTTCTGCGACCGCATGAACTCGTGGGCGCAGGGCGAGGGCCAGCCGGGACTGGGTTACATCTTCTGGCGCAAGGAAGGCGACAAGCTCGAAGGCGCCGGTCCGCTGGCCAAGAACATCGGCGAGGAGCGCACCGAGGCGATCCGCCAGCAGCTCGGCCTTGCCGATGGCGACGCCGCCTTCTTCGTCGCCGGCGATCCGAAGAAGTTCGTCACCTTCGCCGGTGCCGCGCGTACGCGTGCCGGCGAAGAACTGAACCTTGTCGACCGCGAGCGCTTCGAATTGTGCTGGATCGTCGACTTCCCGTTCTTCGAATGGAGCGAGGAGGAGAAGAAGATCGACTTCGCCCACAACCCGTTCTCGATGCCGCAAGGCGGTATCGACGCGCTCAACGGCGACGACCTGCTCGGCATCAAGGCCTTCCAGTACGACATGGTCTGCAACGGCTTCGAGATCGCTTCGGGCGGTATCCGCAACCATTTGCCCGAGACCATGGTCAAGGCGTTCGAGACGGTCGGGCTGGACCGCGCCACGGTCGAGGAGCGCTTCGGCGGCCTCTATCGCGCCTTCCAGTATGGCGCGCCGCCGCATGGCGGCATGGCGGCCGGTGTCGACCGCGTGGTCATGCTGCTGGTCGGGGCCAAGAACCTGCGCGAGATCACCATGTTCCCGATGAACCAGCAGGCCTACGATTTGTTGATGAACGCGCCTTCGGAAGCGTCGCCGCAGCAGTTGCGTGATCTGTCGCTGCGTGTCGCGGCAGTGAAGAAGGACTGACGGCAGCGTTGAAGCTGCCCTTTCTCCCCGTCTCTATACGGGGAGAAATGTCCGGTGTCCGAACCGGATAGATAGGTAACAGAATGGACCGATAGCATGGGTGACAGTTTTCTTGTCCGCCGGAGGACCGGCGATGGTTTGGCGAGAGAC